>JAAUQE010000145.1 GCA_012032425.1 Leptolyngbya sp. RL_3_1 | reverse complement strand
GCAGGGCACCCCGGAGGTCCCTGGTTTCGCGGCAGGCGATCGCCGCGATCGCGGCTGAGACTGCAAAGACAGATGGCGCGTGGGCGCAGCCACGGGCTCAGATAATGATGGCACAGACATTCAACACTCCTGAATCACAGAGGCGAGCCGGGTCTCTAGGGTTATGAGGATCCACCAAGCCAAGCTAGATTACGGGTCATGCTAGCGTGACCGGCTGATCCCAGCAAGCTTTTGGTGGGTGGAACCTGCTAAGGGGCGACCCCCGGCTTAGAAAGCCCCAACATGTGAGCGTTACTCTTACCCGGCGCAATCATCGGGTAGCAGTTTTCGTCTTTACGAACCCGCGCATCCATCAGCACCGGCCCGTCATAGGCCAGCATCTCGGCGACCCCAGCCCGCAGTTCCGCCTGGGTCTTCACAACCATGCCTTTGACCCCGTAGGCTTGGGCCAGCAGCGTAAAGTCAGGCATCCCCAACTCCATATTGGAAGACGAGTAGCGCTCTCCAAAAAAGGCCTCTTGCCACTGACGCACCATCCCCTGCCAGCCATTGTTGATAATCACCGTTTTCACCTTCAAGCCGTATTGGGCAAGGGTCCCCAGCTCTTGAGGGTTCATCTGAAAGCTGGCATCACCGCTAATACAGATCACGGTTTGACCGGGTAGTGCGGCCTGGACCCCCATGGCCGCAGGCAAACCGTAGCCCATGGTGCCGAGCCCCGCACTCGAAACCCAGCGGCGGGGGCCATTTTTCAAAAACTGAGCTGCCCACATTTGATGTTGACCCACATCGGTGGTGTAAAAGGCTTGGGGTGCCTGATGTCCCAACTCCACAATCACCTCCTGGGGAGACAGCACATCCGCGTAAGTGGGTACGGTGAGGGGGTGATCCTGTCGCCACGTTTGAATGCGGTCCAACCAAGGCCGGGTCTGCTGGGTCGAAATCGGCTGAGCCTGCTCAGCGAGATACCGCAGCAAGTCCTTTAAGACTAAGCGCACATCCCCCACAATTGGCACGTCAGGAATCCGGTTCTTGCCCACCTCAGCCGGATCGATATCGATATGAATCACTTTGGCGCGGGCGGCAAATTCATCCAGCTTGCCCGTCACGCGATCGTCAAAGCGCGCCCCCACGGCCATCAGCAAATCGCATTCGCTCACCGCAAAGTTGGCATAGGCGGTGCCATGCATCCCCAGCATCCCCACCGAGAGGGGATGGTGCTCATCAAAGGCACCCTTGCCCATCAGGGTCGTGGTTACCGGGATCTGAAAGCGCTCGGCCAATGCCAGCAACTCTTCATGGGCTCCGGCGGTAATCGCGCCGCCACCCACGTATAGCAAGGGCTTTCGGGCCGCTTGGAGCAGTTCAACCACATTGGTGATTTGGCGGAAATGTCCCTTAGTCGTGGGTTTATAACCGGGCAGTTTGACATCCCCCGGATCCACCGGCTGGTAGTCAAACTCCATCAGGCCCACATCCTTGGGTACATCAATCAAGACGGGTCCTGGCCGACCGGTCCGAGCAATGTAAAAAGCTTCCGCCACAATCCGGGACATGTGTTCGGGATCACGCACAACATAGGAGTGCTTGACGATGGGCAGGGTAATCCCGAAAATATCTGTCTCCTGAAAGGCATCACTACCGATCGCCGCACTGGGAACTTGCCCCGTCACCACCACCATCGGAATCGAGTCCATGGCGGCGGTGGCAATCCCGGTAACCAGATTGGTGGCACCGGGGCCAGAGGTGGCAAAGCAAACCCCAACCTGTCCTGTGGCGCGGGCATAGCCATCGGCAGCGTGGGACGCACCCTGCTCGTGGCGCACGAGAATGTGGCTAATGCCCCCCTCGGCCTCAGCCCGATAAAGCTCGTCGTAAATTGGCAAAATCGCCCCGCCGGGATACCCAAAAATATGCTTGACGCCATGGCGTTTGATGCTATCGATGAGCGCGTAGGCTCCGCTCACGCGACGGGTGCTGGTCTGGGCAGGAATCTGGACAGAGGAGGTCATAGGACTAAGGAGCAGCTTACAGCGGTTTAAATGACAACAGGTCAAAAGTGGCGGTCTAAACCCTGGCCACATCCAAACCCGTAGTTTGCCCTACGGCAAAAGTTCCAGTTTTAAAGTGGATGTGGTTTAGAAACAATGCGCAACTCCCGCAGCGGTATGGGGAGCCAATCATTGCACCCTCACCCTCTCGCCCTCTGAGCGAGGGAACCAGGAGGCTTTCCGAGGATCTAGTCTAGGGTTTGTCAGTCAGCTAGGGGAATGGGCGTATTTTTAAATACTTTATAAATCATGCCTGAAATCAACCCTATCGCGGAATCACTATCGAGATTTTTTATGATCAATTGCTGTACGGCGACCCTTTGCTTAGGTCTCACCGTAGTCAGACAGGCACTGCCCGAGGAACTGGAGTGCCGTCATATATCGGTGTGGCACCCCGACGCCCTGGCCCAGTCCTGATATTGCCGCTGTTGGGTTTGCCGTCCCCCAGCCCCAGACCCGCTGGGGCGCTTGCCACAACTGCTGATGGGGCACTGCCGGTTCGGCATAAAAGCTCTGGTCTCCTGGGCCAAGCCAAGCCCCAGTGACGTGGGTGTAGCGATCGTGGCTGAGACGATAGGTGGCGAATGGCCCGACCAGCGGGACGCCCCAGCCATCTAGGGCAATCACCGCCTCCACGGGATAGTCGCGCTGGTATTGGCAGGCCCAGGCGGTGGCGATCGCCGCCACACAGCCCGCACTAAACCCCAAAAACACCAGCGGCGACCCCAACGCCACCGTGGTCCCCAGCCAAGTTCTCAAGGCATGGGGCGACCAAGCCCAGTGGGGATGATGGGGAAAGATGTAATGCTTCGCCCCAGGCCATAGCGCCCCAGTCCTGAGCTGCTCACTCAATGGTGCAGTCCATTGCGGATCATGCATACCTGGGCAAACAATTAAAATGGCCATGCTCTAAAAGTCAAGGATTTCAATTAAAAAAACATACAGTTTAGGGGTCTCACCCTAGCTCAGATTGACTTAGCTAAAGTCCTGTTGATTTTTGCAATCATTTACGCCCTTTCTCAGAAACGAAACGAAAAATTTTCTAAAACAGAACTAGGAGGGTGATTTAGCCTTTCACGCTTTGATTGCTTCGGTGTTTTTGATTGCTTCGGCGTTAATTACTTTGGTGCTGGAGTGTCTGTCTTGATTTAGTGAAAGATTAAGTGGAATTTGGTGTTGCGTTGGTTCGGATTCACTTGCCCCCTGATTCAGGCTCTGGCTTTGATCGATTCATGCCCTGCTTTAGAAATGGCCTGAAACGGGGTTGCATTGCAGGTTTCTGCATTAACCCCATCTGGCTCTACTGAAGCTGGCAATAGGCTTACAGCGTTTTTGAAGCTCGTGAGGTACAAAAAGAGGCTCGAAACCATTGCTGCTACTACATCGGCTGTACCTCACCAGGCTAGGAAATGCTGTAGTACTCAAGGGCGGAATTAACCCAACCATTACAACCCCAGGCAAGGGGCTTAAGCCCCTTGTTCAATGCTAAGGCTATTTATGCCGCTGAATACTAGCACTATTGCTGTAGGCAGGGGTGCTTGAGGGGCAAGGGAGCTAAAAACTGGAATGGTCACATGAATTCCGCAATTGAGTACTAGGTTCCCCAGACAAGTGGATTTTAGGGTTAGCCCCCGTTGTATTTCAATTCAAATTTTCATTGGAAGATAAAAACCATGACCCAAACAATTGTCAAATTTAGCTGCCTTAGTGGTAGATGAGAAAATCACCGACATTCTCTCCCATTATCCAGCTCATCCCCATCAAAAAGCTTTTGCCTCTGATTTGCTGCGTCAGAAGCTGGCGGCGTATGTCTTGAGTCGGTTGCCGGCCCTGTACACCACCCTTGATGAGCGTCAAGCCTGTTCTATGCACTCCCCTGGCGGCTGCTATACCGCTGAGCAGCACAGCCAAATGGCGCAGTTAATTCACCGGGGTATTCAGCATTTGCTGGCCCAACCCCCGGCGGGCGTCAGTCAAGTGCGGGAAACGGCAATGGCCCCTTCCAGTTGGTTTGGCTAGGAATCCGTTGTTCACCGTTCGGTTCTACCCCTAACGATCCTTAAGGGTTTCCGGTAGCCTCTTACTAAGGATTTATACATCTGACCCATGACCGCCAGAGTTGTGGGTCAGGGCGGGGAGGCGACGGTGGCGGATAATCAGCTCAGCTTAAGCGATCTGCTGCTGTCGAGTGGTGGGGGTGCCGCGATGGGCGAGTCGCTTGCTCCCTATGGCCGACAAGAAACGCTAGCCATCGCTGAGGTGGAGTGGCGGGCAGCGATCGCGGCGGTGATCCAGCTTTTAGCCGCATCCCCCCGACCCACCGATCAGGCGGAGGGGGCCGTGATTTCGGGGCCGCTGCCGATTGTGACGGAGCCTGCCCTGACCCAGCGATTTGCCACCTGGGTGCTCACCCCTCAACCTTTAGCCGATGCGCTGATGGGGCAGCGATCGCTGCCTGCGGCCCACTTTAGGCTTGCTGAGCCGACCCCGATGATTCAGGTCCTGCCGCTCCAGGCCAGCGATGGTCTGCTGAGGGAGCAGTTCTGCTTGGTCCACACCGCCCCTTTAACGCTGGTGTTAGTGCTAGGGCAGCCCACGGGGGAAGATTGGCAGTTTCAGTATTCATTTGACCCAGGGGTTTTGACTCAGGTTTGGCAGCGATTGCGGTCATCGATCTTACCCAGCCGTAATCAGACCCTAGGGCGATTAGCAGAGCGACTCGCTGATCTGGCCGCCGTTCGTCCCGATTATCGGCTGATTACGCGCTTTAATCAGTTGCTATTGGCGCACCTGCCCCATCGCACCCCAGGGCCTCAGCCGGACAACATCCGATTTGCGGCGTGGTCTCCCGTCACCTCTAATCATCTCGCCGCTGGGGTTAATGGCGCATCCGCGCGGCGGTCGTCATCTGCCACCCGGTCTTCATCTGCTAGCCGGTCGTCATCCCCTCAAAACTCGACCGACGATTCCTCGGCTGGCATCTCCCGGAGTGATTGCCTCAGCTTAGATGCCGAATTGTTGCAGGCTATGGCCCATGAGATCCGCACGCCGTTGACCACAATTCGGACCTTGACGCGATCGCTACTGCGACGGTCTAACCTTGACGCCAAAGCCACCCAACGGTTACAGCGCATCGATCAAGAATGTACGCAGCAAATTGAGCGATTCAACTTAATTTCAGGGCAGCCGAACTGACCGGTGCGTCTCGCCATCCGCTGGCCGCCCCCCTCACCCCGATTGCCCTGGCCCAGGTATTTGAAGCAGCCATTCCCCAATGGCAGCAGCAAGCCCACCGCCGCAACCTCAGTTTGGATGTGCGGTTACCGCCGACGCTCCCCAAAGTCACCAGTGATCCCGCCCTGCTGTCTCAGGTGTTAACGGGGGTGGTGGAATGGTTTACCCAGGGGCTCCCGGCCCAAAGCCACATTCAAATGGGGGTCGTCTTGGCAGGGTCTCAGTTAAAGCTACAGTTTAAAGCGCGCTCAGAAGGGAACGGGGACTCGCCCACCTGCCCCGACAGCAGCCGTGCCCAGCTCAGATCCCTCGGGCAACTGCTGACCGTTGCCCCCGATACCGGAGGCGTCAGTCTCAATCTAGATGTGACCAAGACCCTCTTTGAAGCCCTGGGGGCAAAGCTCACCGTCCGCCAACGTCCCCAGCAGGGAGAGACCTTGACGGTTTTCTTACCCTTAGACACCCGTGAGATTTAGCCCCGGTGCCTAGCCCCGGTGCCTAGCCCCGGTGCAAGGGTAACTGCACATGAAACTGACTACCCTGACCGACTTGGCTTTCTACGGTGATTTTGCCGCCACAATACAGCAGCAGTTGCTGCACGATGGTGAGCCCTAAGCCAGCTCCATCTTCTTCTTGGCCCTGGCGACCCCGGTAAAAATGGTCAAAAATGTGGGGTAAATCCTGAGGGGCGATGCCCGTGCCGGTATCTCGCACCGTTACGGTGACCCAGTCCTCGGTTGGGGTTTGGGTCGTCACCCAGACCTCGCCTCCGGTCTCAGTGTATTTGATGCTGTTTTGCAGCAAATGAATCATGATCTGCCGCAGCCAAGTTTCTGGGCAGGTCACAGCGGGGAGGGTATTGGGGACGGTGTAGGCGAGGCGCACCCCCTTTTCTTGGGCAATGGGTTGATAGGTGCTGACCACCCCCGGCACCACATCAAAAAGCTGAATCGGGGCCGGGACGACCGTGGCCAAGCTCATCTCAATTTGTAGCAAGTCGAGCACGCCATTAATCAATGTGCTTTGGCGATCGCACTCCTGACGGATCGTATCTAGATAGCGTTTGCGGTGATCTGGCTTGAGCTGGGGCGATCCCAATAAAGGTAGCGCCATCTTAATGGTGGTCAATGGCGTCCGTAACGCCTGACCGACAGAATTCAGAAAATCATCCTTCAAGCGCAGGGTATTCAACAGGGCGGCATTTTGGGTGGAGAGGTCAGTGGCAGCCATCGCCTGTTGTTTCAGGGCTTTACTCTCCCGCCGCAACTGCACCTGGCGCTGCCCCTGCTGCGCTAAGAGGCTATCGACCAAAATGGGATCAACCTGCTGGGGAACCACAAATTGCTGATGCCACTGTTTCAGGACCCCCTGTAAATCTCGGCGATCGGGATGGTGGGTGGCCGCCACTTGCACCAACTGCTGAATTTCCCCAAGGGCATAACGCACCCGCTCAGGGCTGACGGTGGTGGTAACAGACACCTGGGACCGGGATGCCGTATCGGACGAGGCTGAGTCTGCCTCCCGTTGAGCCACCACTAGGGCTGACGCCGATCGAGAGAGCAGCAGTAAGCCGTATTCTCCTTTCAGGGGATGATCATCCGCTAAAGGAACGGTCGTATACCAAGGTTGCTGGGGTAGCGGCTGGTGGCTGAGAATATAAATTTGGGATTTTGGGGAGGTGGCTTCGCTATAGCGCCGTAATCCCTCTCGCCACACGCCGCTGGTGGGCAACTTGACCCAGAGCTGAGCCACAATATTTTGCTCAATCAGCAGTGTTAGCCAAGCCCCTAAGCAGTCTTTGAAACTGCTGGCAGACATGACAACCGGCTGGAGATAGGGGTACGCCTGGGGGGCAATTAAATGGACCATGTCAGCCGTGAGAAGACTAGCCAACAGCCGGGAACGGGAACGTTGTGGGAATTATAGGCAACTTTAGACGGTTCTGACCGTTGACAACTGGGCTGGGAGCAGATGGGTTTGGCCATTTTCAACCGAAACGTTGGCTTAAGGCCAGACTGGCCTGTTCGCGGTCGTCAAAGTGGATTTTTTCAGTGCCGATAATTTGATAATCTTCATGGCCTTTACCGGCAATCAGGATGCCGTCGCCCGGTTTTGCCTGGGCGATCGCCTGTTTGATCGCCGCTGCCCGATCGCAAATCACCTGATTTGCCGCCAACTGGGCCGGAATGCCTGCCACCACATCCGCCAAGATCTGTTCGGGATTCTCCGTGCGGGGGTTATCTGAGGTGACCACAATGGCATCGGCCAAATCGTAGGCGATACGGCCCATTTGGGGGCGCTTGGTGCGATCGCGATCGCCCCCACAACCAAACACACAATGGAGCTGACCTGAGACAAAAGGACGAGCTGCCGTCAGGGCATTTTTCAAGCTATCGGGGGTGTGGGCATAGTCCACAATCACGCTGATATCTTGCGCTGGGCTCACCCGCACCCGCTCCATCCGTCCCGGCACCCCACCAAAGCTCGCCAGATGGGTCACCACGGTTGCTAAGGGCAACCCCAAATGCAGCACTGCCCCTACTGCCGCCAGCATATTCGCCAGATTAAACTGCCCCACCAAGGGGCAGCGTAAACGGCATTGCCCCCATCGGCGTGTGCAGTTGCCCGCTCACCCCATTGGCCCCATAGGTCAAATCAGCGGTATACAGATCAGCGGTGGCGTCGCTGACCCCATAGCGCCAGACCCGTTCAGCGGGTAGATGAGCGATGAGCCGCTGACCATAGCCATCTTCCCCGTTGATCACCGCCCGCCCCGCCAAATAATCTGGGCCAAACAGCAGCGCCTTCGCCTGGAAGTAGTCTTCCATGGTGGGGTGGTAGTCGAGATGGTCTTGGGTGAGGTTGGTAAAGACCCCCACCTCAAAGGGGCAGCCCCACACCCGCTGCTGGTGCAGGGCATGGGAACTCACCTCCATCACCGCTGTGGTGCAGCCCGCCTGTTGCGCCTCGGCCAAGGTGCCCTGCAAATCGACGGAGAAGGGGGTGGTATGCAGCGCCGTCTCCTGATGACCGGGCCAGCGGGTATAGAGGGTGCCCAATAGGGCCGTGGGCCAGGTGGCTTGGTGGAGCAGATAGTCAATTAAATGGGTGGTGGTGGTCTTACCGTTGGTGCCGGTTACCCCCACTAGCTTCATCTGGCGGGCGGGATACCCATAAAAGGCGGCGGCAATTTCAGCGCAGACCTGGGTCATGTTTTCGACGGGAATCACCACCGCATCGGATCCTGAGGGCACTGGTCGGTTTGCCAAGGCCTGAGGGGAGACCAATGCGGCGATCGCCCCCGCTGCGATCGCCCCTGACCAAAACTCACCCCCATCCACCCGAGTCCCTGGCATACCGATAAACAGGTCCCCAGCGCCGCAGAGCTGAGAGTTGGTGCAGAGCCGTTTCACCGTTTGCTGCCAAGCCGGATGATCCACCGTCTGGGCCTCACCCGCTGCCAGCACATCCGGTTGTGTCGCCAACAATTCACGCAGTTGCATCTCAGTCCCTCCTAACCCATCCCAAAAGTGCCGCTATTCTGCCGTACAAGCCGCCAAACAGTTCTGTATCAACCGTTCCACTTGAGCCACGGGTGCTCGGGGCGATAGCCGAGGCAACGGCTCTTCCTGGGAGCCATCAGCGGTCTCGACCACCTGACACAACACCGGAATCGAATACTGATACGCCTCAAACCAATGGGCCTGAGTCGTGATATCCCGGACTTCCAAGTCAAAGGCAAGGTGAGCAAGGGCCGCCAACTTCTCTTCTAGCCCTTCACATAGATGACAGCCCGGTTTACTGTAAAGCACCAGTTGCAAGGGCAGCGGTTGCATCGCCATTCGCCTCCCAAAACTATGAATGATCGTCATTTGGCATCTTACCGCCCCAGGGCTAACCGCCCCGTCTAGTGAGCTAGGGTTTGGCCGCCATTCAGGCTACAGATGCCTGGGGAAGCAGTCGGTACAGTAGGGCTAGTGCTGATCATTCGGCCTAGACCCTTAAACTTTGAGGAGTAAACCCTGAAACCCCACTATCCCGACCGGATTATGTGTGATTCTCGGTTAAAATAAGGTGTATAACTAGATTGGTCTCTGTAAACACCGTTGCAGGCAACGACATCATGGTTCAGTGCATGACCCGCCCCGCAGTCGCTTCAACCATTAACTTTGATCTTGAAGCCCTAAATGAGCGGTTTGAGATGGCTACGCCCCAGCAGATTCTGGCCTGGGCGGTCAAAAACATTCCCTCGGGACTGGTTCAGAGCACGTCCTTTAGTCTGTTGGTGATTACAGATATGCTCTACCGGGAGCTACAGCCCAATCCCCCGGTGCCGGTGATCTTTCTGGACACGCTACATCATTTTTCAGAAACCCTAGTCACAGTGGAACGGGCAAAAGAGCGCTACAACTTAGACGTTCGTACCTACCGCGCCCTGGGGGTCAGTAGCCGCGAAGAGTTTGCCGAAGTTTATGGCGATGCCCTCTGGGAAAAAGACATCAGCCGATTCCATCATGTCACCAAGGTAGAGCCGTTACAACGGGCGTTGAACGAAACCCAAGCGATCGCTTGGATTACTGGACGGCGGCGGGAGCAGTCTTCTACCCGGCAGCAAATGCCAATCTTAGAGCGCGATCATGAGGGGCGCTTGAAGATCAATCCCCTCGCGAACTGGACTCGCAAAGACGTGTGGAATTACACCCTTAAGCACCAGGTCCCCTACAACCGCTTACATGATCAGGGCTATACCAGCATTGGAGATGAGCCCTTGACCACCCCGGTGCAGGCGGGTGAACACGAGCGGGCGGGTCGTTGGCGCGGCACGGTGAAAACTGAATGTGGCATCCACGTTTAAAGCAAAGACTCAATAGCCTGCTGGATGTTGAAAACCGCCAACTACTCTGTCAAGCACTTGAGCGATCGCCAGCAATTCCATTTCACGCCACCGTTTTCCCACAATTTGCATTCCCATTGGTAATCCATCCTGAGTTTGTCCAATGGGGATGATCACAGCCGGATGACCGCTCAGATTAAACGGCATGGTGTAAGCGCCATTGGCAACGACATGGGGATAGGATTTGCCGTCAATATCAACCGCACTCCAGGCAGGGCAATGGGTGAACGCCACAGTCGCAGCAACTGGGGTCAGCCAAACATCCCACGATTCCAACGCACTATCAAGTTGAGCTGTAAAGTGATCGCGCTCAGTCAATGCCTCGAAATACCCTTTCAAACTAGGATTCAACAGTTGTGGGAGCAGACGACTGAAATCGCCCAGTTTGCGCAGTGAGCGATCCCCTTGCGTGGCGGTGCGGAAAATCTGGGTTAAACTTCGGCGGACGTTGTAGCAATCCACAGGTTGAGCATAGATATTAATGTAGGCCGCCAAGCGTCCATACAGATTCAGGATCTGGGAAAGATCAAAATCTTGGGGTAGCCAAGGGTCAACCTGGACCTGGGCTTGAACCAGCTTTTGCCTAACAGCT
>JAAUQE010000330.1 GCA_012032425.1 Leptolyngbya sp. RL_3_1 | reverse complement strand
ATGCTGAGTGGGTTTGGTTTTGACTTCCCCCGCCGAAGCAATCAACGGCACCAGGGTGACATGCATGTAAATCACATCCTGCCGCCCCACATCCTTACGAAACTGGCGGATCGCTTCAATAAAGGGCAGCGACTCAATGTCACCGACGGTGCCGCCAATTTCAGTGATCACCACATCGGGGTTGGTATTGCGCGCCACTCGGTGGATGCGCTCCTTGATCTCATTGGTAATGTGGGGAATCACCTGCACCGTGCCCCCCTGGTAGTCTCCCCGGCGCTCTTTATTAATCACGGCCTGGTAAATCGAGCCGGTGGTGACGCTATTCAGCCGTGACATAGAGGTGTCGGTAAACCGCTCATAGTGACCCAGGTCTAAGTCCGTTTCTGCCCCATCCTCCGTCACAAATACTTCGCCATGCTGAAACGGGCTCATGGTGCCCGGATCGACATTGATATAAGGATCTAGCTTAAGAATCGAAACTGAGTAATTTCGAGATTTGAGGAGTCGTCCTAAGCTGGCGGCAACAATCCCTTTGCCGATACTAGAGACGACCCCCCCCGTTACAAATACAAACTTTGCCATCGTCTCGCTGCCCAGCCCCTTGAGCCCATTGAACCCAACTATTCTGCCATAGCCCTCTCTACCCACCCCGGCTTTGGCCAGATGCTTTGAGGCGATGGTGCGCCGTCAGCCTGTGCTGGGTTAGATAAAAATTTCAACAACCCAATCGTTCGAGGTGTTCTTCCACAAGATCAATCGCTTGATCTTGTGTGTATTCAAGATGTAGATCTGTCGGGAATAGGCGATCCGACTGTCTTCGCAGGGGCAGCCGAAGCAGGGCGAATTGTTCTGACTCACGATAGGGATCCGCAATTGAAAAACATACAAGGCACAAAAGTTGCTTCACTGGGGCGCAAGCCTTGCGCCCCAGTGAAGCGGTACGCTATGTACCCGCTTGTCCCTAAGTCGGTGAGCTGGATTAAACCTAGGCTTGGTCCGGTGAGTCCCTGCTATACCATCAATAGGTTTATAGAAACCTGACGAACGATGGGCTACAAGCTATTACTGATCTCAACCCCAGTGGGACCGTTGGGATCGGGCCTGGGGGGCGGGGTAGAGTTGACCGTGACCAACCTGGTGCGGATCTTGCATCAGCGCGGCCACGACATCACCGTGGTTGCCCCAGAAAAATCGACCCTGGCCGTAGACGTTACCTTGGTTACCCTCCCCGGCAACTGGCAATCCACCGCGCAAACCGCCGGACGCCAAACCCCGGTCACCCAGCCCGAACCCTCAGTACTATCGGCCATGTGGGGCTATGCCCGTCAGGTGCAGTCAGATTATGACCTGATTGTGCATTTCGCCTACGACTGGCTGCCCTTTTACCTGACCCCGTTTTTCAGACGCCGATCGCCCATTTTGTCAGCATGGGCTCCCTCAATGACAGTCTGGACGCGATCTTGACCGCTGTGGCTCAGAGTCATCCCGGTACCATCGGCGTCTATACCCGCAGCCAAGCCGAAACCTTCCCCACTCCCGAGCGGTACCGCCTCCTGGGCAGCGCCATCGACCTGAGCTGCTATGACTACTGCCCCACCCCCGCCCCCCAACTGGCCTGGGTGGGTCGAGTCTCCCCTGAGAAGGCCCTAGAGGATGCGATCGCCGCCGCCGCCCAAAGCCAAGTCCCCCTGAAAATCATGGGCAAGGTAGAGGACCCGATCTACTGGCAAACCCTGCAAGCCCAACATCCCCAAGCACCTGTGGAGTATTTGGGCTTCTTCGACACCCACGGGCTGCAAACCGTTCTGGGTAACTGTCGCGCTTTGATCATGACCCCCCGCTGGGTGGAGGCTTTCGGTAACGTGGCGATCGAGGCGCTGGCTTGCGGGGTGCCGGTGATTGCCTATCGACGCGGTGGCCCCACCGAAATTATTCGTCATGGGGAAACCGGTTGGCTGGTCGAGCCCGATAGCGTCACTGGTTTAGTCGATGCCATTGGCCGCATTGATCAGCTCAATCGCGCCGCCTGCCGTCAGCAGGCAGAAACAGCCTTTTCGCTCCCTGCCCTAGGGGAACGGTTTGAGCAATGGTTTAGGGATATTTTGCAGGCTCATTCACGGGGTGCTCAAACCCGCCATCGATCATAAATGTTGATGGAAAGCTTAAGCGAATGAGCAGAAAACTGCGGCTGGCCTTGGGGTCGCATAGTCTGTAAGCCAGTAGAACGAGGAGCGTCGGTCACCATCCCCTTACAATGAAGCGGGAATCGGTCATCTATTCACTGAATACTGGTAACTGAACACTGGGCACCCACCACTACGGACAGCTGCATGGGAGAGCTAGAGAACGCTTACAGAATGCTTGAGTTAGAGCCTGGTGCCTCTATGGATGAGATCAACCAGGCCTATAAGGATTTGGTGTTTATCTGGCACCCCGACCGTCTGCCCAACGAGAATCTGCGGCTGCAAGAAAAAGCCCAGGAAAAAATTAAGCACCTCAACCAAGCTCGGGATTACCTACGCTCTCAGGCGAAGGTGGGCAATCCAGCGGTGAGGGCGCGGAGCAGCAGCTATAGCGATCGCCGCGCCAGCCAAGCCTATGCCAGTGCTCGCGCCTACAGTAGCTATCGTCCCCGGACCACCACGGCGGCGGCGGAAGACCGGACAGCCGAGCGATCCGGAGATCGACCTGTAGATCGCCCCAGTGGCCAGAGCACGTACTACCGCTCTCGTCAGTACTATCGACCGGATCCCTCTCAGTATCAGAGCTATAGCAATAGTCGCAGCTACGGAAATAACAGCGCGGCGGGCACCGCCAGTTCGACCAACGGCACCACCAATGGCAACGGTGCTGCGAATGGCACCGCCAACGACGCAGCCAGGGCGAGCGATCCGTATCACTCCAGAGTGAATTCCGCAACCTCGCGGGCCGCCGCTCCCGCCAGCAATGGTAGTAACTACTATCGCGATACCTGGAGTGGGGGCTATCCAGGGCAAGGGTTTAGTGGCCGCCCCAGTAGCAACGGCCAAACTGCGGCCAGCAGCCAACCGCCCCCCAGCAGCTCCAGTCGTGCCCGCAAGCAGGATCCGGATCTGAGCGGCTCGGATTTGCGCGGGGCGAACCTCCAGGAAAAAGACTTTTCGGGACGCAATCTCAGCAATTGCAACCTCTGTGAAGCGAATCTGCAGGATGCCTTTTTACACAAAGTCAATCTCAACCGCGCCAACCTCTCTAAGGCCAATTTATTTCGCGCGAATTTGCTACAGGCTAACCTCAGCCATGCCAACCTGCGAGAAGCAAACCTAATTGGCGCGGACTTGAGTGGCGCGGACCTGAGCGGAGCCGACCTGAGTGGCTCCAAGGTGGCGGTGGGGGACAAGGTGATGGTGAAGCTCACGGGCACCATCCTAACCGGGGCGATCATGCCCGACGGCACCATTTATACCTAGGACGAGTACCGGATGGCATCAGTGCCAACAGGATCTCGGGGACAGAGGAGCAGAAGGGGCAAGGGGGCTAGAAACATAGCCATCCGAACTCCCCTCTCCCAATTTTGGGAGAGGGGCTGGG
>JAAUQE010000329.1 GCA_012032425.1 Leptolyngbya sp. RL_3_1 | reverse complement strand
GTTGAATCCGATTTTGGCCCCCTAACCCCCAATCTTGGGGAACCCGGATTCAACATCCCCCAGATTTGGGGGATACAGGGGCTTTGCGTAAGTTCTAATGTAGAGGGCTGAGCATGTAGAGGGCTGAGCATGTAGAGGGCTGAGCGGAGTCGAAGCCCGGATAAGAACTATGGCAATCCCTTTGGGTTGCTGAGATATAGGATTGAAATCTACCAGCACTCAGGACAATCTTGGCATCAGCCCATCACCTGGAACTGCCAAAGCCTGATGCTCTCAACCGTCAAAATCACCGCCCAAACCAAGATACTCAAACCGGCGGCGGCAGCGGCGATATCTTTGATGATGCGGATGCGATCGTTGTATTGAGGTTCAACAAAGTCACACAGCACCTCAATGGCGCTGTTGAACAATTCGGCAATCAGCATCAGCCCCATGGCTAGCAGGATTAGACTCAGATCAACCCATTGCCGAAACAGGAAGGCAACGCCGAGCAATGGCCCCGACAAGATCACTTTATAGGCCACGCTAAAGTCAGTGACGACCGCCACATACAGCCCGGACAAAATCACCTTGAGCTTGCCCAGGGGATGGTAGCCAGAAGACCGCGATCGCTTGGTCATGGGAAGGGGGTTTCCAGAGCAGGACTTACCAGAAAATCCCATTATGTAGGCTGGGTGGAACTAGGCTGGAGCAAAGGCCACCGTGGCTTGCTGACAAATGGCTTGTAGATTTTGAGTCAGGTCCCGGCTTAAATGGCGCTCGATCAAGTGAATGGGCACGGCACGGGGGGGGCGAATCGTCAATTCGTAGCCGAGGCGGGTGATCGGTCCCTCGGGGGAGTCCAGGGTTTCAAGGCTCCAGAACCCGGCAAAGTCTTTAAAATCCCCTTCCACCATGTTGAAATCCAGACGATGGGGAAATTGCTCCACCATATCCAGCACCACGCGGGCACAGAACTTGATATTGAGAAAACACTGAGAGCCAATTTGCTCTAGGCGGATCCCCTGCTCAGGGTGGGGGATGCGGCGGCTGAGGGTCAAGTTCGGGATGAAGTCGGCTAGGCGATCGTAGTCCGTCAGCAGATGCCACACTTGCTCCAACGAGCCAGGGACGGTGACGGCGGCCTTAATGCAACGACGGCGATCGCCCAATGATTCAGTGGTGATCTCCACTGTTGGTAAGACAGATGGCATCACGGTAATCACGCCCGCAGGTTTGTTTCTTTTAAAGGGATGCATGGTGTAGCGCCTGACTCCTGACCGCTATACATAGGGCTTTTGCTGAGAACACCTAGGATCGTTTTGGTCCTGGGCGCAGCAGCAAAGTGGGTCGCAGTCTTGTCCTAACCGGACTGGCGACTGCGATACACCGAGAGCGTTTGCTAAGCATTTATACTACCTGATCCAAATCCAAATCTTGTCGGTCTGGAGGAATCAAACGTCGCAGCAGATCTGCCGACAATACAAAAGCACTATAAAAGCCGTTAAACTAACCCGAGCCCTCACTATACTGTGGGGGTACTTATGGACTTAGCATACCCACTGCACCAAGAAGACGGATTCCGCAAATCCCCTAGGGTTTTGGGAGGTGGGTCTTCGGGATGGCCTCAGATTTACTGGGGGTGACCCTAATACCAGTGCTGATCGCTGGATGCTGATCGCTGGACTCGGATAGCTGGATAAGAAGCCATGGCCGCTACGACAACTTCGGCAAAGTCTGCTTTGCAGGTGATTGGCACCGTCAAAGGGCCAGGGGAAACCGGCAATGAATATCTATTTATTACGGCGGACAGCGATCAGGTCAAAATCGGCGAGTTTGTCTCCTACACCGCTACCCGAGGGGACGAAACCCTGAATATCTTGGGGAAAATTGCGGCCCTGCGGCTGATTGAGCACCTGCCCGATCGCCTGTTTGCCGATACCGCCATTAATCCCGAAGCGATCGCCGCCCTAGTGGGGTTTGCCTACCCCAACCCCGAAATCTACGAAGTCACGGTGACCATCATTGGTCATTTCGACCGGAACTTGGGGTTCATGAACCCCCGCATCAGTGCCGAACCGGGGGCGAAGGTGTACCGGGTGGATGATTACACCCTGCGCCGGGTAATTAATAAGAAGCAGCCGGGGGAGGTGGGAGCGGCCCATGTGGGGTCGCTGCTGCTGCGCCCCGGCAATGCGGTGCCGATCGCCCTGGATGTAAAAGAGCTGGTCAGCACCCACATGGCAATCTTGGCGGGGACGGGCTCGGGCAAGTCCTACACCGCCGGGGTGTTGCTGGAGGAGCTGCTGGCCCCCCACAACCGCGCCGCCGTGCTGATTTTCGACCCCCATGGAGAATATGGCACCCTGGCGGAAATGCGGGGCCATCCGCAGTTTGCGGGACAGGATGGCTATGCCCCCCAGGTGAAAATTCTCAGCCCCGATGACATTCGGATTCGGATGTCGTCTTTGGAATATGCCGATCTGCTGTCGCTGTTGCCGGAAATGAGCGATCGCCAGCAGGCCATTCTCAACAAGGGGTTCACCATTCTCAAGCGCCACCGCCAGGGGGACTATCGCTGGGATGTGAGTGATCTGATTCGGGCGGTATACGAGGCGGACACCAGCCTCGACGACGAGGGCAACGAGAAAACCGGCACCTCGGCCCCGGCCCTGGAATGGAAGCTGGAAAAGCTCAGCACCTCGCCCCACTTTGACCGGATGGATCACCTCGCTCCCCGCGATCTGCTAGAGCCGGGGCAAGTGACGGTACTGCAAATGAGCGAAATCACCCAAGAAACCCAGCAAGTCATCTGTGCCGCCCTGCTGCGCCAGAGCTACCACGCCCGCTTGGATACGGCCAAAGACAAGGTCAGCGTCGGCGATGAAACCTATCTGCCCTACCCGGTTTTCATTTTGATTGAGGAGGCCCACCGGTTTGCCCCCGGCCACGAGCCCTCCCGCTGCAAGCAGATTTTGCGCACCATCCTCAGTGAAGGGCGCAAGTTTGGCATGGGGGTGGGGCTGATTACCCAGCGACCGGGCAAGCTCGACTCCGACGTGCTCTCCCAATGCATGAGCCAGTTTTTGATGCGGATTGTGAATCCGGTGGACCAGGAAAGCCTCAAGTACGGGGTGGAGGCCGCCGGTCGCGAACTCCTAAAGGAGCTGCCCGCCCTCACTAAGGGCCAGGTGATTATCTCGGGGGGCCTGTGTGAATACGCCAGTGCTTTGCCAGGTCCGCAAAAGGCTCACCCAACATGGCGGCAACACCATGGATGCCCCCCAGGATTGGCAGAATTATTTTCAAGCCCATCGGGAGCGCGATCGCCAAATCACCCAAGCCCCTATTGCCGGACGTAAACCCGCCCAAAAAGTCGGTGGGGTCAGCATCGATTAGCTCCGTATTAGACCATTGATGACGATTCTGATCGGAGGGCGCAGACCTCTGCGCCTCTACGGTGGGTGTTTTGTTGCAATTGGGGGCAGCGGCACCGCCGGGGCATCGAGTTGCGGTAGGTTGAGAACGGCCAAGCCGCATGGGCAAGCAGGAATGGGCAAGCAAGGGACGACTGCCGCACCGGCGTCTCGGT
>JAAUQE010000144.1 GCA_012032425.1 Leptolyngbya sp. RL_3_1 | reverse complement strand
TGGCGGCGGTGCCGGACATCCTGGCGGGGCACCAAGTGCAGCCCGCCCTCGTCCATGGCGATCTGTGGTCAGGGAATGCCGCTGTTACTCAGGCTGGAGAACCGGTGATTTTGGATCCCGCTCCCTATTACGGCGATCGCGAAGTCGATATCGCCATGACCGAACTCTTTGGTCGCTTTCCCCAACCCTTTTATGACGGGTATAACGCGGCCTTCCCTTTAGACGCAGGTTACGAAACGCGCAAAACCCTCTACAACCTCTATCACATCCTCAATCACTTCAATTTATTTGGGGGCGGATATGGGGCTCAGGCCAACCGGATGATCGATCAGCTGATCTCTGGTTCTAGGTCAGCTACTGCCAAGTAGGCTTCATCCACTAGCACCGTCATCGCCTCAAACCGGACCCCCCAGTAGCCACCGGGGCGCTGGTCCATGAGGGTGCCGATCGCCCCGACCGTGACCAAGTCCGGGGGGCGAAGCATCGGCATCGGGTCGGCGGTTTTGAAATAGGGGGGGCGATCGCGAGGCGGACGCGATCGCCCACGGCAAAAGATGCGGCCATGGAATGCTCTCAGCGTAAAGTCACTTCTAAGGTACCTGCCAAATGCGCCCATGGTACTGGGCCGGTTCTTGATAGGGATCCACCGCATCGCCATGATGCCCATGCCCATGGTGATCGTGATGGCCGTGATCATGACCGTGAGCGCCATGGGTAGCCGACACCGCCAACCGAAACTTACACAGCTCGCAGTTCATCTGCACTGTACCCTGCTGGGTTTCGATTTCGCGGCGGCGCATCACCGCCATCAATTGGGGGTGCAAACCCATCTCCGGTAAGCAGACAATCTCGGTGCTAGGGGACTGAGCCTGCTGTTCAGCCGCAATCCCCTGAATTTTCTGCATCAGCACCCCCGTGAACAAGAAGTAGGGCAAGACAATAATCCGCCGAGGCTGGTAAAGGCGCGCCCTGCGGAAGCCTTCCTCCAAGCGGGGATGGGTAATGCCAATGAAGCAGGTTTCAACGGTGGCATAACCGCTGCCCTCCCACAGCACCCGCGCCAGCTTGGCCACATCACCATTGGCATCCGGATCGCTGGCCCCCCGTCCCACAAACAGCAACACCGTATCCGCCCGCGTAATTTGCTGGGGGTTGTGGGCCGGGTCGTCGAGTTGGGTGAGGCGATCGCGCCACAGCGTCAAAATCTCGGGGGTAATGCCGAAGTGCCGCCCGTAGTGAAATTGCACTTGGGGATGGCGCTGGCGGGCGCGATCCAGCTCGTTGGTGATGTCGAACTTGTTGTGCCGCGCCGCGAACAGCAAGACCGGCAGCGCTGAAATCTGGTCGTAGCCCTTCTCAACACAGCGATCCACCCCTTGCTGGATGGTGGGTTCGGTTAGCTCTAGAAAGCAGGGGATAATCGGTCGAGTGGTGTCTAAGGCTTGGTACGCAGTGGCAAAGTCGAGCAGGTTTTGGCGACCTTGGGCATCCCGGCTGCCATGGCCAATCAACAAAAGTGGCCGCGACTGGGGCAGGGGCGTCAAGGGTTTGAGAGGCTCCGGGCCAAAGGCATGGGGATCCCGGAGCGTAGCGATCGCATTCATAAGCACTCCAACCCTGTGCAACGCAGGAATTAATGAGAGAACAACATTGGCGGCAGGCATTCTGGCTAACGGCATCCCCCTCGCATCGGGACATGCCGATCACAGTTGCGGCACAGCGCCGGACTAGCGGATCCAGGGCAGTTATCCCTCCCGATCCGCGCACCGGGCTTTCCCCACCGGTCAACGAAAAATCAGCTCTGCTATCTTAAACCCTGGCCACATCCAAACCCGTAGTTTGCCCTACGGTAAAAACTCTAGTTTTCAATTTGGATGTGGTTTAGCTCACGTTGAAATGCTGCCCTGGGCCGGTGAGCGAATGCGACCATAAAAAAGCCACGGTACCTTAACGACAAGGTCCGTGACCCGTGACAGACAAAGCTTTGGAGCTGGGTTAAACCTAAATCTAAAGGTCGCCGCCGCGAGCCACCAGCAAAAAGACAACCACCGGACCAGCAACCACAATCATGGCTAGCATGGTGAGCTGTGCGATTAGCTCAAAGTTAATACCGCCTAACACACTACTGATAAATTCCATGGATCCTCCCAAAACGGCGGAGCCGTTGACTTTCAACGCTCACGGCTACTGGGCTATTCTATCTGGTGTTGGGAACGCAAATTAAATTAAGTTCACAAAATTCTAAGGCAGTGCCTGCTGGCACTAAATCAAATGGCCCATTGGCAATGCATTCAAAACTGTGGGGCTTGCTGTCAGCTCGATCCAGCCGATCGCCCTGATTTAGAGCAATACCTAGCCCCCCCCGACCTGGCCCACTACCTGAGTTTGGTGGGTGACGATGGCTGGTGTATTCATTTCGATCGCGATCGCCGCCGCTGCCAAATTTACGTCGATCGCCCCTGGTTTTGTCGGGTGCAAGCCGACAGCTTTGGGGCACTTTACGGCATCACCCCAGAGGAATTAAATGATTTCGCCATTGACTGCTGTCAGCAGCAGATTAAGGGGGTGCATGGGGCCGACAGCCCAGAGATGGCAGCGTTTCAGGCCGCAGTTGCCCCTTAAAGCCCTGATCATCTCACTTCCATCCTTGCCAGCGCCTAGGCGATCATCAATAATGAAAGAAATATGAAATATCTCTCTCCAACAGTCCATCGTGAATGTAATCCCTGTGGCTGACGCTTCTGAGCCCTTGGCTGAGCCGTCACCCGAGTCAGCCGCCTCTGGCGCTCCGGTGCCTGAACTCTCCCCTGAGCTATCCCCTGCACCGATGTCCAGGGGAGGATTTTGGGGGTGTTTTGTCTCTACCTTCGCCACGATTTTCTTGGCGGAACTGGGGGATAAAACCCAAGTCACCACGCTGCTGATCAGTGCCCAGTCCGGTCAACCTTGGGTGGTTTTCCTGGGAGCCGGTACGGCCTTGATTGCCACTAGCCTGTTGGGAGTCCTGTTAGGACGCTGGTTGGCCCAGCGCCTCTCGGCCCGTACCCTTGATATCGCGGCTGGGGTCATGCTGCTGGCCATTACCGCTTGGTTACTTTGGGATATCGTGGCGCTTTAAGGCATAAGGGTTTAATAACTCCGCAATTCTTGCTCCCTCTCCCAAGGTTGGGAGAGGGCTGGGGTGAGGGCCATTCCGGCTCTTATTCAGTTTGCGTTCCTAAGCGACATCAGGCAGCGGTACATCGCACAAGGAGAACTCACTATGGACTTTCAATTACTGGGACTCAGCTTTGTCGCAGTATTTCTCTCCGAATTAGGCGATAAGAGCCAATTTGCCGCCATCGTTCTAGGGGGCAGTTCTAAATACCCCAAGGCCGTTTTCTTAGGCACGGCCAGCGCCCTTCTATTGGCCAGCTTTATTGGGGTTTGGGTGGGAGAAGGGACGGCGCAACTACTACCCACCCAGTGGGTGAAGGGAATTGCCGCCATGGGCTTCACTGTCATGGGCATCCGCTTACTTTGGCCTGAACCGAGCTCCCCAGAGGCCCCGACCGGTGATCGCGACTCTGAAGCGGCGGCTCCCCCCCCCTTAACGGTCAACCAAAGCCTAGTCACAACCGATAAAGACGCCAAACATCCCCCCTTCCAACGTTATTCTTTTGCTTTCTTGGCGCGCGTGGTGGTCTTTTTGGTCGTTGTTTTCTTGGCGGTGGTCTTCTTCGCAGTCGTTTTCTTGCTAGCGGCTGCCCGCTTCGTTGTCTTTTTAGCCGTTGTCGATGACTTACGGGTCGTCTTTTTCTTCGTACCCGCCTTGGCAGCCAGCAATTCCAGGGCGAGTTCTAGGCTGATATCGTCTGGGGTTTTGCCCTCTGGCAACGAAGCATTCACCTTGCCATGCTTCACATAGTGACCGTAAGGGCCGTTGTAAATGGCCACCTGTTCCCCATCGTCAGGATGCGCGCCTAACGCCTTTAAAGGTTCCGCCTTACGGCGACCCCGCTGCCCCTTCGGTTCTGCCAATAGGGCCAGCGCTCGCTCCAGGGTCACGGTTAAAACATCGTCCTCCGCCTTCAGAGATCGGTAATCCTTGCCGGTTTTACCCTGGTCATGGACCACGTAGGGGCCAAACCGCCCCAAGCTGGCCTTAATAGGGGCATCGGTTTCTGGGTGCTTACCCAGCAGGCGAGGGAGGGCCAAGAGGCCCACAGCCATTTCTAAGGTGACTGTATCTGGGGTTACCCCTTTGGGTAGCGAGGCCCGTTTGGGCTTGGGTTTCTCATCCGTGGCCTCTCCCAACTGCACATAGGGACCATAGGCTCCCAGCAAGACATAAATCGCTTCACCACTTTCGGGATGCAGACCTAATTTTTCTGGGCCTTCGGTCTTTTGACGCAGCAGTAGCTCCACCTGATCGCCATCCAGGTCCGCTGGGGAGATATCTTGGGGAATCGAAGCCTTGACCGGACCCTCCTCATTCTCCGCTTCGATATAGGGGCCATAGCGACCAATGCGGACCTTGGCCGCTAAATCAGCCAAATTGACCGTGCGGGCTTCGGCGGGATCAATGTGGGTTTCCCGCTCTTGCACCTGGTGTTCTAAGCCACTATCACCGCTGTAAAAGGTGCGCAGGTAGGGGAGCCACTCCGCTTCTCCGGTGGAAATCTCGTCGAGGGTGCGCTCCATCCGAGCCGTGAACCCCACGTCTACTAAATCTGGGAAATGCTGCTCTAGCAAAGAGGTGACGGCAAAGGCGGTGAAGGTGGGTACCAGGCTATTGCCGTTAGCATTCACATAGCCCCGGTCAATAATGGTGCCAATCACGCTGGCATAGGTGCTGGGGCGGCCAATGCCTTCGCTTTCCAGGGTTTTGACTAAGGTGGCTTCGGTATAGCGGGCTGGGGGCTGGGTTTCATGGCCGATCGCCTCTAAGGCACCGCAATTGACGCCATCGCCCACCGCCAAGACCGGCAGGAGCACTTCCTGGTTTTCGATCGCCGCATCCGGGTCATCTGACCCTTCCACATAGGCCCGGAAAAACCCAGGGAAGTCGATCCGTTTGCCGGAGGCCCGGAAGACCGCATCCTCCACTTCGATTTGGACGGTGATGTGGGTCTGGCGCGCTTCCGCCATCTGGGTAGCCACCGTGCGCTTCCACACCAAATCATAGAGGGCCAGTTCCCGCCCCCCAGACCAGTTTCCTGGGGGGTGCGGAAGCTGCTGCCGGAGGGCCGAATCGCCTCGTGGGCCTCCTGAGCGCCCTTGCTTTTGGTGGTGTATTGCCGGGGTTTAGGGCTGAGATAGTTGGCCCCGTACTTGGTTTCGACACAGGATCGAGCCGCCGCGATCGCCTGCTGGGACAAATGCACCGAGTCGGTCCGCATGTAGGTGATGTAGCCCTGCTCATAGAGGCTTTGAGCAACCCGCATCGTATCCCGCGCCGAGAGCCGTAATTTGCGGTTGGCCTCCTGTTGCAGGGTAGAGGTGGTAAATGGGGCTGAAGGTTTGCGCGTAGAGGGCCGCTCTTCGAGATTAGCAACGGTCCAAACGCTGGTTTGGAGACGCTCCTGGAGAACCCGAGCCTGGGTCTCATCCAGCAAGACCACCTGGCGTCCGGCTACGATCTGGCCGGTATTTTCATCGAAGTCACTGCCCGTTGCTAGGCGGGTGCCCGCCAGAGAGACCAGCTTGGCCTCAAAGGCTTCACTGTCCTTGAGTAAATTTGCCTTCAAGTCCCAATAGCTGCCTCGGCGAAAGGCGCGGCGGGCTTTTTCCCGTTCCACCAAGAGCCGCACCGCAACGGATTGCACCCGACCGGCAGACAGGCCCCAAGCAATTTTTTTCCACAGGAGGGGCGAGAGGGTGTAGCCCACCAGGCGATCTAAGATGCGTCGGGTTTCCTGGGCTCGCACCAGCTGATCGTCAATGGCCCGACAATTTCCCAACGCATGTTGAATCGCATCTTCGGTGATCTCGTGGAAACCATGCGCTTGATCGGGATCTTGGGCTTGAGCACCTGGAGCAAATGCCAGCTAATGCTTTCCCCTTCACGGTCTTCGTCAGTGGCTAAGACCAGTTCGTCCATGCCCTTGAGGGCTTCCTTGAGGGCTTTGACCACCTTCTTTTTGTCGCTGGGCACCACGTAGAGGGGTTCAAAATCGGTCTCGGGATTTACCCCCAGTTGCGCCCACTTTTCACCTTTGACCGCTGCGGGAATCTCGCTGGCCGATCGCGGCAAATCTCGCACATGCCCCATGGATGCCTCGACCCGATAGCCCCTCGGTAAATAATTGCGGATGGTTTTCGCTTTCGTAGGAGATTCAACGATGACAAGGGTGGACATAGGACTGAAGGGATGACTCCTGGGCTGTTATGACCTTAGCGTTAGGTCAGGGGATCGTGGGTAAAGGGTGACCAATCGACCTTACCCACAGCGAGGTTTATCACTGCTTGGTGCTGGCTGTTGGGAACAGGTGTTTGATTTCGACTACCGACTCAATCAATAGAGCATAAGGTGGGGTTACGTCCAGATTAAGGTTTAACGCTTCGTTAGGTTATAACGCCCAAAACCGCGCTTTGGGTCTCTGCAATCGTGTTAATCGGATTATTCGGGGACGCATTCCGGAACGTAGACGCGAGCAATCGCAGGTTGCCCGCTCGGTCAATCAGAATCTCAATCGGATGGATTAACGCGCGATCGCGAATGTCAGTCAATCCCTGGTGAAGACAAGGTAATATGCGTGATGTAGCGCCTATAGTGGGTAACTGATCGGGCTCGGCTGGGCATCATCCGGGTTCGTTACTCGACGGGGCATTGATAACGTCATTAGGAGAAGCCCGCTCCATGGACTTTTCGACTCTCGCAGCCCAGCTCAATGCAGGCAATATCCTGCCTGAGGGTATCGTGATTGCCACCTTGCTGGTGGTCTTAGTTGGGGATCTAATTGGGGGCAGAGCCTCCTCGCGCTGGACCCCCTACGCCACATGGTGGGTCTGTCGGTCGCCCTGGTGGCCCTAGTCTTTCAGTGGGATATCGCTGAACCCATTGCCTTTTTGGGCTCATTTAATGGGGATGCACTGAGCGTTATTTTCCGGGCCATCATCGTGCTTTCGGCCATGCTCACCGTCCCCATGGCCATTCGCTACATTGAGCAGTCAGGCACCTCCTTGGCGGAGTTTCTGGTGATTTTGATGACCGCCTGCCTCGGGGGAATGCTGCTGGCGGGATCAGATGAGCTGGTGACGATTTTCGTCTCTCTAGAAACCCTGAGTATCTCCTCTTACCTGTTAACCGGCTACATGAAGCGGGACCCCCGCTCTAATGAAGCAGCGCTCAAATATTTGCTGATTGGGGCGGCTAGCTCGGCCATTTTTCTCTATGGCCTATCCCTGCTCTATGGCTTATCCGGGGGCGAAACCCAGTTGGGTGCCATTGCTGCCCGTCTGGCCACTGATGCCAGCGATGCCCCGATTGGTCTCGTGGTCGCCCTCGTTTTTGTGATCGCCGGGATTGCCTTCAAAATTGCCGCTGTGCCTTTCCACCAATGGACCCCTGATGTTTATGAGGGGTCACCTACACCGGTGGTGGCGTTCTTGTCGGTGGGGTCTAAGGCGGCGGGATTTGCCCTAGCGATTCGACTGCTGGTGTCGGCTTTTCCTTTGGTCTCCGAGCAGTGGCATTTTGTCTTTACGGCCCTGGCCATTCTCAGCATGGTGCTCGGGAATGTGGTCGCCCTCGCCCAAACCAGCATGAAGCGGATGCTGGCCTATTCCTCCATTGCCCAAGCGGGTTTTGTGATGATTGGCCTGATTGTGGGCACCGAGGCCGGTTACGCCAGCATGGTGTTTTATCTGCTGGTGTATTTGTTCATGAATCTGGGGGGCTTTACCTGCGTTATCCTGTTTTCTCTGCGTACCGGCACAGATCAAATTAGTGAATACAGTGGGCTTTACCAGAAGGATCCACTACTGACCTTGGGATTGACCATCTGCCTGCTCTCCCTTGGCGGGATTCCACCGCTGGCGGGCTTTTTTGGCAAACTCTACATCTTCTGGGCAGGCTGGCAGGCCGGGGCCTACGGCTTGGTGTTGGTGGGGCTGGTGACCAGCGTGATTTCCATCTATTACTACATTCGAGTGGTGAAGATGATGGTGGTTAAAGAACCCCAGGAAATGTCGGAATCGGTCAAAAACTACCCCCCCATGCGCTGGAATTTGCCGGGGATGCGGCCTTTGCAGGTGAGCTTAATTGTGGCGGTGGTGGCCACGTCGTTGGCGGGGATTCTGTCGAACCCGCTCTTTACCCTGGCGAATGATTCCATCACCCACACGCCGCTGTTACGGGCTTCGATTGAGGCCAGCGCCCCGGTTAGAACGCCCGTCGCTCAAGCCGCTGCGCCAGCGATCGCAGCGTTGCTCCCTTAGCAGACCGTTTCATCAGGGCGCAGCGCCATAGTCCTCGGGGCATGGCGCTGCGCCCCCACCTCAGAAACTTGTGGGTCTGGGATGTTTTGATAATTGTGGATCCCTCATCATTCAAGGGGCTTGGCATTTGCCAAGCCCCTTATTTTGTCAAGATTGCTGCCATGGCGGCGATTAGGGCATCTACGTGATCGGGCTGAATCCAGTAATGGGTCACGGCTCGAAAGGTTTGCCCTGCATAGAGGCCGATGCGGATACCGTAGTTGGTTTGCAGGCGCTCAATGATTTCTCCGGGGGACAAGGTCACGGCTGCGCCCAGCTCAAAGAACACCATATTGGTTTGCACTTGAGCGGGGTTGACCCGCAGGTTTGGAAGCTGGGCTAACCCCTGGGCGAGACGCTGAGCCTGGAGATGGTCTTCACCTAGCCGCTGGCTCATGGTGTCTAGGGCAATCAAGCCCGCCGCCGCCAGCACCCCGGCTTGGCGCATCCCGCCCCCTAGGAGCTTACGGGTCCGGCGGGCCTGGTGAATAAAGGGGCGATCGCCCACCAGCACTGCCCCCACCGGCGCACAGAGCCCTTTGCTCAAACAGATGCTCACGGAATCCACATGGCGAGTAATCGCCTGGGGGTCACAGCCCAGGGCGGTGGTGGCATTAAACAAACGCGCCCCATCCAAATGCACCTTCAGGTCATGGGCCTGAGCGATCGCCTGGATCCCCTCAAAATAATCCGGTGGAATCGCCGCCCCTTGGTTACCCCCGGAACTGTTCTCCGTCAAAATCAAGCGGCTGCGGGGCCAGTGGGGATCATCACCCCGAATCGATGCCCTGACCCGCGCCAAGTCCATCCGACCAACGTCATCGGTGGGCAGCGGCAGCGGCGTGATTCCCCCCAAGGTGGCCATGCCGCCCGCTTCCCAACAAAACATATGGGCATCGGAGCCGACGATCGCCTCATCACCGCGCTGGCCGTGGCAGAGGGCGGCAATCAGGTTCCCCTGGGTGCCGCTGCTGACAAACAAACCGGCCTCCTTGCCCAAGCGCTCGGCGGCAAGGGTTTCTAGGGCGGTCACCGTCGGGTCTTCGCCATAGACATCATCCCCAACCGGGGCAGCGGCCATGGCGGTTCGCATGGCGGGGGTGGGCCAAGTAACGGTGTCAGAGCGGAAGTCAATGGTATCCATAGGGCAGGTCTCAAAGAGATTTTAAGCGGCGATCCAGGTGGTGCAGGATGGCGATCGCCACCAGCACCGTGCCAGCCGCCCCCAGCCAAAAGCCGTCGGCCATCCCCCGAGGCTGGTCTAAAGCCCAACCCCCCAGGGGCGGACCAATGAAATAGCCAAAGGCCCAGCCCATGGAATTCACCGAGAGGTAGACCCCCCGCAGGGCTTTAGGGGCTAAGGTCACCACTAAGGCGGAGGCAGTCGGCGTGTAGATGGTGATGGCAATGGCGGCGATCGCCAAAGCCGCCCCGGCTCCGCCCACCCCTGGCAGGCTGCCGCGCCCGGTCAACCCAATCAGCAAAAAGGCTAGGCCCCAGAGCAGGGCGGCAATCATCAGGGCACGGTAGGGCGGAATGGCTTGAGCGCCCGCGCCATCGGCAGTTGGCACAGCACCGTCAAGATCACATGGCCGGTAAACAAGCCACTCAGCACCACTTCCGGCAACCCCAAGCCGAAATTGCCCGCCGGGACAAACCGATTCAGATAGACCGGCAGGGTGCTGTGCAACTGGGCAATGTAGCTTGTGAACAGGACATTCACCGTCGCGTAGATCAGCAGGTTGCGATCCTGTAGCACGGTCCCCCAGCCGGTCAAAAAGGGCTGGGGGCGGTTCCGCCGGGGTAGGGTCTCTTTGATCGCCCCATAGATCAGGGCAAAGAAGAGCAAAAAGGTGAGGCCATCAATGGCAAATAGGGCTCGATAAGTGCCCGCCGTAGCAATCAGCAGCCCCCCTGACATTACCCCTAGTCCCAGCCCCACATTGTCCGCCATCCGGACCAGGGCAAAGGCCTCGCTGCGATCGCGTTTCGGGGTGACATCGGCCACAACCGCTTCGGTGGCAGGCCAATACAGCCCCACTCCAAACCCCATCAGCACATTGGCTAAGACAAAGGTGGGGAATGGTAGGTCAGCAAAAACACGCCATCCGCCAAGGCCGAAATCAGCGCCGAGAGCAGCAGGGTATGGCGACGCCCCCAGTGGGGCGAGTCGGCCATGGAGCCCCCCAAGAACCGACCAACTAGACCCGCCAGGGCCTCAAAGCCGATCCCCAAGCCCACTTGGGTGGCCGAAAGCCCCACCTGATTCACAAAGAAAATCGGTGCGTAAAACAGCACGAAGCCAATGCCCACTTGGGACAGCATCCGGCCACCGGCCAGAATCCAGACCCGTCGATCCAGTCGGGGCCACCATCTGGGTT
>JAAUQE010000328.1 GCA_012032425.1 Leptolyngbya sp. RL_3_1 | reverse complement strand
TTGGGAGAAGGGGAGCCGGATTCAAAGTCCCTCTCCCAAGTTTGGGAGAGGGATTTAGGGTGAGGGCCACGAAACTGGGATGCACCCTAGCAAACCGCCGATCGCCACGAGGCATACCATGATTGCCCAACCTCAACTCTCACCCCCTTGTACCCCCGCCGACTACCTCGCATTCGAGGTCAACGCCGACACCCGCCATGAATACATCGACGGAGAAATTGTCCCGATGACTGGGGGCACGCCCAATCACAACCGCATTATTCGCAACCTGTGTACGGCCCTCACCCTCGGACTGCGGGGACAAGCCTACGAAGTGTTTGTCGCCGATCAGCGTTTGTGGATGCCAGCGGCGCAAATCTATACCTACCCCGATGTCATGGTGATCGAAGGGGAATTGGTCTATCAACCCGGACGGCGTGACACTCTGATGAACCCCAAACTCATTATCGAAGTGCTGTCGAAATCGACGAAAGAGTATGACCGGGGGGATAAATTTGCCGCCTATCGGACCATCCCCAGCTTTCAGGAATATCTATTAGTCGATCAGTACGCCTGCCACGTTGAGAGCTATGGGAAATCAGGCGAAAAGCGGTGGATATTTCAGGAATACGATCGCCTAGAGGCCACCGTGACCTTGGAGAGTTGCGATTTTACGATTGCCCTGCAAGACCTCTACGACAAAGTTCAATTTGAAGCGATCGCGCCCGACACCCTTGAAGGCAATTGATACGACTGCTTTGACCATCTCTTACGCGGGTCAATCTAATGGCAACCCCCCAGTTTCAACCTACGCCCAGTCTGTATGACACTGACTTTTACCACTGGACCCAAGCCATGGCCAGCGCCCTGCGACAAGGGTGCTGGCAAGACCTAGACATTGACAATTTAATAGAGGAGATCGAAAGCTTGGGCCGCTCTGACAAACGCGCAATCAAAAGTCGGCTAGAACTGCTGCTCATGCATCTCCTCAAATGGATCTATCAACCCGAACGCCGCAGCAATAGTTGGCAAGCCACCATGATTGAACAGCGCATCAGAATTGCGGATCTGCTAGAGGAGAGCCCTAGCCTGAAACCCTATTTGCAAGCCGAACAAAGTCGTTGTTACGCCAATGCCTGCAAGCTAGCAGCGGCTGAAACGGGCTTAGAACCTACGACCTTTCCCAAACAATGCCCATTCACACTCCAGATGATTTTGACCGAAGGGTTTTTACCCGAGTGAACTGGGTCCACAATCCGATCGCCCCTAGCACCCCACTATGGTCCAATCCCCCGACGATTATTTGATGATCAGTGCCCTTCAGCACCTGGCCTTTTGCCCCCGGCAATGTGCCCTGATCCACATCGAGCAAGTGTGGGAAGAAAACCTCTACACCCTGCGCGGCCAGCGAGTTCACGACAAGGTGGATACTCCCGAGCATGAACTGATCGAAGGCATTCGCGTAGAGCGGGCCATGCCCCTCTGGTCCCATCAGTGGGGGCTCACCGGCATTGCCGACGTGGTGGAATTTCTCGCCGATGGCACCCCCTACCCAGTGGAATACAAGGCCGGGTCTAAAAAAGCCCGCGACGCCGATAACATTCAACTCTGTGCCCAGGCCCTTTGCCTCGAAGAAATGCTCGATCGCCCCGTCCCTCGGGGGGCAATCTTTCACCATCGATCGCGGCGGCGGCGGGAGGTGACCTTTGACGAGGGGGTGCGATCGCAGGTCCGAGCCACAATCCTCCAACTGCGGGAACTATTAGCCCAGACCACCCTACCGCCCCCGGTCGCCGATGCCCGCTGCCGTGATTGCTCATTGGTGGATGCCTGTATGCCCCACGCCCTCAAAGCCTTTGCCGAATCTGCCCGACGGAACAATCCCTTTGCTGTCACCCACCCCGCCGAATGAAGCAGATCCTCAACACCCTCTACGTCCAGACCCAGGGCACCTATCTGCGGCTTGATCACGATACCCTCCAGGTCGAAGTCGAGCGCGAGAAAGTCTTACAAATGCCCCTGCACCATCTGGGGGGCATCACCGTGTTTGGCAACGTGCTGCTCAGCCCCTTCCTGATCCATCGCTGTGCCGAAGACGGGCGATCGCTGGTCTGGCTCACGGAGTATGGGCGATTTAAGGCCCGTTTGGCGGGCACAACCACGGGCAATGTTTTACTGCGGCAGGCCCAGCATCAGAGTCTCAGTGATCCGCTCGCCACCCTAGCGATTGCCCGTTACATTGTGGCGGGCAAGTTGCAAAATGCCCGCAATGTATTGATGCGGGCGGCAAGGGAGGCTGATACGGAGGGCGATCGCCCTCCGCTCGTGGCGGCAGCCCAGGTCCATGGCGAGGCGATCGGCAACACCGAAACCGCTGCGGATTTAGAGCAGCTCCGAGGCATTGAGGGCTACGCAGCCAAGGCTTACTTTGGGGCCTTCACCGGATGGTCGCCAAAATCGGGATGTTTTTGCGTTTCATGAGCGATCGCGGCGGCCCCCCCGCGACCCGATCAACGCGCTGCTTTCGTTTGTCTACACCCTTTTAGTCAGTGAATGTGTGGCCGCCTGCGAAGGGGTGGGGCTCGACCCCCAAGTCGGTTTTCTCCATGCCCTCCGCCCTGGTCGTCCGGCCCTGGCCCTAGACCTCATGGAGGAGCTGAGAGCCCCCCTGGCCGATCGCCTGGTGCTCACGCTGATCAACCGCAAGCAACTGGCTCCTGAGGATTTTATTGAACGGCCCGGTGGGGCCATCTGGATGGCGCAGGAGGCGCGCAAGACGGTTTTGGCGGCGTACCAAAAGCGCAAGCAGGAGGAGGTTTTTCACACGGTGGCGGATACCAAGGTGCCGTTGGGGCTAGTGCCCCACGCCCAGGCGCGGTTGATGGCCCGCCATTTACGGGGGGATGTGCCCACCTATCAGCCGTTTATTTTGCGCTAGGGGCGAGCTGGAGCGATGGATATTTTGGTGGCTTACGATGTGAATACCGAAACTCGGGCTGGGCGGCGGCGGCTACGCAAGGTGGCGACGGTTTGCAAAAACTATGGCCAGCGGGTGCAGCTTTCGGTGTTTGAATGTCGGGTGACGCTGGCGCAATATGAGACGATGCGATCGCAGCTCCTCGATAATATTGACCCCAAGGTAGACAATCTCAGGCTCTACAAGCTCCCAATGCCGAGGGAGAAGCATTTTGAACAGTTTGGGATCGATCACTACACTGATTTTGACGATCCGCTGATTATTTAGGGCTACTGCTGGGCTCTCTGGGGCTCCGCGAACCCCTAGCAAGGGTCAAAACCCTGGGGGGTTCGCGATTTAGGCGGTGCAAGGGTTTACAAGGTTTGTGGTGATGTTGGCTCAAGTTTTGCAATCACGATTTTTGGGGTTCGCGCTGAGAGCGGCTGGAATGCCTGCCAAACAAAGGTTTGATATGCTGGCACCAGCACCCGGCCCCAAAGCCGGGTGAGGATTGGAACAACACCTGGTATTGCCTAGAGCTAGTGCTGGAAAACCAGCACCCGGCCCCAAAGCCGGGTGAGGAGTTGGAACCCTGCTACATCTAGAGCGCGGTCTACCGGATGTCCAGCACCCCGGCCCCAAAGCCGGGTGAGGATTGGAACATGA
>JAAUQE010000143.1 GCA_012032425.1 Leptolyngbya sp. RL_3_1 | reverse complement strand
ACACCCACAGCCGAATGGAAGCTGGGGCGGAGGGTTACAACCACCATTCCAATGCCGACCTGGATGGCAACGACGAAGCCCGCAGGAGGGGCTACGTGGCCGTCCCGCTGGGCCAGTTAAAAGTCTACGACCCCAGTACGGGAGAGATCGACATCGTAGCCGATGGACTGGCCTACGATAAGGGCTACTACGAAAAGTTTTTTGGGCAGGAACACCCTGCGAAGACCCGGCAACACTACTACCGCCGCATCAAGCACGGGCAGGTAACGGGCGGTGGTACGGCGGCCCGGACGGCAGCGCAAGAAAAGCGCAACCTCCTGCGCTACGCCCAAAGCATTGCCCGGGCGGCGGGGCCACCGGAGGAGCCTCTCCGGCCCCGTCCGGGGGGTAATCGAACCAGCTGAAGGGTTACGTGTCGGCGGGTATTTTGGCGGTAAAAACCCGCTGCAATGCTGGAAAAAGAGCGGCCGCGCCCGAGGTGCCAGTACGGGTCTTGGGCGCGGCCGCAGGTGCCGTGGCAACGTGTACGGCGAAGGAAGGAGGAGCCTATTTCCCCTCCGGGAGGGTCTGTTGACCGAGCCAGCCGGTGTCGAAGTTGCCTTCCCGGAATCCTTTTGTTTCATCAGCCACTGGTGGAAAGGAACGGTGGTTTTGACGCCTTCGATGATGAACTCATCCAGAGCCCGTTCCATTTTCGTGATGGCCTCCTGACGGGTTGGGGCGCGCACGATGAGCTTGGCGATCATGCTATCGTAGAAGGGCGGGATGGTATAGCCAGCGTAGACGTGGGTATCCACACGGACCCCCTGGCCTTTTAGAGCTGTGGAAGCTGCTGATCTTCCCTGGGCTGGGGCGGAAGTTGTTCCAGGGGTCCTCGGCATTGATCCGGCACTCAATGGCGTGGCTTTTGGGGAAGTAGTTGGCCCCGGAAAGGGGTTCTCCGTAGGCGATTTTGATTTGCTCCTTGATGAGGTCATGATCGATGACTTCCTCCGTCACCGGGTGCTCAACCTGGATGCGGGTATTCATTTCCATGAAGTAGAAGTCACCGTTGCTATCCAAGAGAAATTCAATGGTCCCAGCCCCGACATAGTCAATCGATTTGGCGGCATTGACGGCGGCATCCCCCATTTTCTGGCGCAGCTCTGCACTGAGCGCCGGACTCGGGGACTCTTCTAACAGCTTCTGGTGACGGCGCTGAATGGAACAATCGCGCTCCCCGAGATGCACCACATTGCCATGGCTATCGGCCAAAATCTGAAACTCGATATGGCGGGGCTTTTCAATAAACTTCTCTAGATAAAGACCCGGGTTACCAAAGGCCGCATCCGCTTCCCCTTGGGCTGCTAAGAAAAGTTTGGTGATTTCCTCCTCCTCCCGCACCAGGCGCATCCCCCGGCCTCCGCCCCCGGCAGTCGCTTTGATGATCACGGGATAACCCATTTTCTGGGCTAAGATCCGGGCTTCCTCGGCATCATTTAGCAGTCCCTCACTCCCTGGGATGGTGGGCACGCCGACTCGATCCATCGTGGCCTTAGCCGTCGATTTATCTCCCATTGACAACATGGCTGCGGGGGTCGGCCCAATAAAGACCAAATTGTGGTCAGCACAAATTTCTGCAAAGCGGGCATTTTCGGCTAAAAACCCATACCCCGGGTGAATGGCTGTCGCCCCCCGGGTTAGGGCTGCCGCAATAATATTGGGAATGTTCAAATAACTCTTGCTGCTGGGCGCTTCGCCGATACAAACCGCTTCATCAGCGAGCTGCACATGGAGGGCATGGCGATCAACTGTAGAATGCACTGCCACCGTCGCTATGCCCATCTCTCCGCAGGTTCGGATGATTCGGAGAGCAATTTCCCCACGGTTGGCAATTAATATTTTAGAAAAATCCATCGAGCCTTAGGGTGCACTGAGACGCATAACGCACGAAAATGTTGTTGCTGATTGCTAGGATGAACCGATTTGTCAAACCTGCCAATGGCCTGGGCTTGCTAGATGGAACCCGACCGGGGATCAGCAACGCCCACGAAAAAAGCCTAAAGCTGGGGAACGGTGCGCAGTGCAATCCCGGTACAGCCGTAGCATTCATCCGTGCAACGGTAGCTCATCCTACCATGGCGCTAAGACTGCGCTAGCAAGGCAGATGCCGTCCTTAACCATCTGCCCATAACGCTTAAATCGGAAGTCCCTAAAGGGGGCAATCTTACGTTATTCTGATGGATGCGATCGTTCAGAAAAGTGATGGTTACTGTTCTGATGATTGTTTATTAAGCGGATGTGGTGGAATTGGTAGACACGCACGCTTGAGGGGCGTGTGGCTTTTGCCTTGCGAGTTCGATTCTCGCCATCCGCATTGATTTCATCGCTAACCGTCATCGGTTGACCCTAACCTGTTGCCATAGTCATGGCCCCAGCCACACCTTGGGCTTCCGTATTATGATGACATGGTAGATGAATTTTTGTAAAAGATTTTTGACTTCGGCTGTCAGACATCTGAAAGGGGGCGTCTTGCCCATCCACTTGGTATGCCTTGGCCCCCCTCTGGCAAGGGGGAGAACCGGTCGTCAAAGGGGGGCTGCCCCACGATCAGTTGGCCCCGGCTTGGCAGATCCTGCTGCTGGGGGATGGGTCACCGACGCGCCATCTACAGTTGCTCACCCGCGATCGCACCGAAGTTGATGTGATCGACATGTCTCTGATTGGGGCTGACCTGGATGGTGCCCCAGACGGCATTCGCGCCATCCCTGGGCCGCGTTTGCGGCGGCAAGTCTGGCTGCGCACGGCAGCGGGTCAGCGCCTCGCCTATGCCACCTCCTGGTGGGAAGCCAGTCATGTGGATGACTATCTGCAAAATCGGTCTCTGCCGATTTGGGCTAACTTGACTCGCCTCCGCACCGAACTGTATCGAGAGGTCCAGGGGATTTACTACGGCCATTCCCGCCCGTTAGAAATCGCCTTCGGCCAAAAGGGACCGTTTTGGGGGCGTCATTATTTGTTCTGGCATAATGGCCACCCGCTCACCTTGATCTATGAGGTGTTTTCCCCCTATCTCACCCGCTACTTGGGGCCGATGCAAATTCCCTCCTATGCACCGCCCGAGCCCTCTAGCCCCTAACCCTACTGCTTATACATAAGTATCTGGTTGGCTGTTCCAAGGGATCTAACCCCCTAAATCCCCCTTTCTTGTAGCTTGCTTCTCGCAGAGTATGCCCGGAGGGCTATATTCTGGGGGACTGTGAGATCCGGTATCCCCCCCAGAATTGGGGGGGACAAAGGGGGGGACAACGCAGCATTTCAAGCAAGTCCATGGGATGTGTATAAACAGCCCCTAACCAGAAGGACGCTCTCCCAAAGGCTCAGGCGAGGAGCGCTAGACTTACCAGTCCCGTTCTGGGGTCGGGGTCGGGGGCCAGGGTTGATCCTGACTGAGATAGGTCGGCTGAGGGGGAGAAGCATCTTCCACCCAGATTTGAGCCCGCAGCGGGCCATATTGATTCCGCAAGGCCGCATCAACCCGTTCGCCCACAATGTGGGCAACCCCAGCAAACTCAGGATGGATGGCGAGGTGCAGCTCGACCCAAACTTGACGCCCCACCAGCCCCCGAGAGCGGATGCGAATGCAGCGGGTCACCCCCTCGACTTGGGTGGCAATATGGGCGATCGCTTCAGGGGCGATCGCCATTGGCCGTAACAGCATCGGCAGTTGGGTGGTCAGGACGCGCCACAAGCTGCGGGCGACTAGCGGCGTCAAAATCAATGCCAAACAGGGATCGACCCAGGTTTGGTTTTGCCAAACGGCGATCAAGCCCCCCAAGGTCACCGCCGAGAGCCAAGCATCTTGGAGGGTATGGCGGGCGTTTAAGGCCAGGGGAATGTTGTCTAAGGCGCGGCTGCGATAACGGCCATATAACGCCATGCCCAACTCCACCGCGATCAGGACGGCGATCAGATACACCATGGGGCGATCGACGCTAGCGGGGAAGGGCTGTCCCCCCAACCCCCACAGACTATCGGCAAATTGCTGTCCTGCCGCCAAGATCAGGGTCAGGCCGGTGAAACCTAAGACCGTCACCATCAGCAGGGTGCCAGCTACTTCGGATCGCCCATGGCCCCAAATCTCTTGTCCTTGAGGTCGCTGGGGCGAGGCTAGGGCAATCAGGCTCAAAACGGTGCTAAAGGCATCCACAAAAGTGTGCAATGCTTCTGCCATCAGCAGTAAAGACTGGCGACTCCAACCGGCGATCGCCTCGATGCCTAAAACCAGTAGCGTGATCCACAAGGTCGTGAGCAGGAGACGATAGCTAATGCGTCGATGGGGGAACTCGGCAGTCATAAACAGGTGATCTGAATGGCAGTCGGTAGCGGGGGTTTCCTGATAGCCTCATCAATGGCGTGACTTTAGCATGAACTGCTGAAAGCGCTACGCTATCGCGGGTTCACCCTACTCCTATTGGCAGCTATGACAGCGATTCGACTCTTGGTGCTGGATATTGACGGCACCATTGCGGGGGCCTCCAATCAGGTGACGCCCCGGGTGCAGCAGGCTGTGGCTGCTGCCCAAGCCCAGGGCATCAGGGTGGCGATCGCCACCGGTCGCATGTACCAAGCCGCTTTACGGTTTCACCAAGCGATCGGGTCTACCCTACCGCTGATGGCCTACCAGGGGGCTTGGATTCAAGATCCGACCACCCACACCCGCCATCGCCACAGCCCGCTACCGCGAACCTATGCCCTAGAGTTGCTAGGGTTATTGGCCGAGGCGAGACCCAGCAGGCCCTATCGATTCATCTCTATATCAATGATCAGCTCCATGTCCGGAAAGTCATTGCCGATACCCGCGACTATGCCCAGCGATCGCAGGTCGAACCCTTTGCCGTCGGGGACTTGATCACGTTTTTAGCGCAAAATCCCACCTTAGAAGCCACCAAACTGCTCGCCCTGAGTCCTGAGCCTGCGGTTACTCGGGACCTGTTGAGCCAGCTACAGCAGCGCTATCAACCGGATCAGCTCTATCTCACCCAGTCGGTGGCACAGTTTTTTGAAGCCACCCATCCCCTCGCCAATAAAGGGGCGGCGGTGCAGTTTGTTGCTGAGGAGTTGCTGGGTCTGACCGCCGCAGAGGTGATGGCGATCGGCGATAACTTTAACGATGCCGCCATGCTGCAATATGCAGGATGCGCTGTGGCCATGGGCGATGCCCCACCGGCGGTACAAGCCATGGCCCATTGGACTGCTCCCAGCGTTGAAGCCGATGGAGTGGCCGCTGCCATTGAAAAATTCCTGCTGTAGCGCTGATTCCATAAAAAAACCTCCCAATCAACAGGAAGGTATTACTCAGACTGATATCGCTCAAAAAGTACTGTGGCTGGGAGAAAAACCCTAAAAATCAGAAAGAGTGCCGACGACTGGCCGTGTTTCGTCTCGGCACTCTTAACTGGTTCGCTCCTCACACTCGTCTAATATAGCCGAAAGTCATGGATATGTCACCCAATGATCCTGATCAACAGCGTTAGAATTACTTATAAGTGACATTAGCTCTACTGACAGTACGCCACAGGTAGTGGTTTACTGGCTGACACGGTCACCTGGAGTATCCTGAAACTTTGCTTCATACATGGCGGCGACCGATGGTCGGCGACTCCCGTCATCAAATCCCCTCCGAAGGCCCTCTTAAGGAGCAGGTCGCTCTGAAAACCTGCGGTTTTTACGAGCTACAGCAGTGCGATTAATTACCTAGATGACAAGGGCAGGTTGACTGGCCCGCCTAAACCCATCGTTATTGACCCGACTTAGCAGGAACATATTAACGGTGTTAACCATCACCAGTACCGTTAACCGTGAATGCTGAGTCGCCAAAGGGTTGCAAAACACGGCTGATCGTAAAAATGGTTCGTTTACTACGGCGGTAAAATATCTGCATCCTGCGGGGATGTCCTAGGTTTGATGTGAATCAGAGTTTTGTGTCCTGATGCGGGATTTATTGAAAGATAAAGGTAACAAGGCCACCCAGGATTTGCGTGAATTCCTCAGACATCTACCGATAAATTTCGTGTAATCTTCAAAACAGCTCCCCCCACAACTCATTACCATGTATCCCACGTCTTCTGCCAACACAACTCGCCCCTTTCTGACCTGGCAGCGGGTTTCAGATTGGGCGCAGGAACATTACCGTTGCCGCACTTTTGTAAAAGACGAACGGATTCCAGCTCGACCGGGGTTGCTATATCTGGTGGAGCGGGGAGCTGTACGCCTAACCGGAAACACCCAAGTCAATCTCCAACTGGGGGACACGGACGAACCAGTCACGACCCCGCTCATGGCCCAAGATGAAGAAGCTTTCTTAGGGTTTGTCGGCGCTGGCCAGCCCTTTGAGCTGGTGGCTCAAGCCCCGTTTTCACTCCAGAGCTTTGCCCATGTCGATCAAACCGCCATCATCTGGATGTACTGGCATGACCTGGATAATTGGCCTCATTTCCGTCGGGAAATTTTAGATGCCTTTCGCCATCAGCACCAAAGAAAGCTCCTCTGGCTCAGCACTCTCGGACAGCGACGCACCATTGATCGACTGGTGGGCTTCTTGACTCTGCTGATTGAAGAATTTGGGGAGGTCTGTGATGAAGGCTATTACTTGCCTTGGCCTTTGACCCATGCCCAAATTGGCAGCGCGGTGGGCTCGACTCGGGTGACGATTACCCGCCTGATGGGTAAGCTCCGCCAGCAGGGCATGTTACAAACCTATGGAGACGGGCTGATTTGTCTGCCTGCCGAACATGCGCTACAGCAACAGCAGGCATAGACCCCGCCGGGGTAACAGCCTTATCGTTGAGCAGATACCATCTATCGGTACCCGCTCAACAAGGCAAAGATTGCATTGAACCCTAACCGTCGTTGCCGATGATCCGACCGCGTTGGCTAAAATCAGCCGGACTCAGCTTAGAGATGAAATCTCGGAAGGCGCGGGTCTCTTCGGCATCGGCATCGCGATCCACCGGGATTGAGGCATCGGCCACCACCTCTTCCATCACCCAAATTGAAGCGTTGGTGCGGAGGGCGATCGCGATCGCGTCACTGGGGCGAGCATCCAACTCTTTCCGCTTGTCCCCCTGCACCACCGTTAGCAAAGCAAAAAAGGTATTGTCCTTGAGCGCATGAATGACAATTCGCTCCAGGGACATCTCCCAACCTTCGAGTAGATTGACAAATAAATCATGGGTCAGCGGTCGGGGTGGGTCCTGGTTTTCTAGGGCGCTAATAATGGACTTGGCTTGATCTGGGCCGATATAGATGGGGAGGGCGCGTCGATCAGCTGTGTCCCGCAGCAAGACCACCGGATTGCGGGAAATTGCGTCGAGCGCAATACCGGCAACTTTCATCTCAATCATGGAGCTTAGCCTCTAGCTTCTGCTGAATCGAACGGGACGACTAGGATGACAGACGCTTACTTAAAAATCTTATTTCCCTGAGAGGATACTAGGAAGGTAACTCTAATACATTTTTCCCTCTCCCATCATGCCCTGAATCATCGGCTGTGTCCGTAAGGATTTCATTAATTGTGTTTACTGGTCTTGTACAAACCCTGGGGCAATTGACCCGCATCGATCCCACCCATCTCAACATTCGTTGGGGCACTGACGTTCCCCCTACAGCACTCAAAGATGCCGCCCTAGGGGACAGCATTGCCGTAGATGGGGTCTGCCTGACCGTAGAGCGGCTCAGCCCTGAGGGCTTTGTGGCGACCGCCTCCCCCGAAACTCTGGACCGTTCCACGTTGGGAGCCTTGCCTGAGGGGGCTTGGGTCAATTTAGAAGCATCCCTGCGGGTAGGGAGTAAAGTGGGGGGCCATTTTGTCACTGGTCATGTGGATGGGCTTGGTTATTTGGAGCGGGCGATCGCCACCAACACTTCTTGGGAGCTAAAATTCATCGTCCCGGAACCTCGATTGGCCCGCTATGTGGTCTCTAAAGGCAGCATCGCGGTGAATGGCATTAGCCTCACCGTTGCCGACTGTAGCCCCAGCGGCGACTGGTTTACCGTGGCGGTGATTCCCGTGACCTACGGCGATACGAATCTCCAGTATTTGCAGAGCGGGCAAGGGGTGAATTTAGAAGGGGATTTGCTGGGTAAGTATGTGGAGAAATTCTTGACCGGGGCCAATCCAGCCCCAGCCCTCCAACCGGAGACCGTCTCCTTAGAGTTTTTGAGTGAACATGGCTATCTTTAAACGCCAAGGCTGAGGGACGCCAAGGCTTAAGGAGCACCAGACCCCATCCCAGGCCGCTCAGCATGTCAGGACAATTGGCGTGACATTTCCCAGCAACTCCCTTCGTCCCCCAGGGTTTCGGACCTGACCGTTTAGGATAGGAGGTGGTTCATTCATCCCTTCCCTCCCATGAGTCTTAAAGATCGGATCTCAGACGACATCAAAACCGCCATGAAGGCGAAGGACAAAGTGCGTCTAGAGACCGTCCGCAGCATCAAGAAGGTCATTCTTGAAAAGGAAAGCAGCGTTAGAGCGGCGGGCCAAGAGAGCTTGACCGAGGCCCAGGAGCTGGAAATCCTCAGCCAAATTGCCAAGCAGCGCAAAGATTCGGTCACCCAATATGAACAGGCCGGTCGTGATGATCTAGCCGCTGGGGAAGCGGCTGAACTGGCTATCATTCAGGAATATCTGCCAGAACAGCTCTCGGACGAGGCGATCGCCGCCGCCATTGATAGCTGGATCGCTAAAACCGGAGCCGCATCACCCCAAGATATGGGCAAGGTGATGGGGCCGGTGATGAAAGAATTAAAAGGTCGGGCGGATGGGGGCAAGGTGCAAGCCTTGGTCAAGGCCAAGCTGGCAGGGTAACCCCAAGCAATTATGACGTTTGGGACGGTGCCACCCAGCTTTTGAGCAAACCCTCTAGGGTTTGGGGCAGGGACTGATTTAAGTTGGGATGGGGCAAATAAGCGGTAATCATGAGGACGCCAACGAAAAGGGCGACAAGCCGCCAGGGACGTAATTCAAGCGTATGCATGGATCCAACTTCCTTGGTAAATGCCTGGATTACGCTGTAGTAATGCCAAGCTGTGTAGGCTAAAGAGTTCTACAGCGCTGTCATTGCCAATCCCAGATTGTGATCAACATTCAAGCAAATGACGCAGGGCAGACCAGTTTCTGAGGTGGCTGAGACCAGGGAACGATTGGCCACTCAGTCCCTAGTGCTTTGTCAGCTTCAATTTGTAGGTTGGGTGGCGCGATAGCAAAACCCAACATAGCCCATGATTGTTGGGTTTCACTGCGTTTCACCCAACCTACAAAACCCTGATTTTTAGGATTGGCAGACCACTAGGCTCCAGGGACAACCCTCAAGGCAGCAGATGGGGTAATCCGATGCTGCTAGTGGAACGGATGAGGGTGTTTCAGGTTTGCCAAGTGTCCTTGCCGCAGCAATGAAATGGCAGCCTGCTGCGCCCAGAGGGTCATGGGCCTGATTAGAGCTGAGCGCGATCGCCCCTGATGCAGCAGGTTATTTGCCCCAGCCATGGCGCTGCTGATGCCACTGCCAGGCATGGGTAATGATTGACTCTACATCCGGGTATTGAGGCTCCCAGCCCAGGACGGCTTTGCCTCGTTCACTACTGCCCACCAAGCTGGGGGGATCTCCGGGGCGGCGATCGCGCTCCACGGCTGGAATTTCGCAGTTCGTGATGCGGCGGGCGGTGTCGATTACCTGCCGCACTGAGAAGCCGTTGCCGTTGCCCAGGTTAATAAAGGTGGTCTGTCCCCCTTGGCTGAGGTAATCAATGCCCTTCACATGGGCATCCGCCAAATCGGCCACATGAATGTAATCGCGGATGCAGGTGCCGTCGGGAGTGTCATAATCGGTGCCAAAAATCGAGATTGACTCCCGATGCCCCAAGGCCGTCATCAGCACCAGGGGAATTAGATGGGTCTCGGGCTGATGGTCCTCGCCGAGACGACCCTGGGGATCAGCGCCAGCGGCATTAAAGTAACGGAACACCACCGCATTCAAACCGTAGGCTTGCTCAAAGTCCTGGAGCATCTGCTCCACCATCAGCTTGCTGGTGGCGTAGGGACTGATCGGATTTTTGGGATGGTCTTCGGGAATGGGGATGGTTTTAGGCGGGCCATAAATGGCACAGGTGGAGGAAAATACCAATTGCTTTACCCCTACCGCCACCATCGCTTGCAGCAAGGTGAGGGTGCCCACCACATTGTTGTGATAGTACTCAGCGGGTTTCTGCACCGACTCTCCCACGGCAATGTAGGCCGCAAAGTGCATCACCGCGCCAATCTTGTGGGTGGCAAAAATTTGATCGAGCAGGAGGCGATCGGTGGTGGAGCCGACAATTACCTCTGCCTTGAGGTGCTGCTGAGCCAATTCTGGATGGCCATATTCCAGGCTGTCTAAGATTACCACTGGGTATCCAGCCGCTTCTAGCGCCAGCACCGCATGGGAGCCGATGTAGCCAGCACCGCCAGTGACAAGAATAGTAGGGTTCGCAGGGGACATGAGGGTTACTTTTCGAGGGATGAGCGATGGATAAGCGAGGAACAAGCGATGGATGAACGGGATGCCCCATCCATCGGCCCAAGCTCCCCTAAGTTACCCAATGCCCCTGCCATAAACTGCGGTTAGCTGGGTCCCAGCGCCAGCCCCTCAACTGACCGGCGCGGCTTGGGACTGCCTTTGATAAACGCCCCATTCCTGTACCCCATAGGGATTTAAGACCTGGGTGGCTTGCTCTATTTGGGTCGCAGTTCCTTCAAGCATCAGCAAAAACTGCCCATCCGCCACCCGATCTTGGTAGAGCTTGGTCTGTTTTCAGGGACACCCCAGCCCAGCAAGCCGCCGATCAGACCGCCACCCGCAGCGCCAGCCACTCCACCCACAACAACGGTTGCCAAGGCATTGGCTGCAACCGTGCCAAATAGCAGGATCTGGCCAGCGCCGGGGAGTAGGGCTAATGCAGTGGCTGCGCCTAACGATTCCACCGCACCGA
>JAAUQE010000142.1 GCA_012032425.1 Leptolyngbya sp. RL_3_1 | reverse complement strand
ATCGATCGGATGGGCAAAGCCAGCCAGAGGGGAACTGCAGTAGGGAGAGACCTGACTTTGTCCTCAGATTCATCAATCACGATCAGGGGAAGCAGGTTATTTTCCTGGAGGCGCTCAGCCCGTTGGGCTAAGGGCTCCGGCGATTCAAATAAAGTAATGCCCCGACCCGTGCCAAAATCGCTGCGGGTCACCCCCAAACAATCTTGAAAACCGCGCCGCCATTCCCCCAACCGCTCCGGGGTGTTGGCCAGCATGAGTACCCGGAGGCGATCGCCATACAGGGTATTCAAAATCGAAATCGCCGCAGAGGCCACCAATACATTTTGCAGGCGGCTGCTCAGGCTCTTAATCGCGCCTCGGCCCCCTTGGTTTAAGAGCCAATTGGCAGTGCGCTCCGCATGGATCGGCTCAAAGGTGCGCCGTAGCTGCCACACCGGGCCGTAGTAATCGGGACGCAGGCGATATTGATCCAGCAGGCTTTGGATGCGCTCGGTTTGACGCTGAAAGCGCGACTGGGCAAAGTCCACCCCATCGCCGCTCTCTTCCGGGCGGGGTTTGGCGGCGGGGCGATCTTCTCGTCGAGCGGGCGGGGCTTGGGGCGGGGCCATCTCCAATTGTTCCGCCGCCGTGGCCAGATCTTGGAGGCTACCGACCAGGTATTCCTTAAATCCCTGCACCCGCACCGCTAAATCCTGGGACGCGCCAGCGAAGGTGGTTTTCATTTCTACTTCAATGCGATCGCGCCGCCGCTCCAGCTTTTCGATTTCTAGCTCTAGGGACCGCTTGCGTCGCTCTAAATCCCCCACCCCCTGCTTGACCATCCGGGCGATATCCGCCTGAACCTGATCGGCAGTAGACTTGCCCCCATCCTTGGGTGAAAGGGAAGGCAAAGGCTGGGGAGAGGAATCAGAAGGCAACACAGGATCTTCGGCCATAGTCTAAAAATGTTTAAGTAAAGCCAGATTACCAACAGAAACCCCATCCAATTTGAAAACTTGAATTTTTGTCGTAGGGGATGCGTGTCAGGTTAAGGAACAAGGATGATTAGTCAAGGGATTGTAAAGCAATTAAGAGCGGATTAGCGCCATCGCTCTTTACTCCCTTCGATGAGTCATCGCCCTCGCTGGTGACCGCTGTGAGCTGTTTCCAGGTTGAAAGTCCGATGGATACAGTGCAGTCGCCCACTACCGACAGTGGTGACGGCTATACCTTCGGGCCAGCTACAGGTTTGGATGGGGCCAGAGTTTATTAGCCGCCGATCGCGTAGATCGGCAACTGACTTTGCTTACCACGGGGGATAACGTCGTCGAGCCAGCGCACCGGAAAGGGGTGGTCGGCTGGCAGGCTGTTGATCACGTCGCGGCTGGCAATCACTTGGCAGTGGTAGGTTTTGGTCATTTCTTCGAGGCGGGAGGCGGTATTGACCACATCCCCAACTACGGTGGTGTCCATGCGCTGATTGGCCCCGATGGTGCCGATCACCCCTTGACCGGTGTGGATGCCGATGCCGATGCGTAATGGGTCTTTGAGGGGGAAGCGATCGCGATCTCGGTTAAAGCTTTTGAGGCGATCGCAGATGGCCAGGGCGGCGCTCACCCCATCCAGGCTGTGGTGGTCAGGGCGATCAAACACCGCCATCACCGCGTCTCCCAGGTACTTGTCTACAAAGCCATGGTTGCTGGTGATGGCCTGGTTGAGTTGTTCAAACAATGCATTCAGCCACTCAAAGGTTTCGCGGGCCGCTTGGAATTCAACAATGTGGGTGAAGTCGCGAATGTCGCAAAACAGTACCGTCATCTCTGATTCGGTAGCGTTACCCACCTGGATCGACTCCACCCCACGGGGGGCAATCCGACTGAGAAACTGCTCAGGCACGAACAGGTGAAACTTTTCGGAGAGGGTTTCGCTGATTTTCTGGGCTGCTGACATTTGCCGCTCGTAGCGATCGCGGGTCTTCTGGAGCAGTTGGGCTTGGGTGGCCAAGGTTTGCTGGGTGGTTTTGGCGCGCATCTCCTGGAGTCGCAGCGTCGCCTCAATTTTCTTCAGCACCAGCTCGGTTTTGATCGGCTTGGTCAAATAATCATCGCCGAGGGCATCCACCCCCGCCAGACGGGATTCATCATCATCCAGGGCCGTCAAGAAAATGATCGGCACCATGCCCAGGGTCGGATCTTCCCGGAGCTGGCGACAAACCGCAAAGCCATCCATCTCCGGCATCATCACATCCAGCAAAATCAGGGCGGGGCAATTGGCTTGGGCCAGCGCCAGGGCTTCTGCCCCGGAGGCGGCGGTTTGGACGGCATACCCTTCCATCTCCAGCAGCTCCCCCATCAGAAATAAATTCTGGGGTTCATCATCCACAAGCAAGAGGTAAGACGGCGCAACCATAGGTTAATCGGGGAGGAGTGATCGCAAATGGGTAGAGGCGTGAACCGTAATTGCAGCCTGATCAGGTGGGTCGGGTCAGGGTCCTGACTCTATTTACGCGGGGGATTCGTTGCGACCAGGATCAGCCGGATTTAAGAGGGATCGCAGCCGCTGGCCCAACAGGTCAAAGTCAAGGGGTTTGCTGATGTAATCATTGGCCCCCATGGCCAAACAGCGATCGCGATCCCCCGCCATGGCCATGGCCGTCACCGCAATGATTGGCACCGGTTTCCACAGGGGGTGCGATCGCATCGCCTGAATCAACTGGAAACCATCCACACCAGGGAGTTGGATATCCATTAGCACCACCTGGGGGAGGGTGCCAGCGGTAATCAAATCAGAGTGAATCGTATCCAGCATGGTTTGACCATCATTGACCAGCTCCACCTCAAACCCCTCAATTTCCAGGGCCTCGGTGATCAGGGTTTGGTTGTAGGGATGATCCTCCACCACCAAAATGCGGACGGCCCCCTGGTTCGCGGACTGGGTTTGAAAAGGCACCGCTGCCGCCGTTTCGGCAGAGACCTCGCCGGTATGGGCGACCCCATTCCGCAATTCATGCAGGGGTAGCCACACCCGAAAGGTGCTGCCTTGCTTAGGGACAGACTGAAGAGACACCGTGCCCCCATGAAGCTCGGCCAAGCGCTTGGTCAACACCAACCCTAAGCCGGTGCCATCATGGTGACGATTGAGGGAGGCATCGATTTGCTGAAAGGGGCGAAACAGCAGCGGCAGCTTCTCGGGGGCAATGCCAATGCCGGTGTCGCTGACTTGAATACAGAGATAGGGGGTGCTGGCGTTGATCGGGCTGGCATCGGGGCGAAAGTCTTGCTCCAGCTCGGTGCCGTAGGCGAGCTTGACCGCTAGCTTGATCCGGCCCTTCTCAGGGGTAAATTTCACTGCGTTCGACAGCAGATTGATCACCATTTGGCGGACGCGGCGCTCGTCTAAGGTGACTTGATCGAGGCCGTAGTCAAATTCCAGAGAGAGGGCCAGACGCTTGCGGTCTACCCGAGGCTGAATCATCTGTAGGCATTGGTGGCAGAGTTTTTGAATGGAAACCGTCTGTAGCTCTAGCTCGACCCGACCGGCCTCAACCTTGGACAGATCCAAGATGTCGTTGATTAGCTGTAGTAAATGTTCACCACTTTGGCGAATGGCGCGAATGTGTTGGGTGGGCGATCGCCCAAGTCACGCTGGTGACGCAGCACCAGGTCCGAAAAGCCCAGAATGCTGTTGAGGGGCGTCCGCAGCTCGTGGGACATGGAGGCCAGAAAGGCGGACTTGAGTTGAGAGGCCCGCTCTAAGTCATGGTTGATCCGCTGGAGTCGGTCTTGGGACTGAGCTCGCTCAATCGCCGCTCCCAGGGTGCGGCAAGCGGCTAGCAGCATATCTTGCTGGGGGGCTTCCTGGAGCTTTTGCAAGCTGCGGGATTCTAATGTGACCACCCCAATGATGGAGCCATCGGCAGAGGGGATCGGAAAAATCCCCAGTTGACCAATGGCGGGGTGGCAGAAGCCCTGTACGGCTTTGGGATGGTTGGCATAGTCTTCGATAAAGAGGGGCTTACCGGTTTCGACCACCTCCACAGTAGCCCCTGGCCGTACTCAATTCCCTGGTTCAACACCGCTTCCATATCCGCCACCAAAGGCTTGCCGTGGGTGGCGATAAACTGACCCGAAATCAGATTGGTAAGGGCACCGGCGCGGCGGTTTTTGCCCTGGCCGCTCACCACTTTCACATCCCCAAAGGCGGCCCCCATGGCGTCAACCAGATAGGTCAGGGCAAACCGCCCCACCTCTTCGAGGTTGTGGGAAGACTGCAGTCGCTCGGTTAACCCCAGCAAAAAGCTCAGCCGTCGCACCTCATCGGCCAGTTGGTTTTGATAGCGCCGCTGGACCGATACGTCTCGCAAAATCAGGAGCTGCCCGCCGTCAGATGTAACCGTGACCGACAGTTCAAAATAGGTTTGATTACGCTGGCTAATTTCGATCACCCGATCCTGCTCAGGGGAGTTGAGGCAACCGTCGAGCACAATCTGCCGTTGCTGATCCGTCCAGTGATTTTGGGCCACTAAGCGATCGAGCATGGCGGTGAGGGTGGGTCTTTGCTCTAGCCAGCTTTTGGTTAACCCCCACATATCGGCGAGGCGTTCGTTGAACAGCACCAAGCGCTGCTCGGCGTCGAGGAGGGCGATCGCGTCATCGACGCTATTCAAAATCAGCGCCCGCTCCGCTTGGATCTGCTGTAGCCGATGCTCTGCTGGATTCATCAAACCCACCTTCCCTTGAACCCGTTGGGGCCATGCCAGTCAACAATTGGGCTTATCCCTAAACCCTCTTTACTTAACTTAACGTTGCTTTCAGGAAAGTTGGCCGATCTGGTTATCCATCAGCGCCTAAAAGCGATGGCTTTACCAAGCTGAGGGAATTGCGCCCGTTTGTCGTGGCCCTGGCCAGCGCGATCGCGCAGACAGATTACAGCCTGGATTTTGACCGGGCTGGATCGCTTTAATCGCATCAGCACTGACCAGCAGACGGTGTTTTATGGGTTACGGTCTGCCCCGCCGGACCAACCCGCCTCAGCACAACAGGTGATCCTGATTGCCCACATGGGGGGAGCCGATCACCCTGAATGGGGCTGATTTATTCCAAATTGACCTGGCGGATTGGCAGGTGGCGATCGCTTCGCCAGGGGTGCAGTTAGATGGGGCAGACGAGGTGCGATCGCTGCAACTCAGCGACAGCCAAGCCCTATTATTGCAACCGGCCTGAGGTCCTGACTCGGGAACAGACCAATCAGGTAACGTGTGATCGGGGATCGCCAAGGTCTCTAGCTGGCGACTCTGTGCTAAGAGGCCGAAGCCGAGTCTGGGTCAGTCAGCGGCACACGGGTTTGGAGCTGCTCCTCAAGGCATCGGGCTTAAACAAGATGGGTAAGAAATGAATGCTGTTCACTTCCCGAAAGTAAAACAGAATCGGGATCGGGGTCCAAAAAATCTCCCAAGTCGCCCAATCCTGATAGGGAAAGCGACGGATGCGGGTCTCGCGTCGGTAAATGTCTAAGTCCGTCTCGGTGAAAACCAACCTCAGGGTATAAGCCTGGATGCCCAAAAACACGGCAAATAGGGCCGCGATCGCCCCCACCCAAATCTGCACCGCCATGAGTGGCAAAGCAATTAGGAATAAACCGACGGGGATACGGTAGCTCGGCTCCAGGGTTATGGAACCGGAAGCTGCGGGGTTAACCACTGAGGAATCTACAGGCATTGCTAAGGGAATAGGCCAAGATTACGGCTCCATTGTAAGGGCTCAGCCTGAGGGAGTAGCTTATGCAGACTGAATGCAATAAAATCCGAGATATGCGATATACAATACGAAAGAAGAGAGATTTTCATGAACTCACTCATGATTACTGATCAAGGGCGTAAAGCTCTTGGCGAGCTGGTATCCGCGTTGAGGCATACCCTGAAAATCACTGATTGGGGAGATTTCGCGAGGTATCTGTCTGAGCAATCAGGCACTAGTGTCAAGAAAGATGCTCTATGGAAAGTTGGCAATGCTAACTACAACAAGGCTCCTAGTCTGCCGATTGTCTATGCATTGCTGAGTCAAGAGGAATTTTGCTTCTTGGATGAGGCAAGGGCTCTTGGGGGGCGGCGAATCTCCTTCAATGATTTATTTCGAGTTTTAACGGAGCAACTTAACTGCTACGGGGACGAAACAGGTGCTGGGAGCATTTAAACCCCACCCAAAACGGCACTACCGGTGCCCTGGAACATCAACCAGGACAGGAAAAAGTTGCTGATAAAAATGGCTAGCAAAGCGGTCACCACCGCCGTGGTGGTGGATTGCCCCACCCCCTTCGCGCCGCCCGTCGTCGTCAACCCCCAACTGGTGCCGATCACAGCGATCAATAGACCAAAGATAAAGGCCTTGATGATGGCGCTGATCAAGTCCCAGATAGTCAAAAAGTTCTGGGCCGAGGTCATGAACACCGTTTGGGAAATGCCGTACAAGTTGGTGGCAATCAGCAACCCACCGCTCATTCCCGTAAAAAAGGACAGCAGGGTTAAAACCGGCAACATCAAGGCACAGGCCACCACCCGAGGAATAACGAGGTAATCAATGGGGTCGGTCTTGAGGATTTGCAGGGCATCGATCTGTTCGGTCACCTTCATGGTGCCAATTTCAGCGGCAAAGGCGGACCCGACTCGCCCCGCCAAAATCACCGCTGTCAAGACCGGGGCCAATTCTCGGGCCAGAGTCAGGGCCAAGACCCCGCCCACAGCAGTACTGGCCCCAAAATTGATGAATTCGCGGGGTGACCTGAATGGTGAACACCATGCCCACAAAACTGGCGGTCAGCAGGGCAATCAGCAGGGATTCGGGTCCCACCGCAGCCATCTGCTCAATCGTGTTGCGGCGGTGCAGGGGGCGGGGAAATCAGGTGCATCACCACCTGCCCACCCAACAAAATAGCCGCCAATAGCCGACGGCTCCACTGCTGTAAACTGGATGATCCAGTGGCCTGGGTCAACGGAACACCTCACGACGCTAGGGGATGGCGAGTCTGTCAGGCAACAGGTGCAGACTGAAACCGTTCACCTCAACAGGGTAAGGGGATGGCCAGACTTTCTCAAGGGAGTAGGGTCATGCCCGTGCGAAGCAAGCAGTAGGGCTATGCCCGTGCGAAGCAGGCAGCAATAGAACGGGTTAGAACGCTGAAGGTTTCACAAAAAGCGCGTATTCCAACAGAATCTGATCGAGACAGCCTCTGATCGGACCCAATCAACCTCCCCACCACCCTTCACCCTTCACCCTTACTTGTGTTGGATTCTGTCCGGTTTTGGCCTCAAGTGATGTCGATCGCGGGATCCCTGTGGTGAAATTGATAAGGTATCTTTCGCGATCGCCCATGACCTTTTCCTGGCCAACCCGTTTCTGGCGCTCCCGCCGCGCCTTTCGCCCGCTCCTCACCCTATTGGCGGTACTGTTTGCCCTGACCGCTCTGCCCTTGCCGGTGCTGGCTCGGGACCTCGACCCTGGGCAGAGCAGCGTACAACCCTATCTGGACCGGGTGGCCGAGCAAGTCAGCGAGTTCACCCTCGACAACGGCATGACCTTCATTGTGATGGAGCGCCACCAGGCTCCGGTGGTGTCCTTCATGCTCTACGCCAACGTGGGGGCCGTGAATGAGGAGGATGGCCAGACCGGTCTGGCCCATTATTTAGAGCACTTGGCCTTTAAGGGCACCACCCGTATCGGCACCCGTGACTACGAGGCAGAGCAGCCCTTGATGGTGGAAATGGACGCCGTTTTTGACCAAATCCTGGCCGCAGAAGCAGCTGGGGATGAGGCCACGGCTGCGGAGTTGCGATCGCAGCTCGAAGCCCTGCAAGCCGAGGCCCGCGAGTATGTCGAGCAAAACAAATATGGCCAAATCATCGACCAAGCCGGGGGCCGAGGGCTGAACGCCACCACCTCCGCCGATGCCACCCGCTACTTCTATAGCCTGCCGTCTAACAAGCTAGAGCTGTGGATGTCGCTGGAGTCAGAGCGATTCTTGGATCCAGTGTTCCGCGAATTTTACGAAGAGAAAGACGTGATTCTTGAGGAGCGTCGCCTGCGGGTAGACAACTCCCCGATCGGCAAATTGATCGAGGTCTTTTTAGAAGAATCCTTTGAGCAGCATCCTTATCAGCGTCCGGTGATTGGCTACCAAGCAGACCTCTACAACGCCACCCGCGCCAACGTCGAGCGCTTCTTCTACCAGTACTACGGCCCCAATAACCTGATCGCTACGGTGGTGGGAGATGTCGATCCGGTGGAGGTTAAGGCCATGGCCGAGGCTTACTTTGGTCGATTTACGGCCCGTAGCCTGCCAGGAGATGTCGAAATCACCGAGCCCCCCAAACTGCCCCAAGGATTTCACCCTGACCCTACCGTCCCAGCCCTGGTATCTGGAGGGCTACCACCGACCTGGCATTACCCACCCCGATCACCCCATCTACGGCATGATCGAGGGCATTTTGGTGAATGGCCGCACCGCCCGCTTTTATAAAACCCTGGTGGAAGACGAGCAAGTCGCCCTAGATGTCGGGGGCATCAATGGCTTCCCTGGGGACAAATACGCCAACCTGATCGTGCTCTATGGCTTAACCACCCCCGCATCGACCCCCGAAGACATCGCCGTACTGATGCGTCAGGAGCTGGATCGCCTGATCAACGAACCGGTTTCAGAGGCAGAACTCGAACGGGTCAAGACCCAGGCTCGGGCGGGGTTACTGGGGCGGCTCTCCTCGAATTCAGGCATGGCCTCGCTGCTGGCGGAATATCAGGCCAAAACCGGCTCCTGGCAAAATGTATTCTCGGAGCTAGCCACCATTGAGGCGGTCACCGCCGCTGATATCCAGCGGGTGGCTCAGGCTACCTTCCAGCCCCAGAACCGCACCGTAGGACGCATTGTGTCGTCAGAAAATTAACCTGATCCCCTCTGCCCCCCTTGTCCTTGGCAAAGCCTGCCCAGAGGGCATAGGAGGGTGGCGACAGCCGGGGGGATTCTTTTTCCATCGATCGCCTGCCCAACTGTTTATTGCCGTCTTTAATATTTGCTATGCAGATGTTTGCTACGCGCTGGTCAAGATTGCTCCAACTGTTTCGCCGTCCTGCCGGGTTTATGGGGTTAGGGCTGTTACTGGCCCTCGTGTTCGGGCTGAGCTGGCAGCCCGCAGCCATGGCGATCATGCCCCGCCATTACGAGGAGCTGGAATTTCCGGCCCTGCGGGACATTCAAATCCCTGAGTTTGAGCGCTATGAACTCACCAATGGCCTGGTGGTGTATCTGATGGAAGACCACGAACTGCCCTTGATCAGCGGCAGCGCCACCTTTAAGACCGGCGATCGCCTCGTCCCTGGCAGCCAAACTGGTTTGGGGGAGGTCACTGGCGACGCCATGCGCCTCGGGGGCACTGACAGCTACGATGCCGACACCCTGAATCTATTGTTGGAGCAGCGGGCAGCAGCGGTAGAAACCGCGATCGATGAGAATTCTGGATCCGCCAGCTTTAATGCCCTGAGTGAAGACTTGAACGAGGTCTTTGGGCTGTTTGCCGATGTGATTCGCAATCCGGCCTTTGCCCCCGACCGGCTTGAATTTGTCAAAAGCCAATACCGGGGCAGCATCGATCGCCGCAACGACGACCCTGACGATATTGCCTCGCGGGAGTTTCGTAAGCTGGTGTACGGCAGTGACAGTCCCTATGCCCGCACCATCGAGTATGCCACCCTAGATGCCATTTCTCGGGATGACATCATCGACTTTTACCAAGCCTCCGTCCGCCCGGATCAGACGATTTTGGGCATCGTCGGCGACTTTGATCCCGCTGAAATGAAGGCGCTAATCGCTCAGGCTTTTCGCGATTGGATGGCCCCAGCCGGACCCTCGCCGCTACCCCCCATCCCCTCGGCAGAACAGGCCAACAGCGGCGTCTTCTTGGTCGATCTGCCCCAACTCACCCAGAGCTATGTACAGATTGGCCATCTGGGCGGGCAGCTCAGCTCCCCTGATCATCCAGCCTTGTCAGTGCTGAACGAGGTACTGAACGGGTTTGGGGGACGGCTGTTTAATGAGGTGCGATCGCGTCAGGGCTTGGCCTACGTGGTCTACAGCTTCTGGGCAGCCCGCTACGACTATCCCGGCACCTGGATTGGCGGCGGTCAAACCCAGTCTGCAACCACAGTGCCGTTTATTCAGTCGGTGCAGCGAGAGCTAGAGGCAATTCGCACCACAGCCATTTCTGAAGCGGAGTTGCAGCAGGCCAAGGATGCGGTGTTGAACAGCTTTGTGTTCAATTTCCAAAATCCCAGCCAGACCCTCTCTCGGCTGATTCGCTACGAATACTACGACTACCCCGAGGATTTCATCTTCCAATTCCGGCAGGCGGTCTCGGAGACCACCCCTGGGGATATCTTAAGCGCCGCCCAAACTCACCTGCGACCGGAGGATTGGGTGGTTTTGGTGGTGGGCAATAGCGAGGATATCAATCCACCGCTCTCGACCTTGACGCCGGATGCAACGGTGACGCCTTTGGATGTGTCAATTCCTTCACCAGCGGAGGCTTAAGGTCACAGCTATCGTGTTGGTTAGTGAATCACCTTTGCCCTAGTACTCGGCGGCTTAAATAGCCTTAGCCTTGAACAAAGGGCTTAAGCCCCTTGCCTTGGGTTTGTAATGGTTGGGTTGATTCCGCCCTTGAGTACTAGGGGCTTGGGCGCGTCTTACCTTGTTAGCCTATGGGTATCTCCTTTCAACTTACGCCATGGAAGTTCTGAAATTAACCGCCAGGACAGACGGATCAGGCTGCTTAAATCTGAATATCCCCATGCAACTCGCGGACATTGATGTGAATGTGGTGGTTGTGGTGAGCCCCGCTGCCGCAGGTGAGGCATCACCAGCCAGTATGATTTCTCGCAGTTGGTGGGCCAGTTAAGTTGGCAAGGAGATGCCATCACGATGCAGAAAACCCTACGTGATGAGTGGTAAGGGATCCGCAATTAAAAACATACCAGGCATATATGAGCTAGCCCTGGGGGTGATTGCCGGTTTGAATAGTCGTGGGGCGAAGGCCGATTGACGTCCTCAAACG
>JAAUQE010000006.1 GCA_012032425.1 Leptolyngbya sp. RL_3_1 | reverse complement strand
GACGACCACCGGGCTTGGCTGCGGGCAGTAAGGGTTCAATCAGTTCAAACTGTTCGCGGGTCAGGTTATCTGGGTAGGATGTTGCCATTGCTCTCAGGGGGTTGCGGTTTTTACTTGTCGCAACATATACCCTGAGAGCTTTTGTTACTGCAACTCCGACTTTTCAAACACCCTCTGATGGGGCCATGGATTCTTGGCCGGTGAACGAAACCGATGTGGAGAAAATTCTGTCCGGTTCCGACCCCTTGGATGAAGCGTATGTGGCTGGCTTAGGGGACAGTGAGCGGGGGATGCATACGATTGAGTTCTTGTTATTTGGGGAAGCCAATAACAAGACTGTTGATCAGTTTACCGATCGCGAAAAAGCATTTCTGCAAGCCCTGGGTCAAGACCTCAAGACTCAAGCCTCAGACCTCTTTGCCAGTTGGGACAGCGGTCTAGATGGGCAGCCCCCCTACTGGGAGGTATTTGCCAATGCGGGGGCGGGCAGCACCGTTTACCCCACCGTGACGGCAGCGGGGCAGGAGTTGGTCACTGGTATTTTGGACAGCTTAATAGAAGTGGGCGAAGACAAACTCGAAACCCCCTTTAAGCAGCAGGATACCTTTGGGCTAGAGAGTCGGTTTAGCTTTCAAACCATCAATGATCTCAAGAGCAACCTGCAAAGTGCTGAGAACGGCTACCTCGGTAGTTTTCCAGGGGGTCCCAAGTCCAGCACTAGCATCAGTTCCTATGTTGCCGCCATTGATCCAGATTTGGATACGATCATCAAAGCGCAGTTTGAGGCAGCCCAGACTGCCCTCGACGCCATTCCTGGCACCTTAGAAGAGAGCCTGACGGATCCTGACGCAGCGGATGAAATCCAAGCGGCCATCGATGCCATTATCCAGGTCAAAGAAACCCTGATAGGGCAGGTGGTTCCCCTGATCTAGGCCGTTGCTTGCCTGCCGTTGGGGTACATCACCGGTGATGGCGAGTCTTATTGAGATTTATTCAGAATAAGATCGGTAAGCTTGTTCAAGCCATCTTCAACTGTTGTCAGCACCATTCGCCATGTCTACCGGCCATTTCCTGTCTGTCCGATTTCGCCCCTGGACCTATGTGCTGCTGGCCTTAGTGGCAAGTGGCCTGGCGATCGCCCTGTCCCACAGCCTGAATTCGGGCTCCCTTGGGCCGGAAACCATTCCCCAAGCCGGAGGGGCAACCACCCTCTATAACCGCTCATCCCATGCCTTTGGCCAGCCCGCCCCTGGCCTGAATGCAGCGGAAGCGGCCAAGCATACCGCTGGGGACGCGCCTTTGATGCGGTGTTTGTCACTGCACCTGCAACGGTTAACCCTGGGCTAGGGCCAGTGTTTAACAATTCCTCCTGTGGGGCGTGCCACATTTAAAAATGGTCGAGGCATGCCGGAACTGGGTCAGGCCCTGGTGCGGGTGAGTTTGCCGGAAACCGCAGCATTGATGGCCGCACCGACTGATGGGGTAGTAGTGCCGGTGCCCCATATCGGGGCTCAAATCCGTGACCATGCCGTGTACGGGGTGGCACCTGATGCCGATGTCACCCTCACTTGGCAAACCCAATCGGGGCAATATACCGACGGTACGGGTTATGAATTGAGAACACCCCACATTGAGCTGACCCAAAGTGATCCTGCCAAGCCAATTCCCGATGGGGTGTTAACCTCGCTACGGATCCCACCGCCGGTGTTTGGGGTCGGCTTGCTGGAAGCGATACCCGCGATGACTCTGGCTGAGCTGGCGGATCCGAAGGATGGCGATCGCGACGGCATCTCAGGGCGGATCAATCAGGTTTGGGATCCAGATACCCAAACGCTAGCCGTGGGTCGATTTGGGCTCAAGGCCAATTCCCCCAACCTGCGCCATCAAACCGCCTCGGCCTACGTCAACGACATGGGCATTACCAACCCGATGTTTCCTGAGGCCGATGGCAGCGCTGACATTGGCGAACAAATCTTGGGTGAGAATATCTTTTATGTGAAAAGCCTAGGGGTCCCCGCCCGAACCTTAGTGAATGACCCGACGGTGCAGCTTGGGGAAAAGCTGTTTGCCGATGCTAACTGCGCTGCCTGCCATGTCTCTACCTTGGCAACGGGACCGAGTGATGTGGCCGCCTTGGCCCATCAGACTTTCCACCCCTATACCGATCTGCTGCTCCACGACATGGGGAAAGGGCTTGCTGATGGCCGACCTGATTTTGAGGCCGATGGCCAGGAATGGCGGACCATGCCGTTATGGGGTCTAGGTTTAAACCAGACAGTCTTGCCCTATGCGGGCTATCTCCATGATGGCCGTGCCCGCACCATTGAGGAAGCGATCCTTTGGCATGGCGGCGAAGCAGAGGCCTCTAAAGCGCAGTTTATGGCGATGGATAGGCGCGATCGCGCGGCGCTACTGACCTTTCTCAGCACCCTTTAATCGGGTTTAGAGATTCTCTCTCCTCTCCTCAGCCCCAGCCAGACCTTGGTCTTACTGGGGCTTTTCTATGGCCAGGAACCACTCAACACAGGATCGGTCCACCAGGACCGTCCGAAGGCAACATTTCTAGGCGATTGGTAGAGCTTTGGCCACTTTACTGTAGTCATCGGTTGTCCGTCTGGCGCTTGGCACAGCAGCCCAGTGGCTAGCAGTTTTGTCCTGGACTGGCGGCAACTGTACTTCCAAGCGATCAAAATGCGATCTATTTTCATTAAAATTTAGTCAATAAAATCACAATATAGATCTTCAATTGAGATTGAGAGCCAATAGATAAACCCATTGAATTCCAGCATCCTCAAGAATAAGGCGGCTTTTAGCTCTGCAGCCCTGCAAACAAACATCAATCCCGTGGGGGCATATAGCGCCACTGGCGTGACAAAAAACACAAAGCCTCAAAATTCTCTTTCATAAAGCTTTTAGAGCATTTTTATAGCCTATTCCCTGCATTCCTCGGCACAGCATGCAGGGATCATACCTTTGTTCCATACAAACAGCCACCCCCTTACGCAGGTCACCTCGAAACAAAAGTTAATCGGCATCTTATTGCGATCAATTCCGATCTGTGATGAGATTATCTTGTTGATTTTAATTCTCAATAAGTATTTCGACTGAACCTCATTTTTGAGAAGGAACGGGTTCCGATGCAAACCTACGGCAATACAAATGTTGCTTACGACTGGTGGGCTGGTAATGCCCGCTTTACGGATAAGTCAGGACTCTTTATTGCGGCCCATGTCGGCCAGACGGCGCTGATTACCCTTTGGGCTGGCGCTTTTACGTTGTTTGAGTTGTCCTGGCTTGACCCTGCCATTCCCATGGGTGAGCAAGGGTTGATTTTGCTGCCCCATTTGGCCACGTTGGGTTTTGGTGTGGCAGACGGCGGGCAGGTGGTGGATACCTATCCCTACTTTGTTGATTGGGGCGTTGCACCTGATCTCTTCAGCTGTTTTAGGTGCAGGGGCATTGTTCCATGCCTTCAAGGCCCCTGAAATTCTTGAAGATGCCAAGGGGCAGGCCAAAAAGTTCCATTTTGAATGGGAAAACCCGGCTCAGGTGGGCATGATTCTGGGCCATCATCTCCTGTTTTTGGGGGGCGGTGCACTATTGCTGGTGGCGAAGGCCACCACATGGGGCGGTCTGTATGACGCAACCACCCAAACGGTGCGCACCGTGCAGCCCACCCTTGATCCTTTGGTGATCTTTGGCTATCAGACCCACTTTGCCTCGGTCAGTAGCCTCGAAGATTTGGTTGGGGGTCACGTTTTTGTGGGTACGCTGCTCATCCTTGGGGGCGTGTGGCATATTGCTGTGCCGCCGCTGAAGTGGGCTAAAAAAGTTCTGATCTTTTCGGGTGAAGCAATTCTGTCCTACTCCTTGGGAGGCATTGCCCTAGCGGGTTTCGTAGCGGCCTATTTCTGTGCGGTGAATACTCTGGCCTATCCTCCCGAGTTTTATGGTGCGCCATTAGCGATCAAGTTGGGCATTTCGCCTTACTTTGCGGACACGATCGCGCTGCCCTTAAATACGCACACCTCCCGCTGCTGGTTGGCGAATGCCCATTTTTTCTTGGCGTTCTTCTTTTTGCAGGGGCATCTCTGGCATGTGCTTCGTGCCCTCGGATTCGATTTTCGCCGGGTTGAAAAAGCCCTATCTGTGACGGAGTAACCGTCACCTAATTCTCTCCTCTCAACAGTCAGGGGCCTGGTTCATTGGGGTTCTGGGCCTCTTTTCTTATCGACTCATGTGGAGACATTGATGCTTTTACAGGCGTTTTCTCATCCCTTGGCGATTGTGGTGCCCTTAGTCATTTGGGGGATGCTGGTCGCATTTGTGTTGTCGGTCTTTCTAGCACTGGAAGACGGTTTAAAGCGACTGCGGCGATTACATCAAATTCCTTGCCATCGCTGTCAGTACTACACGGGTAGCCCTTACCTCAAGTGCCCGGTTCATCCGGTAGAAGCCCTTTCAGAGGAGGCCGTTGACTGTACTGACTACGCTTACGCGGCGGCAACCCATGGCTTTGATCAGGGCCACTGGTTCAAGCGTGCCCGTCAACGTTTGAGCCGTGTCGCCCACCCACTAGGGCGTAGCGGTAACGGGCCTTGCTGATCAAGGGCGCGCTTTTGTCTAACCGTTATTGACGACTTAACTGAAAGGAAATGAGTATGGCTGGGATTTTTTGGACACCGCTTTTGCGATCGCTGGGCTGGTCGTTTTCAAGTTCTGCATCAGAAGGTGCCCCTTTATTGGCGGGCAACATTCGATTTAAGGATCTCTCGGGGCGATTGCTGGGTGCCCATGTGGCCCATGCCGGACTGATTGTGCTCTGGGCCGGGGCGATGACCCTGTTTGAGCTGTCTCGTTTTGACCCGAGCCTGCCGATGGCGGGGCAAAACCTGATTTTGCTGCCCCATTTAGCCGCCTTAGGGATTGGAGTTGGCGCTGGCGGCGAAGTTGTTGATACCTACCCCTACTTCGCGATTGGCATGGTGCATCTGATCAGTGCAGCGGTGTTAGGGGCGGGTGGCCTTTTTCACGCCGTGCTCGGGCCGGAGCGGCTTGAAACCGAGGGGTTTGGCTATGACTGGCAAGACGGCAAGAAGATGACCACGATTCTGGGGATTCATCTAGTGCTGTTGGGGGTGGGGGCGCTTTTGCTGGTGCTCAAGGCCACGCGCGGCGGCCTCTACGATCCGGTGGTAGAGCAAGTCCGGCTGGTGCAGCCCAATCTCAACCCTGCCCGAATCTTTGGCTATTTATTCGGCTTTGGTCCCCAGGGCTGGACGATTACCGGCATGGCCAGTGTTGACAATTTAGAAGATCTGGTTGGGGGCCATGTGTGGGTGGCGCTGCTCTGTATCGGGGGCGGCATCTGGCACATTGTCTCTGAACCGATGGCCTGGGCCAAGCAGCGATTGGTGTGGTCGGGTGAGGCTTATCTCTCCTATAGCTTGGGGGCGCTGGCGATCGCGGGCTTGAGCGTTGCCGTGTTTGTTTCCGTTAACGAGGTCGCCTACCCCAGCGTGTTTTACGGCCCTGTGGGCGGCACGACCGAATCGGTGCGGGCTGCCCTGTCCAGCGTTCATGCCACCTTGGGATTCTTGGCTCTGCTCGGCCATCTGTGGCATGCCTACCGGGCGATCAATTCTGCGGTGAGCCCCAAGTACGGCACCTTCTTCGACTTTATGACCAAGACTCCAGCGACGGTGATGGGCAATTCAGCCTCTTAGCGCTGAGTTGCTCGTAATTGGCCGCAGGCTGTTTTCAAAATTTTAAGGCGTTATTCAGGAGCAAAGATGGCGATCGCTGACAAGATTGATACCTCCATTCCGTGGCGGGCGGGCAATGCCCGACTCGTCGATTTATCCGGTCGGTTGCTGGGTGCCCACGTCGCCCATGCCGGACTGATTGTGCTCTGGGCCGGAGCCATCACCCTATTTGAGGTGGCCCGATTTGACCCAAGCTTACCGATGTATGACCAAGGCTTAATTGTGCTGCCTAACCTGGCTCGCCTGGGGCTGGGCGTCGGCGCTGGCGGGGCCGTTGTTGAGACCTATCCCTACTTTGTGGTGGGGGTACTGCACTTAATTAGCTCAGCGTTTTTAGGGGCTGGTGGGCTTTTTCATGCGCTTAAGGGTCCGGCCAGGTTAGAGAGCGACTTCTTTGACTACCGCTGGGACGATGCCGACAAAATGACCACAATTCTCGGCATTCATCTGGTGCTGCTGGGGGCAGGTGCCCTATTGCTCGTGGCTAAAGCCATGGCCTTGGGGGGGCTCTATGACCCAGTGATTCAAGATGTGCGCCTGGTGTCTAGCCCCACCCTGAATCCCCTAACTATATTTGGCTATCTGTTTGGCACCGAGGGCCGGTTTTGGTTGGCAGGGGTGGACAACCTCGAAGACGTGGTGGGGGGCCACATCTGGATTGGCTTAATGTGCATTGGCGGCGGGATCTGGCATATTCGTTCGACCCCAACCGCTTGGGCCAAAAATCTGTTTGTTTGGTCTGGCGAGGCTTACCTCTCTTACAGCATTGGTGCCGTCAGCCTGATGGCGTTCATCGCCACTCTGTTTGTGTCGGTTAATGGGTTGGTTTTTCCTGCCGAATTCTTTGGCCCCACCCTGGGCCTGTCCTTCGATCGCTTTCCGGTGTTTGTCAGCCCTGACAGGGCGCTCACTGCCCGCGTATGGTTGGCCAATGCCCATTTCTGGTTGGGCTTTTTCTTCCTGCAAGGGCATTTATTCCATGCCCTGCGGGCGGCGGGCTATAGCTTTACCGCAGGCAAGGTGGTTGCAGTGACACGGGGGCAAATGGGTTAGTTATGACCGTTACGCAATCAAATCCCCTCAAAACCCTCGGGTTTGAAACAGACACCGCTGAACCGGTCAGCTATGTGGCTGATTCTTTAGATCCTTATTCTTGGTGGGCCGGTAATTTCCGCTTTGCCAATCTATCTGGGAAGCTGCTCGGTGCCCACGTGGCCCACGCCGGTCTAATTGTGCTCTGGGCTGGGGCAATGACCCTGTTTGAGTTATCCCGCTTCAATCCCAATTTGCCGATGTACGACCAGGGGCTGATTTTGCTGCCCCATTTAGCGACATTGGGCATTGGGGTCGGGGCCAACGGTCAAATTGTCGATACCTATCCCTACTTTGCAATTGGGGTGGTGCATCTGATTAGCTCCGCCATCCTGGGTGCTGGCGGGGTCTACCATGCCGCTCTGGGGCCAGATCGCCTAGACGAAAAAGGGTTTGGCTACCAGTGGTCCGACGGCAGCAAGATGACCACGATCCTGGGCATTCATCTGGTGCTGCTGGGGATCGGGGCGTTGATGTTGGTAGCAAAGGCCGTGGCTTTTGGTGGGCTCTATGATCCCGCGATCGCCAATATCCGGCTAATTGCCCAGCCCACCCTCAACCCCCTAGTGATTTTTGGTTATCTCGTCGGCATTACCCCTGAGGGGTGGACGCTCCAAGGGATGGCTGCCGTCAGCAACCTAGAAGATGTGATCGGAGGTCATCTCTGGATTGGTGCGATCTGCATTGGGGGGGGCATTTGGCATATTCGCACCGCCCCTACCGAGTGGGCCAAGGGGCTGTTTGTCTGGTCCGGTGAAGCCTACTTGGCCTATAGCCAAGCCGCTCTGGCCTACATGGGCTTTTTTGCCGCCTATTTTGTCTGGGTGAATGACACGGTTTACCCAGCCGTGTTTTATGGACCGGTGGGCACGACCACGGTGGATGGGGTGATTACCCCCCGCACCTGGCTGATGCTGTTTCAAATCATTTTTGCCAGCCTACTGCTAGCGGGTCACTTCTGGCATGGGCTACGGTCGCGGGCGATCGCTGCTGGATATAGCTTCAGCAAAATGTCGTTCAACCCAGGTGCCCTGTATGGGGACACCCAGTTCAGCAGTGGGTCCTTATTTGACGGGATAATCCCGCCCACCCAGAGCGATCCGCAGGTGGGCAACCTGGCGACACCGCTGAATAGCAGTCCTCTCAGCCGCACCTGGCTCAAAAATCTCCCCATCTATCGCGAGGGTCTTTCTCCGGCCCTGCGGGGATTGGAGATCGGCATGGCCCATGGCTACTTTTTGCTCGGGCCATTCCTGAAGCTGGGGCCACTGCGCAATAGCGAACAGGCTCTGCAAGCTGGGTTTGCCAGTGCGACCGGACTGGTGGTGATTTTAAGTTTGGGGCTGTTTCTCTACGGCATCGCCGTGTTCCAAGGTCCCAAGAAACCCAACGGGATTCTGCCCGCCAAATGTCCAAACCTATGGCAACTGGAGCTTGTTTACCTCTGGTTTTTTATTGGGCGGCATCGGTGGGGTGACTTTTGCCTGCTTTATCTTGCTGGAAATTGTCAGAGCCGGAATCCTGTAGCGGCATTCTCTCTCTGATATTGGCTCCATCGCTCTCTCAAATGTTGCCTGCTGAATGAGGTTGGGGCAATCCCTTCAGGTTGTCCCAACCAGGCAGACGCTGTAATCAGCAACCGCTCCTCTCTCGATCTTGTTTACATTGCCCAACCCATAAGGACGATTTCCGATGGCCATTCCTTTACTCGACTACCCCCTCTCTAGCCAAAATCACCGGGTTGAAGGGTTTGAGCAGTACGGCGATGAATATCCCCGCCAATACACCCTCGACAACCTGCCCACGGGCACGGAGATGGATGAGTTGATTTGGGCTACCTATCGACAAATCTTTAATGAGCAGCAGTTAATTGCTGCTCACCGCCAAAGCGTTCTAGAGTCGCAACTGCGGCAGGGTCAACTCACCGTCCAAGACTTCATCCGAGCGCTGCTACTCTCCGACTCTTTTCGACGGCTGAACTACGAAGCCAACAGTAACTATCGCTTTGTAGAACTTTGCATTCAAAGGGTCCTAGGGCGTGCTGTCTATAGCGATCGCGAGAAATTCTCTTGGTCGATTGTCTTAGCCACCCAAGGGTTGCGGGGGTTTGTCGATGGGTTATTGGCCAGCGACGAATACCTCACCCATTTTGGTTACAACTGTGTGCCCTACCAACGCCGCCGGATTTTGCCCCAGCGTACCCAGGGCGAGCTGCCCTTTGCCCGCATGGCCCGTTACGACGAGCACCACCGCGATCAGCTCTATCGCACCGGGCAACTGAAGCGACCACCGATTCAGGGCATTGTTGATCGCAGCGCGGCGGTCTACCGCAAGGTGCTGTTCTTAGTGCCGACAACAGCGGTAGCAGCACTGATCGTCACCTTCTTCTTCGCGGTGGCTCCCCATTAATCGACTGCAACTAGGGCGCGTCATTGATTACTGGTGAAAGCCTTTCTGGGCAAGCATTTCCGCGCCCGCGCCTACAATACTGCTAGGGGCTGCAACCGTTGCACCACAGGGGTTCTAGTTTTAATTGATGACAGCTCCTAGTTCATTTATACTATTCGCAGGGTGACGCTCGCTTGCTACGTGGGGAAACTGCGACCATGGTTTTTTCTAAGACAACACCGATTCTGCGCATCTTTGACGAGGCCAAAGCTAAGGAATTTTATATCGACTTTTTGGATTTCAAGGTTGATTGGGAGCACCGTTTTGAAGCCGGTTTTCCCCTGTATATGCAAGTGTCTAAAACAGCATGTACGCTCCATTTGTCAGAGCATCATGGGGATTGCTGTCCGGGTAGCGCCATGAGAATTGAGGCGGCTGATTTAGATGCGTTGCAGGCTGAACTGCTGGCCAAGGGCTACGGGAATTCTCGACCCGAAATCCAAGCAATGCCTTGGGGTACCCGCGATCTATCCGTGACCGATCCCTTTGGTAATCGGCTGACATTCACGAGTGCGATTAGCACTCATTAAGCTGATGGAGAGTGCATCTGGAGGAAACCTTTTGACAACCGTTGTGGTGCCATCGGGTGAGACGGTAGCCGCCTCAGGCTTCGTCATTTATGCCAAGGACTATCAGAGGCTCGTTGACTTCTATGCCGCCATGCTGCAACTGCAAATCATCGAAAGAGAAGATGACTTTTGCCTGATTGGTGGCGATCGCTTTGAACTAGTGATTGTTCAAGCGCCTGCCGATATTGCCAAGCAGATCAGCATCAGCCACCCCCCCAGTGCCGAGAGCATCGGTTGCGCTCAAGCCGGTATTTTTTATTGACGACATCCCCATAGCTAGGGCATTGGCGCAAAGTAAAGGGGGACGTGTTAGCGCACCTGAACAGGAATGGCGGTTTCGTCACCATACCGTTTGTGATGGCCATGACCCTGAAGGCAATATTTTTCAACTCAGGGCTTCTGGCCCCTCCCCAGGGTTGCGCTGACCTCAGACCATTTGGCCTCAACGCCAAGAGTCGCTATGCTGGTAATAACTTTATTTTTGTTTTGGATAAAAACAACACATTCGCACAACAACACTTAACGGAGAACGGTTATGGACAACACATCTGAGAACACTTTAGAGACCACCTTGATGACGTCTGACCAAATCTCAGAACTCACCGAAGATGCTGAAGTGCAGCCCCTCACCCCTTCGCGGAAGGTGGAACTCTGGACCGGGCGCTTTGCCATGGTGGGTTTCATGACCACAGTGGCGGCGATCGCGGCGACCTAAATCCCGTTTTGCTTCAAAACCCCTCTCAGCCATCGCCTGGGAGGGGTTTTGCTTTAGGGCTGGACCTGGCAGGTGGGGCAGTAATAGCAGCGCCGTCCCCCAATCTGGTCTTTAATGATCGCGGTGCCGCATTGGTAGCAGGGTTTGGCGGCGCGGCTAAACACGTAAAACCGATATTTGGACCGGGTCAACCCCTGTTCCTTCAGCAGCGCCACCCGTTCTAAATTGTTGGTAATGCCGCCAGTCTCATAGGATTGGCGCGGTAGGGCGATCGCTTGCTCTGCCAACTGCTGAATTTGGGCCGGGGTACAGTCCACCGGGCGCAGGGTTGGATGCACCCCCGCAGCAAACAGGATCTCGCTCCGCAAATAATTGCCCAAGCCCGACAAAAACTGCTGGTCCAGCAGCAGGGTGGTCAGGCGACGACGATAGAAAGCCTTTTCCATCAGTCGTTGCGCCACCTGCTGCACCGTGGTGTCAGGGCTCAACACATCGGGGCCGATGCGGCTGAGAAAGGGATGATGGTCACACTCGTCATCCCACAGCACCTCAATATCGGAGGCGCTGTAGAGCAGCGCCGACTTTTTGGCGGTGTGAATGGCCAGTCGCAGTTGCCGATTGGTGGTGGGGTAGGACTGGGCCTTACGCACCATCCACAAGCCATACAGTTGGTTATGGCTATAGATGTTGAGGCGATTGTCGAACCGCGTCAGTAGGGCCTTGCCCCGAGGTTCGACGGCGATTACCGTAGCAGCGGCGAGGGTGTCTTCAAAGCGTTTGAGGCGATCGAAGGCAAAGAAAATGTCTGTTAGGGGCTGATGGGAAATTGCTTTGGCAATTTTGTCAGCAGCGCGTTTGATTTCCGGTCCTTCAGGCATAATCCGTGGCGTAACGTTATTTCAGCCTGCCTTAACTGGGCTTGAGGTTGCAAGCCCGACGCTAAACGGTGGACGTAGTCGTTGGCATCAATACCTCTGGGCTTTGGACTTTTTCCCAGATCTTACGGCTGGCTTTGGGGCGGCTGTCGTCGCACGAGACCCGTCACGATGGCCAACCCAAACACCCCCAGCAAAGCAAATCCCAGTAAGAGCTTACCCCCCTCCAGCAAACCGGCTCCGAGGGCCACAATCGGCGGGTTAGAAATCACAATACTGAGCACCAAGGCGGGCGCAAAGCGCGCGATCGGGGCTTTGGTCAGGCCAACACCGTAGCAAACAAAATCAAAAAAACCGGTCATCAAAAAGCCGGTCATCAAGAAAAAGTTCTGCTCTAGATGGCGTTGACTGAGAGCATCAACGCGATGCATGAAGCCTTTACCCACCAGCCGTTGAACAAATCTGCGTCCGTAACGACGGGACAGCCCAAAACTCAAGGTACAGGAGCATAGGTCGGCAAAACAGATCACGGCCAGCCCCTGGGTAAACCCCAGCAGGCTACCGGCCAAAACCGAATAGGCTGTTCCCGGCAAAGCCGGAATCACCACGCTGGTAAACCGCAGCAAGAAAATGCCCACAGGTGCCCATACCCCCAACTGATCAACCTGAGCCCGGAGCTGACTCACCCCATAGCGATGAACCAGTACCGTAGCCAGGGCCACTAGCACAATGATCAGCAGTAATTGCAAAACCTGAATGGTGCGTTGCTTCATCACAACTCCTTAGAACCCTTGATGACAGTTGACGGGCATATAAAAACCGCTCAGCTTGGTTTAACCCATGAGCTGCCTGCTGAACCAATTCGGTTTTCCCATGTCGGCTCTGCCTGCGAATCAGGGTGTCCCCAGATGCCTCTTGTTGCCGACAGCAGCAGTGACGATGCCTGTCGGCAAGCGCCTTCTAATCAGATTAGCCTTAGATCATTCACGCCTAAATTCTCATTATTAATGAATCTATCTTCATTTAGTCTTTCAGGTCAGCTCCATGGGTTGAATCGGCCTGAATCAATCTAAATCAATAACGATTCATAGGAATCTTCAATCATGAGTTGGTGCAAGCAAAGGTTTTTAGATGGGAATTGTTTTCATTAAGGCGTTTATCACTGTATACTAGCCGTAGTCTATTGAGTTTGAGTCTCAATTAGATGTTCATTATCAATCGCCGCCAAATCCACACCAAACCAGCTCCAGGCCTTTTCCATGGCAAAATCCGTTTTTGGATATTATTCTCGCTCCTTCTTAGGTGAGATTTATTCTTGACAGAATTTTGCGGGCTCTGGGTTAAGGCTGGACCTTGCCGAGTGGTGAATCGTCAATCGCAGCTTGGGAGTCAACGTTACTCGGTCTCAGGTTGATCGGTACGGTTTTGGGCGCGATGTTGTTTTACTGAACCCTTAGAAGTTAAAGATCATGGCGAAAGTTGGATTGTTTTACGGCTCGACTACAGGCAAGACTGGCGATGCGGCTGAGCAAATTCAGACAGCCTTAGGGGGTGATGCCGTTGTTGACCTCCATGACATCAGTGAAAAAGGTGCGACTGATTTGGCCGAGTACGACTATCTGATCATTGGCTCCCCCACCTGGAATATTGGAGATTTGCAAGATGATTGGGATGCAATTTTGGACGACCTGGATGAGGTGGACTTTAGCGGCAAAACCGTGGCCTATTTTGGCACGGGAGATCAGGTGGGTTATGCCGAAAACTTTCAAGACGCCATTGGCATTTTGGAGGCAAAAATCTCAGGATTAGGCGGTAGAACCGTGGGCTACTGGTCTGCTGAGGGGTATGAACACACCGACTCTAAAGCCTTGCGAGATGGCAAGTTCTGCGGCTTAGCCCTAGATGACGATAACGAGTCAGAGAAGACCGCAGCCCGCATTCAAGCTTGGTGTGCTGATCTCAAGTCGGCGATGGGGCTGTAGCCGTTCACCTTCCTTCAACTTTCCAGACGCTACTGGTAGTTAGCAGGTCGCTTAGGCCGATCTGGCTGCCAGTTTTCTTGTTTCTATTGATGAGGACTGCGATGGCAGATATCCCTGATGGGTTGTGGCTCTGCGCCAATCCACGGCTCCGACAGTTTGACCGTCCCCTATTTGATCAACTCAGCCAGCACATGCGGATGCGCTGCTGGCATTATGCGCAAACTGCCGATGAACCCTGCTCCTTAGAAATTGCGTTGGTGTTGCTCCACGATTACCTCAAGCAACAGTCACAACCAGTTCATTTGGTGGGCCATGGTTTAAGCGGCATTGTCGGGTTGTTATATGCTCAACGCTACCCTGAGCGGGTTCAGTCTCTGACGCTGCTATCAGTGGGGGTTACACCAGCAGTGAATTGGTATGCCCACTACTATGCCTTGAGAGAGTTATTACCTTGCCGCCGCAGCATTGTGTTGAACCAATGGTACGGCTGCTGTTTGGGCCACAATGCCCCCATCGGACCAACGCTTTGATACGGATTTTGGCAAAGGTTTTGGATATGGAATTGACGTGCCATGCCTTGGGATATCGCCATACCATTCCGATGGGTACCACTGAGGTGCCTTTATTGGTTTGTCACGGAGCCGATGACATGATTTTGGATGCCCAAGGTCAATCCCACTGGCAGAAGTGGCTTAAGCCGAGCGATCGCCGTTGGATGTGCCCTGACGGTCGTCACTTTTTTCATTACGAGCACCCTCAACAGTGTGGCCAGGTCGTGGTGGATTTTTGGCAGCACAGGGCTAATGATCAGCCAGAAGGATTACTCGTGGGAGGCTCGCCCCAAAAACAGCCATTAAAAAAGACACCCTAATTTAGGGTGTCTGATCTCGTGTTGAGTGAAGCTGTAATCGGACTCAGGTCTCGAACCAGGACTATACCCAGCCGGCCCGGTCCATTAAGCGCACGGCATCGGCTTGGTAGCGACCATAGTTTTCGACATTCACCTCGTCTTCGGTGAAGGGGCCAAAGCTGGAAATGATCGAGTTGATCGGCGCATCTGGGTTCACCGGATACTCATTATTGGCATCGGCAAAGAACGTTTGAGCCTGGAGTCCAGACAGATATTCTAAGAAGCGCACCGCATTCTCTTTGCGAGGGCTGGTTTGCACGACCCCAGCACCGCTGATATTCACATGGGTGCCCCGTTGGCCTTCCCCTTGATTGGGAAAGAACACGCCCAGTTGATCAAAGATGGCCTGTTGCGCAGCGTCACCGCCCTTAGAGCGATGATAACGGGGGAGGTAGTAGGTATTGGCGATCGCCAGCCCCCCTAAGCCCGATGCTGCCGCCTCGATTTGGGCGCGATCGTTCCCTTCGGGATCACGGGCGAAATTACCCACTAAGGCCCTAGCCCAAGCCTCGGTTTCGCGCTCACCATGGGCGGCAATCAGCGAGGCTACCAAAGACATGCTGTAGATATTGCTGGAGGAGCGGGTCAGAATCTGACCGCGCCAACGACTATCGGCCAGCGCCTCGTAGGTTGATAAGTCACTGGGATCAACCATGTCCTTGTTGTACATGAACACCCGCGCCCGCTTGGTTAAGCCAAACCATTGGCCGTCGGGGTGGCGTAGATTTTCAGGAATGTTGGCTTCCAGAACGTCTGAAGCGGTGTCAGCAAAAATGCCATCCCGCTGCGCCTGCCACAGGCGACCTGCATCTACGGTGATGAAGACATCCGCAGGGCTATTGTCCCCTTCCGCTTTAATCCGCTCTAGTAGCTCATCAGCGTCACCTTCCAAAAGGTTGACCCGAATGCCGGTCTCATCCGTAAAGGTGTCGTACAGATCATTGTCGCTGTCGTAATGTCGCGCCGAGTAAAGGTTGACGTTGCCGCGATTCTGGGCGGCTACGGGGCGGGGACGAGTAAGTTGGGTGGCTGCAAGTCCGGCTGTGGCGGCAACACCGCCGAGGACGAGCGATCGCCGTGAAAACTTCATGGGAATCTCCTCAAGGTCAATTAGTGAGCCTAAAGTTGGGCCACAACATCATATCACTATTGACATCGATTATTATTTAATTGCCGCTTAAAAACATAAAAAGCCCTTGCTGAAAGGAATTCATGGATTTTGAGGTTGATTTAAAATTTAGCCCTAACTGAGGTATATTCTTTTTAGGGCAACTCAAAAATGATCTTTTTGAAAGCCAGAGTCGATAGTTGAAGGTCCTCTCTAGGCGATGAATCGCACTGAATTCTGTCAATCTAAATGGCTTTAGATCTCGATAAACTTCCTGTCTCTTGAACACTGACTCTCCTAAGAACACACTCGAAAAATCCCCTGATACCTCTGCTAAAAAGGATAAGCAGGGTTTTGGGGTGGGCAAAATCGGTGTTGCTCTAGCTTTCTCTTTGTTATTGCATCTTGTTGCCATCAAGATGCCGATGTCATCCCAGCAGAGTGAGCTGGATGAGTCTTTAGAGACAGTAGAACCTGTTCCTATTAAGGTTGAGCGACAAGAACCCGAAGTCGATATCGCAACGACCTCGGCCCCTAAGGCACCAGAGCCGAAACCTGAACCCGCCTCTAAACCTGAACCGCCGCCAGCAGTTGAAGCGACGCCCCCTCGCCAGGAAGAATCGCTTGAGCGTGATATTGAGCCGGAACCCGTTACGGGCCAAGAGCCGGAAGAACCAGAGGTCCAGCCAGATCCCGAGCCTGGTGATGAAGCACCGTTTGAATACGACCAGGCAGGGTTTGCAATTCTGGACGAGTCTTTGCAACTAGCGGGCAGCACTGCTGGGTGTGGCAGTGACCAGGCCGGTTGTCGTCAAGTCGATGGCAACTCTCGGCAAGTGGCCGGAGACCTAGAGACGTTATTTGACAGTAAAGGGTATGACTTTAACGAACTGCAAGTTGCTGACGATACCGGTCTCAAAGCTTATGAGTTGACGAGCCGTAACAATCCCGATATTCAGCAATACCTGCATGTATGGAGTGGTGGGCTAGGGGTGACTTTTTATGTTGTTGCTCCAGAGCTGCTCACCCTAGAGGAGCTGAACGAGAAGTTGAATGCGGTTTAATATTGGGTGCAGTTGCTATCAGCCTTAGAGGCTGTTTGAAAAGTTTGCGGGGTTAACTTTAGTCACCTGCAACCCCCAGAGAGAGCCACGAATTAACCCAGGTTATAGCCCCTACCCCAGGGGCATCAGGTATGCTTTCAAACTCGGGTCACCCCTTTTCAAACAGCCTCTTATGACACTTGAGGGATTTAACAACGCCAATCAGGCTTGGTCATGCTGTTGTAAATACTCGCTGGCGGCCTGGGCGGACAACGGCTTGGCCCAAAAGTAGCCCTGGCCAAACTCACAGCCCAGCGATCGCAAAACCGCCACATCTTCAGGGGCTTCGACCCCTTCGGCAATCACCTCCATCCCCAAGGTATGGGCGAGATTGACCACCGTGCGAACGATGGCCAGGTCCTCTGAGCTTTGGCCCATATTGCGCACGAAGGACTGATCGATCTTGAGGGTATCAATGGGGAATCGTCGCAGATAGCTGAGGGAAGAGTAGCCGGTGCCAAAATCATCCAAGCTGAGGCGGCAACCGAGGGCGCGTAACCGCAGCATTAAATCGATGGCGGCTTCGACATCGCCCATCACCATGCTTTCCGTAATCTCCAGCTTCAGCATCAGTCCCTCAATGCCGGTTTTTTGGATGATTGCGGCCAATTCTTCCACCAAATTAGGCTGTTCAAACTGGCGACCCGACAGATTAATGCTAATCCCCAGGGATACCGCTGGAAATTGCTGCTTCCATTGACGGGCCTGATGGCAGGCTTGCTCACAAATCCACCAGCCTAAGGGCACAATCAATCCAGTGTCTTCGGCTAGGGGAATGAACTGGGCGGGGTAAACCAACCCTTGCTGGGGGTGCTGCCAACGGATCAGGGATTCAAAGCCGGTAATCTGCCCCGTTTGAAGGGCGACGATCGGCTGGTAATAGAGCATAAATTCTCGCGCTGCCAAACCACGCCGCAACTCCTCTGCTTGGTTGAGGCGTTGCATTTCCGTGTCTGCCAGACCGGTGGCAAACACCTGGTAGCGAGCCTTGCCAATGGTTTTAGCTCGATACATGGCGGTGTAGGCATCTCGCAGCAGGTTTTCGGGCTTGTAGATCTGCTCGGGCTGGGTCATGGCAATACCGATATGGGCTTCCGGCACAATTAAGCGCTGTTCCGTCTTAAGGGGTACGGCTAGATCAGCCTGGATTTGATCAGCCAAGGCGGTTAGGGCAACAGGGGGACGATTCACCAGGGCGATCGCAAATTCATCCCGGCCAACCCGAGCCAGTCGGGCCGAGTCAGGCAGTCGCGATCTCAGTCGAGTTATCAATTGCTGCAAGATGAAATCATGATTGACCCTCTCTGGGCCGGCCCACTGCTCCTGAATCGGGTTGAGATGTAGTATGAGCACGCCTAAGGGCGATTGAAGGCGACGACGGCGCGATCGCTGTAGCCCTTTGAGGAATGCCTCTTGATTGGGTAAGCCGGTGAGGGGGTCACGGCTGGTCAGGTAAAACAATCGATAGGCCATGGTCAGGCCCAATGTCCCCAGGAAACCTAGGGCCGGACTGGCTACGGGCACCCAGATATGTGCCGTTAATAATAGCCAGCCGCTCGTGCCGATCATGCCCAGCCCCAGCCCCCCCATGCCCGCCAAACCTAAAGGCCGTTTGCAGGCCCAGGCGAGGCTCCCGCCGATCACGGCCCATCCCCATAGCCATAGCCACTCGGCCCATTGAGGCCAAAATCTAAAGGGGGCGCGGCGACCTGTGGCCAAGTCCAAGAGCTGCCGGATCATCAGGGCATGAACCATCACCCCCGTCATCTGAAAGGTTTCTTGCTGGACGGCACTGTAGGGCGTGTCTACAGAGTCTTTAAGGCTGGGGGCAAACGTGCCGATCAGCACAATTTTGTGCCTGAACCCGTCAAATCGGCCGGGATGGTCTAACAGGTCTCCCAGAGTGATGGATTGGACAATGGAGCCGTATGGACGGTAGTCCAGCAAAATCTGATAGCCTCGGGTATCGGCATGGGCGTAGCCCCCGTCGCGCTTTTGCAGTCGGGGCAGGGGGATATCGCCCAGAAATAAGGCGTCGTCGGTATATCGAAACCTATCACCCTCAAGGGCTAAGTGAGCCAGACTCGCCCGTAATGCCAAGGAAAAAAAGCCTTGCTCGGGGCTAGCCACAAACAGCAGGTTACGGCGGAGGATACCGTCGGTATCTAGCGTGAAGTCGTTAAACCCGACTTGTTCTGGTTTGACCGCAGCGGGGGGGGGAATGCCTGCGCCATGGTCGGTAATGGCAATCAGGTTGGCAGCCTTGAGCTGGGTCGTGAGGGCTGTTTCCCCTGGCGGGTGAGGAATATCGCGGTAAAGATCCAAACCCACAACGCTGGGTTGGCTAGCCTGAATTTTACGGAGGGCATCGGCCAGGAGCTGATCAGAAATGGGCCAGCCGTAGCGACGCAGATCGGCTTCGGTAATCTTGACCACTACTAAAGGCGAATCTGTGGGCGAGGCAGGCTGCTGATCGGATTGCAGCCGAATCCATTGGTCAAAGACGGCAAGCTCTAGCAGCTCTAGCCCACCCCATGGTTGGATGGCCAAGCATAGGCCAAGGGTCAAGACACTAGAGGCCGCGATCGCACCCGTCGTGGCCCAGACAACATGAGGAATGGTGAGGGTTAAATCACCCGACCCGGCAATGGTTTTGAGGCGCGATCTGAACCGACTGAGCAGCGTTGTCACCCTGGTTAATATTCGATTCCTTAGTTGAGATCCCCCAATGGGCGAACCGCTAATGGGTCATCAAGCACTGCGTCTAATTCTAAGGCTTGCAAGAGCTGTGACCATTGAGTTTGGACTGCTTCCAGATGGGGATCGGATTCGAGCAGTTCAATGGAGAGGGCGATCGCATCCAACCACAGGCCAGCGGTTTGATAGCGCTGCGCTTGGGCCAGCCCTTCCACCGGCGAAAAATCGGCGATCGCAGTGGTTGTATCGGTCGCTTCCTTGGCAATCCAACCTTCTAAAACAATGTTTCGAGAGGGATCATCCGGCTCACAGATCACCACAAATTGCCAGAGGTAATACTGTCCTTCTAGCAAAAGATTTTCGGGTAATTGAATACCAATGAGTTCGCGCTCATCGCCTACTTCCAAAGTGGTTTCATAGAGCATGTTATGGCCTAAATCAGGCTCTACTGAATTTAACAACGCGAGTCGGACTTCGTAAGTCTCAGCAGATTCCGAAACGGCAAAGTACAACGTCGGACGTTCCTGATGGGTGACACCCAAATGACTGGCTGGGTTTAAGGCCACAAAAGCACCGGCTTCTGTATCATCACATTCTCCTCTGGTACCCCCACCCACCCTTCGTCCTGGGAACTCCGCCTGCTCTTTTGCGAACACCGGGAACAAAGTGATAGACAGCATGTAAAGGGCTGTCCCTACAGTGAGGAGTGACTTTTTATACAAGCAGAAAACCATCAGCGATCGCCTTTTTAAATTACAGGGAGTACCGTCGTTCAAAGAATATGTTTAAACCTAATTTATCCTTCTAAAATTTTTAGTCAAAACCGGATGAATATAGCCTGTGTAACTATTTATACTTGCTCTTTAGGCTTGGGAAAAATTGAAAACTACTGCTTTAGCGTGCCCAGATAGATCTTGGAATTCGCTTGTAAACAGTTAATCTCATTTCTCCATCGATAAAGATGGGTCTTTCAAATGGCTCGCTCCAGCAACAGGGCATTGCCATAGAAAGCGTTGGATTGTCTGGGGGCGTTGCCGATTACCAGCCCTGCGGCGAAAGGGGCCGGAGCCCTGATGGTGAAAAATGCCCATGCACCGCTACTTCCGATTTCCTTGATGGCCAAAGATTTGCGCTATGGAATTGAGACGGCCCAAGCCGCCGGAGCCAATCCGCCCGTGGTGGCAGCGATCGATCAGGCCTACGAAGGGGCGATCGATCAGGGCTATGGCGATAACAATATTACTGGGATGGCCAAGCTGTTTTTCTAATCCAATGACAGTTTGTAGTTAGGGTGTGACTGGAGCAAACTGGAGATCCGTTTCGGCAGCAAGGTTTTCCCTAGGCCGCCAAAGTCAGTCACCCCATCGGCCACAGCAAGAGCCATACGGACTACGCAATAGGCATACATAGTCTTTAGTCCGGTACAACAACCCTAGCCTCACCGTTTGCCAAGCCTTGCGCCCGTTTCACAAATTGCTGATCAAACGTGTACAGCGCTTCACAGCCTTGACTCTGCGCCAAGTGCAGTGCATCAGCAAAATCTAAGCCCGACTCGTACCACTGCAACGCCAACGCCAACTGCTGCCCCTGCTTAACTTGCACATTCGTTAAACCCAAAACCTGCCTTAGCGCAGCGCAAATGGCACCCGGTTTAAATTCATAAACAGCCCGCAACACCCAAGCGGTTTCCAATATGACCGTCGTCGGGATAAAGATGGTTACTTCATCCTGAAACAACCTCAAACTCTGCTGGGATTGGGTTTCGTCATCTTGAGTCAGTAGTCGCACCACCACATTGGTATCTACCGCAATCATGACCACTGCGCCTTGAAACGCTGGTCAACCGCAGTATCAAAGTCTTCGATTCGCTTGGGAGGGCCATCGTACCGCAGGCATCCAGCCACATCCGATAAACGGGTTTCAGCAAAGGGCTTTTTCGGCCTTAGCAACACACCATTTCCCGTATCAATAGCGATGAACTCCTGACCAGCCTCCCATTGATGGGCCTGCCGCAGCACCATGGGATGATAATTTGCCCCTTACTCGACAGCCGAGTCACTTCCATTAACCGATCTCCATGAGTAAGAAATATGTAAGATTTTAGCGCCCCTGTCCAAACTACACCGGCTCAACCCTTGCCTGCAAAACCTTACAGCCTCCTGAGTCTGGACGCTTCACAGAAGAGCATGGGAAGCTGGGCACAATCCACTTTGGTTAGGGGAACCTGTGCAGAAGCCCCTATAAAACCGATAGAGTAAAGGAAATGTTACATTTTCGGTTCTGCATTCGAGGCATCATCAATGCGCGTGATTCTCATGACCGGCAAAGGCGGCGTCGGCAAAACTTCCGTGGCAGCAGCGACTGGCCTACGTTCCGCTGAGTTGGGCCATAAGACGCTGGTGCTGAGTACCGACCCGGCTCACTCTCTAGCAGACAGCTTTGACATGGAGCTGGGTCATGATCCCCGCTTGGTGCGCCCCAATCTCTGGGGGGCCGAGCTGGATGCCTTGATGGAACTGGAAGGGAACTGGGGGGCGGTGAAGCGCTACATCACCGATGTGCTCCAGGCTCGGGGATTAGAAGGGATCGAGGCCGAAGAGCTAGCGATTTTGCCGGGGATGGATGAGATTTTTAGCCTGGTGCGGATGAAGCGCCACTACGACGAAGGGGAGTTCGATGTGCTGATCATCGACTCGGCTCCCACGGGCACGGCGCTGCGACTGCTGAGTTTGCCCGAGGTGGCGGGCTGGTATATGCGGCGGCTGTACAAGCCCTTTCAGGCGGTATCCGCCGCGTTGCGCCCCTTGGTCGAGCCCTTTTTCCGACCCGTAGCGGGGTTCTCGCTGCCCACCAATGAGGTGATGGATGCTCCCTACGAGTTTTATGAGCAATTGGAAGCCTTAGAGAAGGTATTGGGGGATGCCAGCCAGACCTCGGTGCGACTGGTCACCAACCCCGAAAAATGGTAATTAAGGAATCCCTACGGGCTCACGCCTATCTGAGCCTCTACAACGTTGGCACCGACATGGTGATTGCCAACCGGATTATTCCTGAGGAGGTGCAGGATCCGTTCTTTCAGCGCTGGAAAGCGCAGCAGGAACAATATCGCCAAGAGATCCACGAAAATTTCCACCCCTTACCGGTGAGAGAAATCCCGCTGTATTCCGAGGAAATGTGTGGCATCCCCGCCCTCGAACGGCTGAAGACCGCCCTCTATGGCGACGAAGACCCCACCCAGGTCTATTACAAGGAGACCACGATGCGGGTGGTGCAAGCGGACCACAATTACAGCTTGGAAATCTACCTGCCAGGGATCCCTAAGGACAAGGTAGAACTGAGCAAAACCGCCGATGAGCTGAATATTCGGATTGGGAATCACCGCCGCAATTTGGTCTTGCCCCAGGCCTTGGCGGCGCTGAACCCGGCGGGAGCCAAGATGGAGGATGACTATCTGAAAATTCGGTTTGCATCGGCGTCCGCACCGGCATCGGCGTAGGGGGTACTGCTGACCATGTTGCCGATCGCCACCTTCATCGCCATTCTTGGCACCCTGGCCATCAATACCCTGTCCAACATTTTTCCCCCCGGTGGCGAGAATGTGGGCGAGATTGCCAACACCACCCTGGCGGGGTGCTGATTACGCCGGCCAACTATGCCTTCGCGATTTGGGGCCTGATCTATGTGGGGCTGATCGCTTACGGCATTTATCAACTCCGCCCCGCCCAACGGCAAGATCCGGCCATCCAGACCGTCAATCGCTGGTTGATTGTTGCTTGCTTCGCCCAGATGATTTGGATTGGGCTGTTTACGCTGAAATATTTCACCCTGTCCATCCCCGCGATGGTAGTGATTTTGGGGTGCCTGATCGCCTGTTACCAGGCCCTCAATATTGGCCGACCCGCTCGCCGCGATGGTCGAAGACCGGCCCCTAGGGGCCATCGCCGTTGGTACGCCCAATACCCCTTCAGTATTTACCTGGGCTGGATTACCGTGGCCACCGTGGTGAATATCGCCTCGGCCCTGTACGCCGCCGACTGGTCGGGCTGGGGACTGAGTGATCCGCTCTGGACCCAAGCCATGATTGCCGTGAGTGGGCTGATTGCGGCTCTGGTGATTTGGACAAGGCGCGATATCGCCTTCACCCTCGTATTTTGCTGGGCCTATGGGGCGATCGCGGTGCGCCACAGCGACAGCAGCGCCATTGCCGGGACCGCGATTACCGCTGCTGTCTTGCTCCTAGGCGGCTTAATCTTCTGTCGGTCCAAGGCAAAATTAAAAAGGCAAAATTAAAAAGGCAAGATGAACCCTGTTTGGGCTGTCATTTAAGCCGGGAAAACTGGTTAGGTAAGAAAGCTAGGAGACAGGGGCCAGAATTCAGTCAGGACAAGGCTCCTAGCTCCTGACTCCTGAATTCCTGTCCCAGGACAATGTCCCGCCTTGCAGAATACGTCCCCTGCTTTAATTTTGAATTCTAAATTTTGAACTTTGAATTCTGATGTCCACAACCGCCACGCCACCGCGCCCTGCCATCACCGGCTACCCCTTCAGCGTCGCGCCGATGATGGACCGCACCGATCGCCATTTTCGCTACTTCATGCGGCAGATCACCCGCCATGCCCTGCTGTATACAGAGATGGTGACCACCCAGGCGATTCATTATGGAGATCGCGATCATCTGCTCGGCTTCTCCCCTGCAGAAAGCCCGGTGGCGCTGCAACTGGGGGGCGATGACCCCAAGGCTTTGGCGGCCTGCGCCCGCATCGCCGCTGACTATGGCTACGACGAAATCAACTTGAACGTGGGCTGCCCCAGCGATCGCGTCCAAAGCGGTCACTTCGGCGCTTGCCTGATGGCCCAGCCAAACTTGGTGGCGGAAGGAGTGGCGGCGATGATGGCGGCGACGCCTTTACCCGTGAGCGTCAAGCACCGCATTGGCATTGACGAGCAGGATAGCTACGCGCACATGGCAAAATTTGTCAGCACCGTGGCCGAGACCGGTTGCCGAAGATTCACGGTCCATGCCCGCAAGGCTTGGCTCCAGGGCCTCAGCCCCAAGGAAAATCGCACCGTCCCCCCCCTGCGCTATGACGACATTTACCGCCTCAAGCAGGACTTTCCCCACCTCTGGATTGAGATCAACGGTGGCATCAAAACCTTGGCTGCCGTCCAAGCGCAACTCCAGCAGGTGGATGCGGTGATGGTGGGCCGCGCCGCCTATGACACCCCCTATGATTTTGCCGGGGTGGATCGAACTTTGTTCGGCGATGAAACCCCACCCCTCAGCCGCCACCAAGTCGCCGAGGCGATGATGCCCTACCTGGCGGATTGGACGGCACGGGGTCTGAAAGCCAACAAGATTACCCGTCACTTGCTGATGCTGTTTCATGGGCAACCCGGTAGTCGCTCCTGGAAGCAGCAGCTCACCGAGGGGTCGGCGCGAGCAGGCACCGGGGCTGAAGTCTTGGCGCAAGCCTTGGCAGCGGTGACAGCGGCTCAAAAACAAGCGGCGATCGTTGCCCTCACCCATTCACCCCCCCGCCCCCATCCACAAGACCGTTCCGGACCAGGATGGACAGTTCAAGAAGACTCACAGTTATCGAGTAATTGTCTCAAGGGCCGTTAAAAATGAAATCAAATTCCTCTGGAATGGGATGCAAGCAGCGCGAAGATCCTAATCACAGAGGTGACTCCACCCGGACATGTACTGCCAGCCCTTTGGCTGGGGCAGTATGGCTCTAGAACGATCTCGCTATGACGGCGCTAAGGACAACAGAAGTTATGAACAATCGATTTCAAAATTAATGGGCCTTGCGGCTGCAACCCTAACTCTGACGGGCACCATGGTCTTTGCCCCTGGGTCGGCGGTGCAGGCCGAAGCCATTCTGCAAGAACAGGGCACACTCCGGCCTGCCGAAGACGAGTACGCCTTTGCGGCGGAAGCGGGTCAAGTGCTGGCCATTGTGATGGACAGCGCCGACTTTGACACCGTGCTCACCCTGATGGGTCCCGATGGTCAGGAGGTGGCGTTTAACGATGATTCGGGCGGCACCCTCAACTCCCGGATTATCTATTCAGTCCCCACCACCGGTAACTACACCATTGTGGCGCGCTCCTATTCGGGGCAGGGGGGCAACTATAACATTGAGGTCCGACCCGCTACCGCCTACGAAGTGGGCTACGAATCGGCCCAAGCCAGCTTGATGAGTGGCGACTACGATGCCGCGATCGCTGAGTTTACCAACCTGATTGCGTTGGAGCCAGCCAATCCTGAGGCTTATCTGAGTCGGGTCGATGCCTACTTTAGTCAGGCTTATGAAGCTATGGAGGCTGAAGGTCGCTTCTTTGAAGGTCCCGACGACCTTGACCCTGAGGTGCGTGCCAACGTCGTCAGTGATTTAGAGACGGTGTCCGGTCTCTATGCTGAGCAAGGGGATGAGTTCGCCGCCGAGTCCTTTGCCAGTCAGGCCGAGTTTATCCGCACTGGGGTTTATCCTGAAGGCCCGTTCTAAACCTGGGCCACATCCAAACGCGTCATTGGATGTGGTTTAGATTCAGCCTGATCGAGGTAAGCGGTTAATCCTGGTTTTGTTTCTGAGCAGAACGTTCCTTGGGAGGACAGGATTTGTCCGGATTGCCCTCGTTGCCCCAGAAGACTGGAATGGTAGATGCACCCTGATTGTGACCCCTGGCCTCCGGGCTAGGGGTTTTTTGTGGCGACGGTTAGGGGATCTCTCAGGGGGGTTCGTCGTCTGTTGGGGTTGAGGCCCTTGGTGGTTGCTCCCCGCTGCTACGGTCTAAGGCTCCATTAGGAGTTGGCGCGTCCCCTTCGAGACGGGTTTCCCCTTCTAAAACGTCTTCTAGCAGAGGCGGTTGGGTTTCCGATTCCATCGTCGAGTCAGGCAGGTACGGCTGAATAAAGCCATCGGCAATCCCTTGAAAATCACTGATATTGTTAACCGCTTCTAAATCACTCACCTGGAATTGCAGTTGGAACGATCGCCCCATTTCTGCCGCCAAAAAGTCCTCTAGGAGTCTGACTTGTTTGGGTGTGACGGGCTCACGGGCATAGACCACCAGGTTGATCGTCGGGACTTCCCCGAGCCACTCAGTTTGCATGTCCACCAATTCCAGCCGTTGGAAGGTGATCGTCCGGTCTAGCAGGGCACGACGAACACTGCTTTCGAGATGGGTTTGTCGCCACAGCTCAAAGGTACTGATCCCTAGGGGAATCACCAGAAAACTGGTCAGCAGTAGGGTCATCTCAATGGGGCGACGGGCGCGAATTAGGGGAGAGTACCCCGCCAACCAAAAGGCCACCATGCAAGCCAGGGTAATGCCTAGCAAGTTGGTGATGTAGAGCAGCAGTGCCCCCCTGCCCCTTGAAAATTTCCCTTTGCGAGCCATAAACCCACGACACAAAGGGGCGGCATCAAGGCCACCGAGATCGCGGTTCCCGCAAGGGAGCTAGAGAGCTTGGTTTCGATTTTGGCAAACCCGGCTAAGGCTCCAGCGGCAATGGCAATGCCCAGATCCAGCAGGGTCGGCTGCGATCGCCCCGCGATTTCACTCCCATATTCAGCCACGATGCCGGTGGAGAAGCCTAAGCCAGCGGAGAGCAGAATGGCGATCGCCGTACCGATGCCCAAGGCCTTAAACCCGGCTCGGACCAGCTCATCATCCGCTTCGAGGATGCCAAAGGCAATGCCCCGGATCGGCAGCATTAAGGGGGCAATCAACATCGCCCCAATAATCACCGCCGCGCTGTTGGCAATCAGCCCAAAGGTGGCAATAATGCAGGACCCAATAATCAGCACGATAAAGTTGCGATCCAGGGTGGACTCATCCTGCAAGCTATCGCCCATGTACTTGAGCGCTTGGGGGGAGACCCGTCGCCCACTGGTAAAGTACTTGTCTCGCAGCTCCTGGTGGAGATCTTGAAGGAATTGCTTCATGGCATGGGGGGGGCGCTAGCCCTCAGCGGGTGGAAAAAGCTGCAAGGGTGGATCAAACACAGGCTGGGGCAAAACCCCGTCTACGCCCCCTTGTTGGGGTTGGTAGGGGTCCCCTGGCAACTGTCGGTATTGTTCTGGCGGGGCGCTATTACGGCGAATGTCAATATTTCGAATGGTTTTAACCGTAGTAAAGCCCGGAATCACGGCCTGGTCATGGGGACAGAGAATATTACTGACGTATTCACCATAGGCGGCGGGGGCGATCGCCGCTAAATCTTGACGAAAATAGATCGGGGCCGCCTGGTGAAAATAATAGTACCCTCCGGTTTCATACCATTCAGATTTCAGATCCAGAACCGCTGCTACCTGGGGCTGTCGTGACAAAAACAAATACCCTTGCAGCACCGGATGCTTGCTCAACAGCATCGTGGTGATCAGAATGCCTAGGCAGGAGTAAGCCACCAAAAACCAAGCCAGTTTTCCAGGGCGCTGCGACTTTTTCCCACGAGGGGTTTGGTGCGCCACGTAGGCGATCGCCGTCAGCAGAATGCAAATCGGCACGGCGGCAAAGACAAACCGGTATTGCTTGTTGGGAATCCAGGAATGGACTACCAAAATACTGGCTAAAAGGCTGATCCAGAGGCCCCAAAAAGGCACCCGCCTTTTGATCGCTAGACCAATGGTGGCGGGAAACACCCCCGCCGAAAACAATATCAGCGTACCGAGATAGTAGAGAAAAAGACCCGCCCAAACAGGCTGCTGATGCCATAGGTCTGGTTGTATAGGTAATTGTTGTAATAGCTGCCAAACCAGATTCCCCAGGTCAGGTAATCGACATAGCCCACCCCCATAAGGGTGAGCCCAAAGGTGGCGATCACCAGAGCCATCTGAGCTGGGCGCGATCGCCACAAAATCACCATGGCCAGACCCAGCACCAACACCGCCGGGGCATATTGCAATCGTAACGCCACTACCCCTGCTGCCATCACCCCGAGTCCCACCGCTGTCCAGGATGAAAGATGCCATCGCGAGTGATGCCATTGCGGGCGATTGACCAAGCACACTAAGGCTCCGATCAGCAGATAGGTGGCCAGACATTCAGGGGTGGGTTTATGGGCAAACACCACTAATTCATGCCAAAAACTAGCGATGATCGCGGCCATGCGCCCCACCGATTCAGAAACCGTTTGCCGCCCGAGGCTATACAGGCCGTAGATGAGGGAGATGGAAATTACACATAGGATTGTTTTAATCAGCGGAATATAAATATCGGGCCGATCCAACTGCAAGACTTGGAGGAGCCGAAGCGGTAGGGAGAGGGCGATCGGGATGATCAGACTCCGCAGACCAAACCGGTATTCCCAAGGAATATAGCCATAGCCAAACACCATCCGGTGGGCTTGCTCTAGATACTGAAAAATCTCATCGGGATGGTTGATCTGATCCGACCCTAAGGCCACAACGAGCCGTAAAAATAACCCAATCGCCGCCACCCCATGGAGATAAGGCCACCAGGGCTGCGGGTCAGATTGCTGACTAGGAGCGGATGGCATCAGTTCCAACACGGTTGCGGGGGCAGGGGGGCATTAGGGGCAAGGGCGCTGGGTCAAGGCAAGGCGTCACGCTGATTTCAGTCCTGGGGGGCTGTCTCAGCCGGGGGCGACGGCACTGGGCCAAAAATCGCGGTTTCTAAGGCCCCTACAGCGGTTTCAAGATCATCGTTGATAATCTGCTGGTCAAATTCAGCGATCGCCGCCAATTCAGCTTGGGCGCGTTCCAAGCGACGGCGAATGGTGGCGTCATCATCCTGGCCCCGCTGGCGGAGGCGATGCTCCAAGGCTTGGGGATCTGGCGGCGCAATAAAAATTCGCTGGGCGGTGGGAAAGGTTTGGGCAACTTGGCGCGCCCCCTCTAGCTCAATTTCGAGGATCACCGTCTGACCCGCTTGGATCTGCTGCTCGACCGGGTGTCGAGGCGTGCCGTAATAATTACCCGCATATTCCGCCCATTCCAGCAGATCTCCAGCGGCTACCATCGCTTCGAAGGCCGCCCGGTCTAAAAAGTAATATTGCTGACCGTCCACCTCACCAGAACGGGGCGGGCGGGTCGTCGCTGAGATTGACAGATATAAGTTGGGATGACGCTGTCGCAGTCGCTTCAGCAGCGTGCCCTTGCCCACACCGCTGGGTCCAGTGAGGACAACCAACTGGCCAGTGGCAGACGGGGTTGAGGGGGCGGTCACGGGAGGGGCAGTGGTCATCGTCATGGCCTCAGGCGGGCGCTTGGTCAAATAAAACGGTGGTCATATAGCGATCGGCCCAAGCATCGCCAAACGCCTTTTCGAGCACCCGCCGGGTTTTGTCGTTTTGCTGTTGCTGGGTGCAGTAATGGCCTTGACCTAACAAGATTTCGGCGCGGCGCTCTGGGGTAGGGGCAAGGGCGATCGCCTGTTGGCAATGGAGAGTCAAGTAGTCGGCCACCCGCTGCACAAAAGCCTGCTCCTCAGCAGCAGAAGTTAGACGCACAAACAGACAGGCCTCGGAGAAAATATAGCCCCAGGGGGGAATCTCACGGTATTGACTAAATTCAGCCGCCGGTAAGGCCATTAAGCCAGTTTGGTAAGCCATTGGCAAGCTGCGATCGCCGCTAATCGGAGACAGATCCACAATGGCAGCATTGACTTGGCCCCGACCACAGACCAAATCACACCCAAAAATGGGTAGCCCATAGTCAGGGTCCGGAAACATCACGCAGTGCAGAATATCTAAGGTGGGTCCAACCCGCGCCAACTCCAGATGCAACTTGCGAAACTGGGGCGTTTGGTAGCAAGCATTTTCAATCAGCAACCGCTCCCCTTCTAAGCGGCCTTCGATGTACCCTAAATCCGCTGGCAAATGATACGGCGCTAGCGCTAAATCCCGTTGCCATACGGCTTCAATCAGATTTGCCATTTGGCAAACCATGGGATGCTGTTGCGCGCGTAAGGAAGCGGAGGAAATTACGGTCATGATATCAGTTGCTATAGCATCGCCAAACGGGCTTCCAGAATCTCCGTTTGCTTTTGGGCTTCCGCTAAGGCATCCTGAGCCCCCTGCACCACATCCGCCGGGGCTTTGGCAACGAAGCCAGGGTTGCCGAGCCGCCCCGACAGGGCCTTGATTTCCCCTTGCAGCTTGGCCAGATCTTTTTCAAGCTTGGCCCGCAGCGCCTCCACATCCACCACGCCAGTCAAGGGAATCAGCACCTGGACGGTGCCCACCACCCCCGCAAACAGCTTAGGCGCTGGCGCAGCGGTCGGTTCGGAGGCCGGTTCGGGATCTGGGGTGGATTCGCTAACGGCTGGACTCACTGACGTCGTTGCCGGTGGGGCTGTGGTTACTGGCTGACGGGGCGGGGTCGTGCCCGGTTTGCCCAGGATCTCCCTGCGCCAAGCATTCACCCGATCCCAGGTGGCTTGTCGAGCGGTGGGCGTCAGCAGGTTTGCTTTGACAAACCAAACGGTGTAGACAATGCCCACGAATCGCAGGGTCGGGGCCACCAGCGGCACACCATGCAGCCCTGTCAAAACGCCACTAATCAGTTTCAGCACCACCAAGGCCCCGAGGCCAATCACAAGGGTCTTGCCGGGACGGCGCACCGCCCCAAAGACTTGTTTGATGTAGGTCAGGGGCTCCTCTAGGAGCGGGCGCATGGTCACCCAGAAGTCGCTGAATTCAGCAGCAACCTGCTCTAAATCCACGGCGGGGGTTGCGGGGGGGCGGGTTCAGGCCCAGGGTTGGGGGTCACAGTGGGCTCTAGGGCTGGAGCCGAAACTGCGGCTGGAGCCGGAGCTGCTTCGCCGCGAATGGTCAGGGTCTCAACTTTGCCCAAGTCCTGAATGTAGTTCTGGGTCGCCAGCAGAATATCCCGCTCTTTGGGGTTGTCGGACTGTAAAATCGTCTCAATTTTGAGAGAGGGTTTGATGCCTGCCTCGGCCCGGAGGTTACGGATGGTGCGAATGGTGCCAATCAGGAGATCGAATTGGGTTTCGACAGCGGGGTCAATCTGCTCGGGTTTGACCGTGGGATAGGGCTGCACGGCCAAGAACTGATCGTCGCCGCTTTGGGTGAGGGTATGCCACACCTCTTCGGTGATGTGGGGCATGAAGGGATGGAGCAGCTTCAGAATCCCCTCTAGCACCAGGGCTAGGGTTTGTTGGGCCACCCGCTTGGCGTCCTCCTCTCCGTAAAAGCGAGGCTTGACCAGCTCGATATACCAGTCGCAAAAATCCCCCCAAATAAACTCGTACAGCTCTTTGGAGGCTTCCCCGAGGGCGTATTGATCGCAGTTTTGGCAAACCCGCTGCACCACCTGGCTAAAGCGGGACAAAATCCAGCGATCGGCCAGCTCTAGCTGGGTCGGGTCGGGTTCCCCTAACTGAGCCGGGGTCTGTCCCCCCAGGTTCATCATCACGAACCGGGAGGCGTTCCAGAGCTTATTGGTGAAGTTGCGAGAGGCTTCTACCGAGGTGGATTCATCGGTGGTGCGATCGTATTCCAGGCGAATATCTTGGCCCGCCCCCATCACCTCTCGAATCAGGGTATAGCGCAGGGCGTCGGTGCCGTACTTGTTGATCAACACCAAGGGGTCAATGCCGTTGCCCTTTGACTTGGACATTTTCTGGTTGTTTTCATCCCGCACCAGCCCATGGATATAGACGGTCTCGAAGGGCATGGTGTCGGTGAAATGCCCCGCCATCATGGTCATGCGGGCCACCCAGAAAAAGATGATGTCGAAGCCGGTGACCAGGGTGCCTGGTGGGGTAGTAGGTTTGAAAGTCGGGGGTGGTTTCGTCGGGCCAACCCAGGGTGGAAAAGGGCCATAACCCAGATGAAAACCAGGTGTCGAGCACGTCGGGATCTTGCTCTAGGATGACCTCTTCGCCAAATTGGCGATCGCCTGCTCCCTCGCATCAGCTCATCCATCGCCACCACAAAGGGGGTGGTGTCGGTAATCGCCCCACCGGTCTCACTCACTGCATACCAGGCGGGAATTTGGTGACCCCACCACAGTTGCCGCGAAATGCACCAGTCCCGCAGGCTCACCAGCCAATCGCGATACACCTTGGTCCAGCGCTCCGGCACAAACCGGGGGGATTGGTGGTTATCGAGGGCGTCCAGGGCTTTATCTGCCAAGGGCTTGATTTTCACAAACCACTGGGTGGAGAGCAGCGGCTCGACGGGCACCTTGCCGCGATCGCTATAGGGCACCGCATGGCGATAGTCCTCGGTTTTGACCAAGAACCCATCTGCATCGAGGCGGGCCACCACCGCCTTACGGGCGTCAAATCGATCTAGCCCTTCAAACTCACCGGCATTACCATTCAGGGTGCCGTCTTTATTCATGATGGTGATCATCGGCAGATCACTGGCGCTGGCCCATGGCAAAGTCGTTGGGGTCGTGGGCGGGGGTGACCTTGACGCAGCCGGTGCCAAACTCCCGATCAACATAGCCATCGGCAATCACTGGAATTTCACGGCCCATGATCGGCAGGGTCAGGGTTTGACCGACTAAATGGGTGTAGCGATCGTCCTCAGGATTCACCGCCACCGCCGTATCCCCCAGCATGGTTTCGGGGCGGGTGGTGGCCACTTCCAGGTAGCCCGAGCCGTCGGTGAGGGGATAGCGGAAATGCCACAGATGACCGTCCACTTCCGTGGGTTCCACCTCTAAGTCAGAGACGGCGGACTGGCTGGCAGGGCACCAGTTCACCAGGTAGTTGCCTCGGTAAATCAAGCCCTCTGCATACAGGCGGTTAAAGGCGGTGAGCACCGCTTGGGACAAACCCGCATCCATGGTGAACCGCTCACGGGTCCAGTCCACAGACACCCCTAGCTTGCGGAGCTGATTGACAATGGTGCCCCCGGATTCTTCCTTCCAGTCCCACGCCCGCGCTAGAAAGGTTTCCCGTCCCACCGCTTCGCGGGTTTGCCCCTGGGCTTTCAATTGCTTTTCGAGAATGGTTTGCACCGCGATGCTGGCATGGTCGGTTCCGGGCAACCAGAGGGTATTACGACCCCGCATCCGCTGATACCGCACCAGGGTATCGATTAGCGCGTTTTCAAAGGCGTGGCCCATATGCAGGCTGCCGGTGACGTTGGGCGGCGGGATGACGACGCAGAAGGGCTCCCCTGGATGATCGGGATCCGCCTTGAAGACATGGCGGGCCTCCCATGCCTGCTGCCACTTATCTTCAGTGATGGTGGGATCATATTGGCGGTCGAGGGTGGGGAGGGTAGCCGTCATAGGTACAGGCGGAGAAGTACCTCATGATTCTGCCATGCAGGCTTGACCGTCGCCATGGCGAATCTTAGGAAGACAGCGCCGAGATTTGCGATCGCGCTCAACTGGATTCTCTTGAACCATCCAAAGCATCTAACTTATCCAGTAGTTGGAGTCCTCTTTCAGGATTACCAACAGCAGCCATTGCCTTGAATCGTGTATAGGCATCAAATTCTGCCAGTGCTGATGTAGAAAGCTCCTCCATCAGTTTGTTTACACTAATGCCCCTACTCAGGGCTAAAGCTTTCAATCGTTCATGTTTGTCGTCCGGTATGCGAATCGTCAAAGTTGCCATCGGTTACCTCCTAATGACGTTTTCAGGTTTTGCAATGGATAGATTGGGGAACAGGAGTTCTGCGTTTTTGAAGTCTTTGATATTATTTGTCACAATAATTTCCGCGTTACCTGCAACTGCCAGCTCGATCAGATGATTGTCAGCCTCGTCGGTTAGGTTAGGTCGCCATGTGTAGTAAACAGTGACCCATTGACTGACGCTGAGCAACGCCTCTGTTAGTTCTTTGATCTCGTCCTGCGCCAGTGAACATCGTTCCAAAATGACCTGACGTTGGCAGACTGATTCGTATTCACAGAACAAAGTCGTAGTGAAAAGGGGCAAGAATCTCCCTTGTAGCGTCAGACGTAGTAACTCTCGACTTGGACCCGAGGGGCCAATCAGAGCACTAATGAACACGCTGGTATCAATGACGATCTTTTCAGACATGCTGTGGACGATAGCATATGCGCTGTCATTTTTCTGGCTGTCTTGCAGAGTGCTCTCAATGGTTCTGCCGCGCCTTGATGCCGAACAGGATTAGTCTGAAGGCTCAAGCTCGAAGGTGTGATCTTTGATGGTGCCGTCTCGGTTTAAGGTCAAAATCAGTTGGGTCTCATCAGAACTCCAACGCACCGCCTCAATCTGATCTCGCGTGGCGATATTGAGGCAAAACGTATCGTTTTCTCTGTGATCAATGCGTCGCTCTAGAATCCCTTCAATCCGATAGGGGTCAATGGTACAGCCCAACAATCCAGCATGATTTTTGAGGATAATCTGGGTGCCGCTAGGGGCCTTAAAGGTTGCCACGGGGCGAACCGCATAGATGCCTAACCCCATCAGCACCGCCACCCATAGGAGGAGCACCAGATTAATACAGTTGAGAACATAGAGGCTTTGGAGCCAGCTTGGCCAGCGCGACCAGGACACCCGCAACAGAGCCAAAATGCCGACGACGGCTGTCGCCACCAGCAACAAGATTTCTAAACCATCCCCCCGCAGCGAGATGCCGTATTGAAAGGCAAATGCGAAGTTGGCAAACAAAAGCCCCTGCAAGACTAGGGCTAACAGCAGCGTTAGGACTGATTTAGACATAGCGCGGGTCATTGCTGATGGGACGAGGGCAGCAGCGACAACTACAAGGTGTTTAGGAACTGTTCCGAATCAACTCCGCCCCTTGACCTGATCACGCCGCCCAGGTGACGGGCCGACCTTACATCGGTACGCTGAAG
>JAAUQE010000141.1 GCA_012032425.1 Leptolyngbya sp. RL_3_1 | reverse complement strand
CATTGGTAAAAACTGGTGGAGGGTGCCTTGGGTTTCGCGCCAGATGGCGACCAGCGGGGCACTTCCAAAAACGTGCGCTGTTCGATCATCAGGGCATTGTGGGGGGAACGGGCGGCTTTGGGCGCAATCAGGCGGGTGTAGATCAGGGTGGTCAGGGTTAGGTAGCCCAGGTAAGGCACGACTAAACCGGGCAAATTGGCGGCGCTGAAAACCCCCAGAGTAGCCCCAAACTGGTAAGAGCAGGCAGAGCCAAAGGCGATGGCACTCACACAGGTCTGCCGAGAACAACTGGAACAGGCGCGAGTGCTGATCACGGCGGGCACATTGCAGCCAAACCCCATAATTACCCGCACCAAATCTCGCCCGGATAGGCCAAAGGGTCGGAGGAGTGGATGCAGCGCTACCGTAATGCGTTCTACCAATCCGCTGGCCTTGTATGCGCCTAAAAACAGAGCATACAGAATCACCGTCGGCACCGCCCAGACAAACAACAGTGGCCCCATGGTGACCAAACCATAGCGGCCAATCAAAATCGCCCCTAGCAGCGAGGGGGCCGGAGCTAGGACATTGACCAGCGGGGCTAACCCGGTCTGTATCAGTGGATCGAGCAGACCCGCGACGCCATTGGCAACCCAAACGGCAATGACCGCAGGCAACAGCAGCAATAGGATGGCCAGCAACCCACCCCAGCGGGGATGTTCCAGCCAGGTAGGCGCGGGCTCGATTCGCCAGCCCGCCGGAATTGGTTGCCATTGCTGGGGAAAGGGAGCTGGAGTCTGCAACGCCGCTAGAATCTGCTGGCGCTGCTCCGGGCTTAAATGACGGGCATCCACCGGAATAAATCTCACCTGGGCGGCTTGCTCCCAACGGCCCAAAACCTGCTGGGTGAAGTCAGAGGGCAATACCTTATCCCAGAAGGTGACGACCACCAGCCCTTGTTTCCCGGCCACGAGCGGTAGCAAATCCGCCAGATCCTCATCCATGTGGGTCGCTTTCACGATGAGCAAAATCTGGTCATGGGCCTGGAGTCGTGCTAGCGCCGTGCGAGTGGTGGCGGCGTCAGAGCGAAAGAGAATGCCGGGGGTATCGATAAAGGCATCGTCTCTAGTCTGATAGGTCTCGCAAGCGATCGTCGAGCCCTGAATGTTCGTGCTGGTGGGCGATCGCCCTGTGAGTGCTGCGGCCAGTTCAGATTTGCCAGTGCTTTCTTTGCCGACAATGACGGTGGTGCGTTGGGTGGGAGGGGCGGTGGGCATGGGGAGTCGCTAACAAATACAGTCGTTGTCGCAGCAGGAGAGATCGTCGAGGAAGAGTCCGGCTTGGCGGTAGGCGTCGAGGGGGCTGGGGTCGAGGCCGAGGCGATAGGCGATCGCGTTGGCAATAACGGCAAAGCGCTGACGGAATTTATAGATGAAGCAAAAGATCAAATCCCCATGGCGGACAGAAGGACCGCTGACAAAAAGCCCCGGGATGAGGGTAGATTCGTCATTTTCCGTGAGCGCGGCATAGCCCTCGGACCAATCGAACAGGGGCGCAATCTGTTTCAAACTGGTATCGAACCCGGTGCAGAGAATCGGGGGATGGGCCGTTACCCACTTCTGGTATTCGCTGTGAACCGCGTAGCCACCAGGGATAGTTCGACCGCTTCGATAGAGGCATCACTAACCATGTCCAGGCGACCAGTGCGATAGACAAATTCCAGACGCTGTAGGGTATAGGGCGATAGGGATACGCTGGGATCCGTATCAGGATCGGCCCAGGCTCCGGTGCGATCGAGCACGCCGACCTTCTTCCCTAGGGCGACTAAATTAGCCGCCGCATCCATGCCGCTTTCGTAGCCGCCAATAATAAGGAATTCGTCGCCCTCTAGATCCGTCCACGACCGAATTTGGGAGTTGTGGAGGCAGTGCTCTGCGCCTGGAAAGGGATTGAGATGGGGATATTGATACTCCCCAGCGGCCCAAATCACAAACTGGGTCGCAATTTCACCACTGCTGGTATACAGGGTAAAGCCACCCTGGGGCAGGGGTTCAACCTTCCGCACATCCACCTCAGTCTGAATCGGCAATTCAAAGTGATCGGCCACGGTCTGCAAGTACAGGGCGTACTGCTTGCCGCTGATGTGTTCGCGGCGAAAGGCGATCGCAGGCGAAGTCTTCAAGGTCACGGCATTCAGGTCGAGCAGGCCAAAACCATGGCTGGGAAATGACGGCGTGATGAAGTTCATCTCCTCAGGCCAGCGACTAAAGGAAGCGCCGACCTGGTGCCTGTCTAAAATTGTGAAGCGCTCTAGCCCCAGTTCTTTGAGCACAGCGCCACAGCCGATACCTGCCGCTCCGGCACCCACGATCACGACGTCATAGGACAGATCCGTTGGTTGGCTCACGCTGGTTTACTCGGATGACGAAACAATTGGAATGATAATCATTATCAAGTTGCTTGTCTAGGGGCTGTCGGGTCACGGTTGCACGGACAGACCAATGGCGTCGGCCCTCTCTAGCCAGGGCACGTGGCACAGCCCTACGCCTTGGTCAGGGAAACGGATTTGCTAGCGTTCAATCGCTTGATGGTGTGTCCCTGACAGATTCGCGTGAGCAAGGGCTGATCGTGACTAATCGCGATGATGCCGACGTGATAGTGACGGGCAAAGTCCAAGACCACCTGCCAAATGAGCGCCTGAGTATTGGCATCGAGCATGGCGGTCATTTCATCGGCAATCAGGTAGCGGGTCTGGCGGTTGAGGACGCGGGCGATCGCCACCCGCTGCAACTCCCCACCGCTGAGTTCGTGGGGATAGCGGGTCAGCCAGCCGGGATGAATGCCGAGGGTATCGAGGATGTGCTGTGGCGGCGGATGACCTTCCCGCAGAATGCGGTCAATGCGCCAGCGGGGGTTCACCGACAACTCAGGATTTTGAAAAACGAGCTGCACGGGGCAATAGCCACGGCTGGGAAGCGGTTGTTCATCCAGTGTGACGCGCCCTTGAGTGGGCCTTAGATACCCGGCCAATAGTTTTGCAAGGGTGGTTTTGCCATAGCCCGACGGGGCCATGAGGCCCACGACTTCCCCCGGTATGATCGCGATCGCCTGGTCTTGCACCACCCACGGCAGTTTAGCGCCGTAGCGAAACCAGAGCCCTTCACCCTTCAGCATGAATGCACCTCACCCAACCTTGACGAACTAACCGCAGCTCTGGACGCGCCTGTTCACAGTCGGCGGTCACCCAGGGACAGCGATCGCTATACAGGCACCCTGACGGCAAATTTTCAGGACTGGGCTGATTTCCCGGCACCGGCACAAAGTCGTTTTGGGGCAGCGATCGCCAGAGGGCTTGAGTGTAGGGATGACGCAAGTTTCCCGCCGCGAAGTCTTTAGCGTCAGCGATTTCGACGGTTGTTCCGGCATAGAAAACGGCCACGCGATCGGCAACCTGCAAAGCCGCTTCAATATCGTGGGTAATCAGGATCACGCCCCGCCCTTCCTGAGCCAGTTCTCGCAGATGGTTTAGGGTTTCCGTGACCACATCCGGGTGCAGCCCCGGTGTGGGCTCATCGGCAATGATGAGTTGGGCGGGTGTCACCACGGCAGTCGAGACCAACACCCGTCGCGCCATACCGCCTGAAAGCTGAAAGGGGTAGCGCTTCGGCGTATAAGCAGGCAAATCGTAGCGGGCAAAGGTGCGCTTCATCAGGGTTTTTGCCGATTTTGACGGGAGGCCGTTGAGCTGCCCCACCCGCTGCACCTGCCGTCCCACCGACATCAATGGATCGAGATAGCCGACTGATTGCGGGATCAGGGCGATCGCCTTGCCGCGCAGTGCTTCACACCGCTCTGGAGTCAGCGGTTCTCCCTGAAACGCGATCGTCCCGGAGAGCTGAGCGTTCTCCGGCAAGATTCCCAGCAGCGCATGGGCCAAAAGACTTTTCCCGGAACCACTCGCCCCGACCACCGCCACCAGTTCCCCCGCCCGGACGGTCAAATCCAGGTCGGTGATGACGGTTAACTGCTTGCGGTGCAATCCCTGATCGTATTGAGTAAACGTAATACCGAGGTTTGAGATGTTCAGCATGACTACCCCTGACTCGTCTTCGGATCAAGCAACGCCCGCACGTTTTCTCCCAGCCAGTCGAAGGCTTTAACGGAGAGCAACAGCAGCAGCCCCGGCATGACGCCCAGCCACCAGTAGCCGGTGGAAAGGTGGCGCATGGATTCGGCCAGAATGATGCCGATCGCGGGAATGTGCGGCGACAGACCAATGCCAATAAACGACAGGGCCGCCTCGTGCAAAATGGCGTGGGGGAACAGCAGAATTAGGCCCACCAGCAGTTGCGGAATAATGTGAGGCACCATGTGATGACGGGCGATCCAGAGGGGCGATCGCCCCAGACGGTGGGAGAGCTGCACATAATCAGAACTATTGACCTGCAAGACCTCCGCCCGAATCACCCGCGCCAAGCTGGTCCAGTGGGTGAGCGCCACGGCGACGATCACGCCAGCGGTGCCGCCGCCCATGGCAAAGGCGATCAAAATTAGCAGCACCAGGTGGGGCAGGCTGAAGAACACGTCGATGATCCAGGTGATCACGGCATCGACCCAGCCGCCCAGAGTCCCCGCTGCCAGCCCCAGCCCGGTGCCGATTAGCGCGCTGATGGCGGCGGCGAGGAGGCCGATACGCAAGCTCAGGGACATACCGTGCAGAGAGCGGCTGAGCATATCTCGCCCCAACCAATCGGTACCAAAGGGGTGAGCCAGAGCCGGAGGCTGATTGCGCTGAACCAGCACCGGGCCGAGGCCAGCATCGTCCATCACCCAGGGGCTGAGAATGATAGCCAGTAGAAACAGCGCACAGAGAGCGATGCCCCAGAGGGTTTGCTGCCGCCGATTGCTGCGGCGTCTGGGGACGGTAACTGGAGTGGTGGTCGTGAGGGACATGGATAGTTTTGAATTTTGAGTTTTGAATGAGTAGGGTTGAACTTTGAGTTTTAAGTTTTGAATGTTGAGTTCCGAATGAATGGGGTTGAAACCTTAACTAGAGAGCCAACAACCAAAAACTAAAAACTAAGAACTCAAAATTGAGAACTCCAAACTAATTCCCTCCCAACCGAATGCGCGGATCAATGATGGGATAGGCCAAGTCAGCTAAGGTATTGCCGGTGTAGACAAAGAGAGCACTGAAGAACACAATGCCGACTAGCAGCGGGATGTCACTCCGCAGCGCCGCCTGCACCGTGGCCTCGCCGAGGCCGGGATAGGCAAACACCTGCTCCACCAAGACAGACCCGCCAAACAGCTCACTCAAGGAAGCAAATTGCAGGGTCAACGCGGGCAGAATTAGGTTGCGAAAGCCGTGGTGGCGAACGACGCCCCAGAGCGGTTCACCTTGGGCGCGGGCAAACAGGATGTAGTCGCTGTGCAGCACGTCGATCAGCTTTTGCCGGGTGTGCAAGGCAATGTTGGCGATGCCGATAATGCTGAGGGTAATGGCGGGCAGCAGCAGATGGTGGAGATGCTGCCAGAACGTCACGTCCTCTGCCAACACACCTGGCGGGGCGGCACAGCAGATCGGCGTCACTCTCAGCGAAACGGAGAAGATAATCAGCAACAGCAGCGCTACCCAGAACGTCGGCGATGAGGCCAAGGTGTAGGCATAAAGGCGGATGACACGGTCAATCCAGGAACCTGCCAGGGCTCCCGACACAATGCCCAACCCTAAGCCGAGAAGGCCGGAGAGCAACCAGGCGATCGCCAGCATTTGCAGCGACACCCAAAATCGCTTAGCAATCACCTCGCCCACCGGCTGGTTAAACACCATCGAGGTGCCCCAGTTGCCCTGTATGAGCTGCCCCAGCCAATCTCCAAACCGAACCAGCATTGGCTGATCCAATCCCCAGCGTTCCGCAATGAGCTGTCGCTGCTCGGGGCTGATTTGCAGCATGTCCGCGCCGATGTAAGCCCGCACCGGGTCAATGGGCGACAGACTGAGCAGCACAAAGGTGAATATTGCCACCGCCAGCAGCAAGAGTCCCAACCGCAAGAGCTTTTGAGCGGCGAAGGTCAAAATTGGCCTTAATTGCATGTCCACTCCCACTCGGCGATGTTGGCCGTGATGGGCCAGCCGTGACCGTGGGGTTCCACTTGGGGTTGGCCGATATCCAGGCAGTCGCTGACGAAGTAGGTGTGATCCAGGTTCACCAACCAGGCCCAAGCGGCATCCCCTTTGGCAGTAAAGCCCTGGTTGCCGTCCCACTGGGCTGCTTTCCAGAAGGCGATCGCCTCCGCCTCCGACGGAGCCCCCATCGCCAGATCCAGGGTTTCGTCAATGGCTTGGTTGGCGTAGTAGCCCGCATTGTAGAAATCGCCCTGGGCGGCTTGACTGTGGTAGAGGTTGTACATCTCGGTCTGGTCGTGACTGCCCCAGCCGAAGACGACAACATTGCTGTGCATGGCTGGTTCGATTTCGTCCCAACTTTTGCCTTCCACGTTGGCCTGGATGCCCACAGGTTTCAGCATTTCCGCAACTGAGAGCGCCAGGGCTTGTCGGGTACTGTCGCTAGCGGGATAGAGAATCGTGAATTCGGCTTTCAGGCCCTCTTTCTCCAACACGCCATCACCGTCGCTATCCGTCCAGCCGCCCGCCGCCAGAATTTCCTGGGCCTGCTCGGGCTGGGCATCGGCGATCGCCGCGCTCGGCTCTTCCCACGCGAGTCCACTCACCGGGCCGTAGGCCACCGAGCCGTAGCCTTCGAGGACGCCTTCGACTAGAGCTTGGCGATCGACGGCGTAATTCACCGCCTGCCGGATGGCCGGATCTGCTGTCACATCGTTGCCAACCGGGTCACCATCGGGCGTCGTTTCCCCTGCCGATGCCGGCACGTAGGGAAACATCAGCCCCCGATTATCCACGCTGGTAACGTCGTAGAGGGTCATGCCCTCGATATCTTGTATCGCTAGCGCTTGGGGCACACTGGCCACCTGAGCCTCGCCAGCTCTAGCCGCTGCAAAGGCCGCATCCTCTTCTACAAAAAGAAAGACGAGGCGATCAAGGCCAGGAGCGTCGCCGTAGTAGTTAGGATTCGCCTCGACAATCAACTGTTGCCCTTCATCCCACTGCACCAACTGATAGGGGCCAGAGCCGATCGGGTTGCGGGCATAGTCAGGACCGTGGGCATGTTCCGGCACAATGCCCAGGGTGATCAGGCGATTGACGAACGTACTTTGGGGTTCCTCTAAGCGCAGTTCAACGGTGGTGTCATCCACGGCCACCGCTTCATCCAAAACAGTGACGTCCGTCAGACCCCCGCTTTCGGCGGCCTGGTTGAAGGTGTAGGCCACATCTGCCGCCGTCAAGGGTTCGCCATCGGAGAAGACGGCATCATCGCGAATCGTCACCGTCCAGGTCAGGCCATCCTCACTCACGGTATAGTCCGTCGCCAGGTCGTTGACAATATTGAGGTCGGCATCCCGCTTCAGCAGCGTGCTTTGGAACAGGGGCGAACCATAGCGGCCCCAGCCCAGCGTCGGGTCATAGCCTTCTTCACTTTCGCCCCCGATCGCCAACACAATCTGCTCTGCCGACCCTGTCCGAGCAGCCGACTCAGCGGGTTCTGAGACATCCGCCGACTCGGTTGGGCCAGCACCGCAGCCGACTAACCCGATGCCAAACAGAGCAGCGCCTAAATTCCCCAGAAAGACTTGTTTTCTCAGACTCATAGCAACCTCACACAATTTTGATGAAAGGGGTATTCATGCGAGCATCCACATATCTTTTGGCTCGCTTAATGGCCTCTGCTTGGGTAAAAGCACAGGGAACCGCGATCGCACAGCCCGCCTCGTAATTCGCCCAAACGGCATACAGAACTTGACCCTCCTCTTCGCTCTGGTCAACCTCTAGCCGCCATCCCCGATAGGTGAACGACCGGACGATGTGAGGGTAATCAGGGTTCAGAATCATAGTTGAATTGGATAAAACCAAATAAAGCAGCTCTGCCTCGGCGAGACAGAGCCGTGCAGCCAGACTGCAAACTCAGCTACAGAGTGGGGCGTTGCTGAATTTGAGGATGAGCTTGCTGATCCCCCTCACCCTAGCCCTCTCCCAAAGGTAGAGGGGACTGGATATTGAAGCCCTTCTCCCGCTGGGAGAAGGGTTTGGGATGTAGAGCTTGCTCTTCCCGCAGGGTGGGGCATTCATCCCACGAATCAGCAACGCCCAGAATGGAATTAGCTAAGTCAGTTGAAGCCATAAGCAGGCTCAGGCTGCTGCCAGGTTCTGAGCAGCAAAGTCCCAATTGACCAGGCTCCCTAAAAAGGCTCCGATGTAGTCAGGGCGCTTGTTTTGGTAATCCAAGTAATAGGCGTGCTCCCAAACATCCATGGTCAGCAGCGGCACCTGCCCACGGGTCAAAGGGTTATCGGCGTTCAACGTTTTGGTGACTTTGAGGGTGCCATTATCCAGCACGAGCCAAGCCCAGCCACTGCCGAACTGAGTCGCCCCGGCAGTTTTGAAGGCTTCTGAAAATTTCTCAAAGCTGCCAAAATCCGCCTCAATTTTCTTGGCCAGCTCGCCTGTGGGCATCCCGCCACCACCGGGCTTCATGCTGTTCCAGTAGAAGGTGTGGTTCCAGGCTTGAGCGGCGTTGTTGAACACCCCCGCCTTTTCGGAGTCACCTGCGATCGCTTTGATCACCGCTTCAATGGGCTGGCGATCTAAGTCAGTGCCTGCCACCGCAGTATTGAACTTACTCACATAAGCGGCGTGATGCTTGTCGTGGTGAAACTCTAAAGTGCCCTTGGAAATATGAGGTTCAAGCGCCTGGTAGTCATAGGGTAAAGTGGGAAGCTCGTAAGCCATCAGGATCTAATTCTCTCTCAACGAATGTCATCACTTTTTTGAGGGGGAATGCATTGATGAAAATCGATATCTCTCAGGCATTGAACGTATCGCGAGAGGCTCGCCATGCCTGATCGAGACAGACTTATTTCCATTGTTTTTTCTCCCGTGAGCAACCTATCAAATTGCTTGCCGATGTTCTATGCCCCTAAGGGGCATTAGCTCGGGTTCGATTGATGACTGCACGTAGCCAGCTTTAAGCCTCTAAATGGCATGTGGGTCGCTCTAAAGCCCTGGCTGTAAGGGGATCGGCCTGGAGGTTTGAATGACGATTAGCTTAGTGCGATCGCGGGTCAATCATGAAGTCAGGGCAAAAGGTCAGGGCAAAAAGCGATCCAGTGCCGCTTTCAATTGCGCAATTTCTTCCTGAATGTTGCCTTCTTCCGCAGCGCGTTTGAGGCAATCGCTAAGATGCTCATCCAGAATGACGCGTGCCACCCGATCCAAAGCGCCTCGAACAGCAGCAATTTGGACTAAGACCTCAGGACAGGACCGACTGTCTTGAACCATAGTCTTAATGCCTCGAATGTGACCTTCAATCCGGGCCAGTCGGTTCAGAATGCGCTGGAGTGATTCAGGATCATGAACGTGCTGGTGAGCAGTTGCCGGCTCATCTCCATGACGGTGTAAAGGAATTTGATCATCGGAAGGGCAGGGCTTTTTAAAGGTCATAACTGAGTGCAAAGCCCAATAGGTTGTGGCTAGAAAAACCCGATCTAAGGTTGAGCTTTCAAACTGCGGTGAAACTCAATGAGACAATATCACCTGGTTGACTGACAAAACCCTTGAAACCCTGATTCTGCTGTAGGTTGGGTTAGCGACAGCGTAACCCAACGAAACCATTGCTGGTGTTGGGTTTCACTCCGTTCTACCCAACCTACGCAAGACACTTTTGTCAGTCAGTCAGCAATATCACTCATAGCAAACTATCAGTTTGCCGACTGATGTTCTATGCCCCTTGGGGGCATCACTCTCAGGTGAATTCAAGCGTTCGATGACATAAAGACTCGATGCTGACGTTGCCATGACCGCCTCAAATTGTGAATGAGCATCCAAATGCTCATTCCCCTCACCCACATTCATCCGCCGCTCCCCTCACGGGCTGCGGGCCTTGGTCGGGGGCGGGCACGACAATGTAGCCCGTATCCAGGGAACCCAGGACCCAGTTGCGTTCCAGCCCCCACCACCACCAGTGGGCACCGGCGTAGGCACAAATCACGCTGTCCAATTGGTCTTCGACGGCTTTGAGCTGGGCTCCGCCGGTAGGGATGCCCGGGAGCTGGTGTTCGGCTAGGGCCAAGGCGGGCGCTAGGGTGGGGAGAATCTTGAGCTGGAGCGATCGCAGCTTTTCTAACTCCGGTCGCCGTTGGGCCAGCCGCCCTTTCTTGTATTTGAGAATCCGATCCAGGTGAAAAAGATGGATGGTGGCTGGGTGGGGAAACAGCTCAATCTGATACAGTCCCACCTGTTGGGGAATAATCGTCGGGGCATGGGCAAAGCCTCTAGCTTCCAGGGCTTGGCTAAACTGCACCAGCGTTTCCGCAAAGGGGCGACCTTGGTTGGCGGGGTAGCAGCCCGCATCGTATTTGCCGAAGTAGCGATGGGCGAGGCGATCGGGTAACCGCATCCCCGTAGCGTTGGGGATCACCGTGGGGGCATCGATCGCGATCATTGCCGGTTCGCCAGTAGGTACCATGGCATCCACCCAGTCCAAGACTTCCGCCTTGGTATCCCGTCGAGTGAGGGCCACGAGCGCCAGGGTTTGATCCACCAGTTCTAAGCAGCAGAGGCCGCTGGCCCCCGATTGCCAGCCTAAATCAATTCCTAAAAATCGCATGGATTACTGGTGTCGGATGGCATCAGTGCCAGCACGATTCCTGATGACAGGGGTGCTTAAGGGGCAAGGGGGCTAGAAACTGGAATGGTCACGTTGATTCTGCCATTGAGTACTAGCGCCCTCACAGTGTCTGGGCAGCTGGGCAATGGCCCTACTGTTCTTGCATCAGACGCAAGTAGTTTTGGCGCAGTTGAATGTGGCTCTCGGTAATCCGCTCGGATAGGTGCTTCTCAACCTGGCAGAGCTCTTGCCAGAAGGTCGCAGACCGGCGAGAGGCGACGTATTCTCGCCAGAGCAACTGCATCATTGCGGCAGTCTCAGGATCCTCCCAGAGAGATCAGCATAAAGGGCGTTAAATGCAGCGTGGGCTGATCCTGGGTTTTGACATCCACTGGGTCGA
>JAAUQE010000140.1 GCA_012032425.1 Leptolyngbya sp. RL_3_1 | reverse complement strand
CCGCCTCGCCTCTGCAAACCCGCTCACCCCAGCCCCCCAGCCCCCCAACGCCCCAACTCCCATTCCATTTCTCGGTCGAGACAAGGCGATCGCCGATCTGCAAACCCTCATTCACCAGGGCCACCGCACCCTGGTTCTCAAAGGGGAAGGGGGCATTGGCAAAACCACCTTGGCCCAGCAGTTTCTGGAGCAGGCTGGGTTTGATCAGGTGCTAGAGCTGTTGATGGCTAAGGAAACCGTTAACATCACTCCTGCTGAGCAGGTGGTGGAGGAATGGCTGCGCCAGGATTTTCAAATTGAGCCAGGGCGAGACTTTGGGGTCACCCTCGATCGCCTGAAGCGCCAGCTCCGCACTCGCCGGGTCGGGATTTTGATCGACAACCTCGAACCGGCCCTGGACAGTCAGGGCCGGTTTTGGCCCCAGCAGAGTCGCTATGGCGACGTGCTGCGGGTGCTCTGTGACCCCAAGGGCCAAGCCGTCACCTTGCTGACCAGCCGCGATCGCCTCTGCGAACCCAGCATCACCGTCACCCATTACCGTTTACCCGGACTGGGGGTCGAGACCTGGCGAGATTTTTTTGCCCAAACCGCCATTGAGATTACCGAGACCCCTTTAACGGCGATGCATCGGGCCTATGGCGGTAATGCTAAAGCCATGACCATCTTGCGGGGGGCAATTCAGGGGGACTTTGATGGTGAGGGGGATGCTTACTGGCAAGAAAATAGCACCGACCCGCTGCTGGCCCTCGACCTCAAAAATTTGGTGGCCAGCCAGGTAAACCGCCTCAAGGATCTGGACCTAGAAGCCTATCGCCTGTTTTGCCGTTTAGGAGCCTACCGCTATCAAGATGTGCCGCGTCTGCCCACGGCAGGGGTGCTGGCGCTGATGTGGGATGTGGATCCCGCCCGCCATCGGCAGGTGATCATGTCGCTCCGCAATCGCTCTTTATTAGAAAGCCATCGGGGTCATTATTGGCTGCATCCAGTGGTGCAGGCGGAGGCCCTCAACCGCTTGCGCCCCACGCCAGATTGGCCCTTGGCCCACCATCAAGCCGCCCAGTTTTGGACCGAATCGGTGACGACCCTGACCACGGTCACTGAAGCTACCCATGCCCTGGAAGCCTATTACCATTGCTGGGCGATCGCCGACTATGCCGGGGCCGCCGCCGTCTTACTCCACAGCTACCACAATCAGTGGGGCCAGTATCTCACCCTAGGCAGCGCAATCTATCGGATTGGGTTATTGCAACCGTTGCGGACCGCCATCACCGCCCTATTGCCCCATCTGCCCGAAGATCAGCGGGCCAGCGAACTGCGGAATATCTTGGCGGATGTCCATTGGATCTCGGGTCAGGTCCATAACGCCATTGCCCTGCAAGAACAGGCGCGGCGATCGCCCTTCACTGTCTCCAAGCCTTACCCGAGGATCAGCACCAGAGCCACTCGGCTTATTGCCTCACCATGGTGCAGGTGGATGCCCTGCTCAGCCTGGGGCTCTACCACTTGGATTTGTGGAATCTGGACAAAGCTGCCGCAATTTTTCAGCAGGTGATCGATATCGCCACCGGCACGGCTCACCAAAGCTGGGCCGATAAAGCCACCCTCTGCTGGGCTTTGGTGCAGTCCTACGGGAGCGATCCGACCCGCCAGACTCAGGCCCTCGCCGCCGCTGAGCAAGCCTACCAAGCCCTCACTGACAAAGCCCGCCCTGAAGATACCGGACGCTTTGCCTTTTTCATGCAGTTGCTGGGGCAAACCTACGCCAATAGCGGTCAATCTCAGCGGGCCGAGACGCTTTACGAGCAGGCGATCGCCTTTGCCAAAACCAGCCACTATCGCCAAGTTCAGGCCAAGGCATTGGTCGGGCAAGGGGAACTCGCCCGCCAGCGCCAGGATTGGGTGGGGGCGATCTCGGCCCTGCAAACGGCGTTGGGCTTGTTCGAAGATCTGGGGGCGCGCAGTGACTTAGCTGAAGCCCACTACCAGTGCGGCCTCACCCACCAGGTTCAGGGGGCGATCGAAATGGCCCAAACCCATTTTCAGCGGGCTATTCAACTCTTCACAGCCATTCAAGCCCCAAAACAAATCGCCAAGGTCGAAGCGGCCCAATTACTTTAGGACCCAAGGGCGTAAATGATTGGACTATTCCAGTTTTTAGCCCCCTAGCCGCCTTGCCCCCTAGTACTCAGCAGCTTAAATAGCCTTAGCATTGAACAAGGGGCTTAAGCCCCTTGCCTTGGGTTGTAATGGCTGGGTTAATTCCGCCCTTAAGTACTAGCCCCTGCAATCGTGTTGAAACTGATGCCATCCGGTACTAAACGAGCTGCTGGAGAGCGTAAGGGTTGGCGTCGCCAATGCCGCAAGCTTTGCGGCATTGACCATAGCAAAATAAAACCCCCAGCCGAAACTAGGGGCGAATGTGCTGCTGTCTCTTTTGAGAAGGAGGAAGAAGAAAACTTAAGCGCTATGCTCGCCGATCCCCCACACCAACATCGGACCTACGGCCAACGTCATTAGGGCAATTGCTAAGCAGATGGATAGACCGTCAATTTGTTCAGGGGTCATGGCAGGAACTCCGTGAGTGAGGGTGATCATCAGGAACTCGGGCTCAGCGGGCGTAACGCACACCGCTATGTTGTTTCTTTCGACACCTCTATCATCTCGTGCCCCCTGGTTTTGGGGGGTGAGGCGCGTCTCAAAACCGCTGTGACATTTCAATCGTTTTACCGTGCGACAAACCGACCCGTTGAAGTGATGGTGACTGGGGTCAGCCCATGACTGAGGTCACAAACACCCCAGCCGCCCTGATCGACCAATAATAAGCCCCAGGGCTTTTGGCCCCAGGGCGTCTTCGATATAAAGCGTTCGCTATAGAAATCGGAATCAATGACTGACATTTCAAATCTAGATCGGTGATTTCACGACGTCCATAGTATTACTCACATCTTCATCGAAGCTTTAAATTACCTCTCCATCTCCGTCAGCATCGTCACTTGCAGGCTTGCGATACCTTAGGTGGATATCTGCCACAAATTGGGGAAGCGGGTGAGCGCTGAGGTCGAACAGACACCACAGGACGATGAATATTGGCGGTGCCAGTTAGCAACGACTTCTCTAGAGCGAGAAGCACCGATTCAAGCTAGAACCTTCTTGCGTGGCTATTGCACCAAAGCCTGCCCTGTCATGATGCAGTGTTCTGACGGTGAAAGCTACATGGTGAAAGGCAAGCAAGCGGGCCGCCAAATTGTCAATGACCAGATCGTGGCGCGTTTAGGCATACTTCTAGGGGCTCCCGTGGGCAAGCCACGATTAATTCAGATCCCAGCGGAACTGATTGAAATTGAGCCGAGGCTATCGCACATTCCCCCAGGGATGGCTCATGGGACTCAGTTTATTCCCAACTGTATTGACCAGATCGCGCTGATTGCAACCAGCCAACCGGAGAATCGACCTCGCTTAGCCCGTCTAGCGGTGCTCTATGGTTGGGTTTTCCCAGGTGATTGGCAGTTTCTGTTTAGCCGAACCCCGCCGCGTTTAATTCACTCCGTTGATCATGGGCACTTTTTCCCTGGTGGGCCAGATTGGCACACAGAAGACTTACAAGCAGCCGTTGCCCCTTTTATGCCTCGATGCTTTCAAGACTGCGCGCTCACATCTGATGAGTTACAGGGTGCGCTTGATGCCTTATCTGCAATTTCTGAGGCACAGATTGTGAAAGTCGTCGCTAGCCTGCCTGATAGCTGGGGACTTACAATCGAGGAACGGATTACGTTGGTGAGGTACTTGCGCAATCGTCAAAGGGATTTACCCATAACCTTTGAGTCAGAGCGCTAGGGGGAAAAGAGTCATGGTCAGTCGCTATAGCGTTATTCAATATGTCCCTAATCCGATCACTGATGAGCGGATTAATGTCGGCGTTCTGGCTTTTGACGATGAAACGGTACAGGTCCACTTTTTGTCGAGTTGGGAGCGCGTCCGGTGCTTTGGCCAACGTGAAGATATCGCCATTCTGAAAGAATTTGCTCAGCAAATGGAGGAGGTTGCCGGATCAGGCTTGTTATTCCCAGGAGATCAGTCTGGCCCTACTCCCAAACATGAACGGTTGCTAGCAGTTGCTGACGGTTGGAGGAATAGCGTTCAATTTACCGCGCCTAGAGGATCCCTAGAGTCGGTGGATGACTTGCTTGAGACAATGGTGCAGACCTATTTGCTAGAAACGAACCAGCGACCCAAACCCCGCGATCGCCAATTTGCGGCACGACTAGCCACAACCCATGTCCGAAACTTGCTGAAACAGCAGTTTGGCAAGGATGCCGTCAAAGAGCTGCTGAGAACCAATTACGAACTATCCGGTCACCACAAAAATCACAAGTTTGATGTCACGGTCGCGAATGGCAAGCCTTTTTTTGCAGCCCATGGCATTTCGTTTGAGGTGCAAACCTCTGAGGCCGTCATGGACTCGCTGGCCTGGATGATTGTGGATGTAAAAGAGTCTATGCCGGAATTGCCGTTGGCGGTGGTAGCGTTGCCACCCAGGCCAGACGTGTCGGACCATAGGCGATTAATGAAGCTGTATGACAGCACCACCGAGACCTATCAAGACTTGGGTGCCAAAGTCCTTGACGAAACAGGCATGGATACCTGGGTGTCCCAGCAAATAGAACAGATGAATTTTATTCCACCGCATGGATCAGATGAATAATTGCGTCAAAATCAAAATTCAGCGTCCAGTCGGTTAGTTGCTTAGCTAGCGGTTCTGCCACTTGAGGCGCTTGTTCAATTAGGGTGAGCAGCTCTTCATCTGCTCCTTTCATCGCCGCTGCCTGTACCTGTTGTTGCCAAGTCAGCGGCATTTGTTGCAGCGCCTGGGTTAACTGGGTCGTGATCTCAGCAATCGGCAGGGAAACTTCGGCATCAGTCTCCGCAACATCACCCCCATACAGGTATCGAATCGGCAGGTAATCGGCCATCTTGGCAAGCAGGGTTTCGTGACGAAAGGGTTTGCGCACAAAGTCTTGGCAGCCCGCCGCGACTCGCCCGCCCCCGTTCCGCCTCAAAGGCACTGGCTGTAAGGGCCAAAATTACGGGTGCAGGGTCTAGGTTCATAGCCTTGATTTGGCGGGTGGCCTCGTAGCCATCCATCACCGGCATCCGAATATCCATCCAAATCAAATCAGGTCGCCATTGCTGGGCCAGATCAAGGGCGTGCTGGCCATTTTGGGCTGCTTCCACCTGAAAGCCGCTGTGGCTGAGGAGGCGCACCAATAACTGACGATTAGCGTCATGATCTTCGACCACCAGGATGCGATAGTCCGGTTGGTGAGGGGCGAGGCGCTGGGGCGATCGCTGAGGCTGTGGCGGCGAAACCAGGTCGGGGTGGACGATCCGGACGGGCAGGGTAAACGTAAAGGTAGACCCGTGATCGAGCGCGGTGGCAACAGTGAGATCGCCCCCCATCAACTGCACAAACTGCTGGCTAATGGGAAGCCCCAACCCCGTGCCTTCTTGGGAACGATGGCCCGTAGCGGTCTGCACAAAGGGATCAAACAGTTGGTCGATCTCGTCAGGCGAAATGCCAGGGCCGGTATCGGCGATCGCAAACTGGAGGGTAATATCGGCTCCGTGGGGATCCTTTTCAGGGGGAGGATGCACCTGCACCTGTAGGCTGACCCTACCCTGCGCGGTAAATTTAATGCCGTTGCCTAAGAGGTTGAGCAACACTTGGCGCAACTTGGCCTCATCGGATTCAATGCACACCGGCACGTCCGGGCTCCAGCGGAACTGAAGCTGGAGCCCCTTGCTCTGGGCACGGAGCTGTAGCATGTCTTCTAAGCTGGCCAACAGTTGATGCAGATTAAAGCAGGTCAGGTGCAGAGAGACTCGTCCCGCCTCAATCTTAGACATTTCTAAGACATCGTTAATCAGAGCCAGCAGATGCTCACCACTGCGATTGACGATGGCTAAGGCTTCCAAGGACTGGGCATCGAAGCGCCCCTCGCGCATCATCAATTGGGTAAACCCCAGGATTGTATTCAGCGGCGTACGCAGTTCATGGCTCATGTTGGCTAAAAACTCGCTCTTGGCCCGATTCGCAGCATTCGCGGCATCGCGGGCTTGATGGAGTCCCACCTCAGCCTGCTGATATTGCGCCAAGAGGAATTCTTTAGTGGCTAATTGAAAGCGCAGTTCCAGTTGACAGATCACTTGGGCTGCCAGGGCTTTGAGCGATGCAATTTGAGTCGGCGTCAGTTGTCGGGGCACTCGATCGATCACGCAGAGCGTCCCGAGGGCAAAGCCATCCGGCGTCACCAAGGGAGCCCTGCGTAAAAGCGAATATGGGGAGCCGCCGTCACCAACGGACTATCGGCAAAGCGCTGATCTTCTAGGGCATTGGGAATAATCAGCAGCGTCTCTGGCTGCAAAATGGCGTGGGCGCAGAAAGCGAGGTCACGGCTCGTTGCATTCGCATCCAGGCCGCATTTGGCTTTAAACCACTGGCGGTTTTCATCCACCAGACTCACCAGGGCGATCGGGGCGTCGCAAATTTGGGCCGCTAAGGTGGTGAGGCTATCAAAGGCTGGCTCGGCTGCCGTATCCAGGATGTTGTAGCGTTGGAGTGCTCCCAGCCGGTCCTTTTCGTTGGCTGGAAGTTCGGCAGCTTTCATTGCTGACACTCATAAGTGGATTCAAGTGATGCGACTGGTTGGCGTTTAAACGTCGTTTTATTGTCACATCTACAGCGTCGCCTCTGGCAGGAAGTCCTTTAATTATGGGGCGATCCGTCACATCCGTACAGCATGAACCGTTGGCGCTGTATCGATCCGTCGCTTTATAGATCCGTATAAGTGCTGTATAGGGTCGGGTTGTTTCGGGTGAGGATGGGGTGAGTTAGAGACAGCCGCCTGCCCCGTAATTGTCATCGGGCGACTTGTAACCGTCAACATCTCTGTAGGTCTTGTCGAGATTGAGTTGTCCCGCATCCTACCCAAATCCTGATGACTGTTGCGTTTTCCAACTCCAGACCGGCTCTGCCCCACTGTTTGCAACAACTGGTTGAGAATTCCCCAGAGCGGATGGCCTGCTTTGGCCCCGATCGCTGCTATTGGGCCGTCAGTGATGCCTTGGTAACGGCGCTAGAGGTCTCCTCAGACAAGCTGCTGGGGTTCACCAATGGTGACTTAGTCAGCCACACTGAACCAACCAACTATCCCCAAGCTTGGCGAAAATATTGGCGACAGGTGGAGGACGCGATCGCCACGTCCTGCACCAGAGCAAGGCCGAGCGCCGCATTCACCCCATACCTACCGCTAACGGGGTGCAACTGTATGAAACCACCTATACCCCCCTACTCGATCCCCAGGGACAGGTGAGTCAGATTCTCAGTATCAGTCGCGAAATCCCTGCCCAAGGCCCGGTTTCCTGTGTAGACCCGGATCGGTCCGAGCCGCATCTCTCCACCGGTGCTCCCGATGCCTTGTTAGGGGTGGAAATGCCGGATTTAGAGACCGCCTCGCTGGCGGATATTCCGGTCACTCTGGCCGAGCAAGCCACCCCCGGTTGGTCTGGGGCGACAGCGTCAAGACCGACCCAGGGGCCTCTAAATATCAAACCTGCCGAGCACACCCCCGAATTGATGCAGTTGGTACTGGACAACATTCCTCAGTACATTTTTTGGAAAGATCGGGACTCGGTCTATCGGGGCTGCAACCGGCGCTGGGCCAAAATGGCGGGCATTGGGGATCCCGAACAGGTGATTGGCATTACCGACGACGATCTGCCCTGGACCCAGGAGCAAAAAGACTGGTACCGGGAATGCGATCGCCGCGTCATGGACACCGATACCCCGATGCTGCGGATCAAGCAATCCCAGCGGCAGGCTGACGGGCGCATGAGCTGGCGCGAAACCAGTAAGCTCCCCCTCCACGACTCTGAGGGCAACGTGATTGGCCTGTTAGGCACCATCGAAGACATTACCGAGCGCAAAATCGCGGAGGATCTGCTCAAGCAATCTGAAACCACCTTTCGCAACCTAGCTAAGCAAGAGGAAATCCTTAATCAAATTTCCAGCCAAATCCGCCAGTCCCTCACCCTAGAATCGATCCAACAAACTACGGTGGATGAGGTGCGTCAGCTTTTCAAGGCCGATCGCGTCTTGATCTATCGCTTTGGCGACCACTGGGAGGGACGCGTCGCGGTCGCTTCTGTCGCCCAGCCTTGGGGGTCCACCCTTGGAGCCATGGGTCAAAACAATGGCTTTTATCAGCAGGATGTCGAGATCTATCGCCAGGGGCAAGTCCGCACCATCACCGATTTGGCCACCGCTGACCTCGCACCCCATCACCACGACCACTTGCAAACCCTGCAAGTGCGGGCCAGCGTCGTGGTGCCAATTTTGTGCAGGCGGCCCTCTGGGGGTTACTGATTGCCCATCAATGCTCGGGTCCTCGGCAGTGGGAAGCCAGTGAAATTGAGTTGCTCCGGGCTTTAGCGGGACAAGTGGGCATCGCTATTCAACAGGGTGAACTCTATGCCCAGGCCAAAGACAGTGCCGCCATCACCCAAGAAAAGGCCCGTCAACTTCAGGAAGCGCTGGCCCATTTAAAGCAGACCCAAGCCCAGTTGGTCCAAACCGAAAAAATGTCAGGGCTCGGCCAAATGGTGGCGGGCATCGCCCATGAAATCAATAACCCAGTCAATTTTATTCACGGCAATATTCCTCACATCAAGGCATACTTTGGCGAATTAGTGACGCTGCTAGATCTCTACCAACAGCACTACCCCAATCCCGCCCCAGAAATTGCTGAATATATTGAAGCGGTTGAGGTTGACTATCTGTTAGAAGACCTCGAAAAAATTCTCCAGTCGTTCCAGATTGGCAGCAAGCGGATCCAGCAAATTGTCATGTCTCTGCGTACCTTTTCTCGCCTAGACGAAGCCGACAAAAAAGACGTTGACATCCATGAAGGCATTGACAGCACCGTACTGATTTTGCAGCATCGCCTTAATGCCAAGCCCGATCGCCAAGCAATTCAGCTGATCAGACAGTATGGTGATTTACCTCAGGTGGAATGCTATCCCAGCCAGCTCAACCAGGTCTTTATGAATTTAATTGGCAATGCCATTGATGCTTTAGATCAAGAAATTGCTCAAAAGGGCTGGCCGAATCAGCAGGAAGCCCCCAGCATCACCCTGGTGACCGAACAGCAAGACAATCAGGCCGTCATCCGCATTCGAGATAATGGCCCCGGCATTCCTGCTCTGCATCAAGCCAAGTTATTTGATCCATTTTTCACCACCAAACCCATCGGCAAAGGGACGGGTTTAGGGCTCTCGATCAGCCATCAAATTGTCACCGAAAAACACGGTGGCAAGTTGCAATGCACCTCGGAGCTAGGTCAAGGGACCGAATTCCAGGTGATGATTCCGCTCACCCAGTAAGGGGCTAATCATCTGTTTTCAAGGCCCAAGGCAACCCAAGTTGCGATTAGCGTCTGCAACGGCAACGGCAACTGGTCCGCGATCGCGGTGTCATACTGTACGACCCAGTCTTCTTGTCCACCCACGAGGGTGTAGGTGAGGGTATCGCTCGACGGCCACATCCCGTAGCGCAGGCCATGAAAGCCAGCAAACTGTGCGTCTGTGAGGCGATCGCGCAATTCAAATAGATCGCGGTACGAAATCGAACCCAAGTCCACTGCGGCCCAGCGCTCGGCATCCGCCCATTGATAACCTGCTACCGAGCGATCCTGGTATATCGAGATCTGATAGCGATTGCCCGCATCGTCAATGATCACGCTGAACAGGGTCTCAGGGATAGGGTTGGCTAAGACCGGCATCTCTTCGGGTGGGATAAACTGCGGTGCCAGGGTGAGGGTGTTGAGCTGACTGGCCACGGGATTAAGCCGCATATCGATGCCGTCGCGATCGGTGTGATAGACCCAGACATTTCCCGGTGCGCTCACCATCACCCTGGCCCCGAGAATCGCGATCCGAGCACAAGGGGTGCCAACTGGCACAGGCAGCCCATAACAGCCATCTCAGGTGGTGAATTCCACCGCTGTGATGGTTAAGCTGGCTTCGGCAACGCCATAATCTGTCGCGATCTGAGCCCCCAAGCGATCAAACAGACCGGGCGGGAGCGGGTGGGGCGGGTCGTCGGGATTGACGGCATCGGTTTCGCGCGCTTGCCGCAAGTGGGTCCCATCGGCATCGGTGCGGTAAAGCCAGGTCCGGCTACCCGCTGTCACTTCAATGCGCCAACCCGGTGTAATCACAGCGGCGCAAATCTCGGCGGGCGCGAGCCCAAGACAGCTATCAGACCAGTCGGCGGCTTGATAATCAGTGATGATGAGATCAGCCACCGGTACTGCGGTGGTCTGACTGAGGTGGTGCAGGAGGCGATCGCGCACCTGATCCGGCAGTTGTGAGGTGTCGTTGACTAAGGTCGAGCTGGTGCCCGCAATCGCCGGGGTGACCGCCGCAGGCCAGATTAACAGCGCCATTAGGGCTAGATGGGTGAGCGATCGCGTAGCCATGGCAGTCGAGTCTTTGAAACGGTAATCCATCCCACTCTAGGAGCAATGGTGGGGTGGGGCGATCGCGGTTACCAAAATCGCAACCTGAGCCAGGGCTCTGGACGATCGCCTCAGCATGAAAAGTCACTGATGACTGTCTCCAGAGCAGGTTTTACCAAGACTTTTTGGACAGTAGCGATGATTTGAGCAGTTACCAGGGCAAAATGTATGACTGTAGTCTCCAAAACAGCCCTATGACCGCTGATCAACCTCTCAGTAGTTCGCCAGTGGCCCCCCTGGCAGCCATTTCCCTCAAGCTTGTGGGTGTGGTGACCGTTTTGTCTGCTCTGCTCGACTACATCATGCTGCTGGTCCCGCCTGATTTTTTGAACCCCCAGTGGCAGTTGAGCCTCACCACCCAGTTGGTCGATCGCGGCATTGTCCCTCTCGTGGGTATTGCCTTACTCCTGACCGGTTTTTGGGTCGAGCGCATGTCTGGGCGGATGGCGGGCGGCGGCAATATTTTGTTCGACCTGCGGTTTTGGTCCTGTGCCTTAGCCAGCTTGCTCGGCATCATCTTTTTAGTGCTAGCGTTTTGCACATTAATAACGTCCGC
>JAAUQE010000139.1 GCA_012032425.1 Leptolyngbya sp. RL_3_1 | reverse complement strand
CGAACGAAATGCTACAGGCGGGGCCACCGGGCTATGTCCAACTGGCCGGGGGCACGATCATCAAACCGTGTTTAATCGTGTCTACGATTCAACGCGGGCGGAGTCAAAGCGGGCGGAGTGCTGACCGCCCGTTGTCTGGTCGTGATACCCCCCGAGTAGATCACTTATGTCGCCCTATTTTTGGCGGCGTGGCCTACGGCAGTTACGCTCGCAAGTTGTTGCAGCCCGTTTTCAGCACCCTGGACATGGATGGGCAGCCGATGTTTTCAGCTCAGAGCCAGACGATGCTGTTGGAAGATTTTCCAGACCTACTTGAGCGAGCAATTCAGCAGTGTCAAACCTTGATTGCTCCCCTCAAAGGCTGGCATTCTAAGGCAGTGGATCCACCTTTGCCCCCAGTCATTGTCTGACGTCCGTCTCTGATCGCGCCTTTCATCTTGAAGCAACCCGGTTATGGTTAATTTTTCCGACGAAGCAACGGTCCCCAATGCCTCTAGGGTATCTAGTCCACAGCCGGAGCAGTTTCCCACAGCCACGGGCAATCGTGATGATCTAGGCTCGCTGCTGGCAATCTTGCCGCCGCATCTGGGTGCCCTTCTTGAGCAACACCCCGGCGGGGCAATTAGTCGAAGTGGTTTTGGACCTGGGGCGTCGCGCTGAAGCCCGGTTCCCTGGAGAAGCACAATATTTAACCGAAGCCCTGATTTCTCGGGATGAGCTCAATTACTGCATTGAGCGGGTGGGCTATTTTGGGGGCGATAATCGAGCTGGTATTGAGCAAACCTTGCATCGGATCAGCGCGATTCGTAATCGCTCGGGTGAGGTGGTGGGGTTGACCTGCCGCGTGGGACGCGCTGTCTTCGGCACCATCGGCATGATTCGGGATTTGGTTGAGACGGGGCGTTCCATCTTGATGTTGGGACGGCCCGGTGTCGGCAAAACCACGGCCCTACGGGAAATTGCTCGGGTCCTAGCCGATGACTTTCAGAAGCGGGTGGTGATATTGACACCTCTAATGAAATTGCGGGGGATGGCGATATTCCGCACCCGGCCATTGGCCGAGCCCGACGGATGCAAGTGGCGAAACCTGAATTGCAGCATCAGGTGATGATTGAGGCGGTGGAAAATCACATGCCTGAAGTGATTGTGATTGATGAGATTGGCACGGAGCTGGAGGCCACTGCGGCTCGGACCATCGCTGAGCGGGGGGTGCAACTGGTGGGGACTGCCCACGGCAACCGCTTGGAAAACCTGATCAAGAATCCAACCCTGTCAGATTTGGTGGGGGGGGTGCAATCGGTGACCTTGGGAGATGATGAGGCCCGTCTCGGGGGAGTCAAAAAGTGTTTTAGAACGTAAGGCTCCCCCGACTTTCGCGATCGCCATTGAAATGACTGAACGCCAGCGCTGGTGGTCCATGAGGATGTCGCAGCAACTATCGATAGCCTGTTGCGCGGACGGCAACCAGGTACGCAAGTCCGCAGCACGAATCCAGACGGCCAGGTTGAGATCGCCCACGAAGCACCGGAGAACCCCCTACCTGCCTTTGCTGGACGGAGCGATCGGTCCACCCTCGGGTTCGCTAAACAAGGATGGCGGGCCTCTGGGCGGATGACACCTTTAACCCCTGCGGCGAACCATTCTGCCAGCATGGCCTCATCTTCAGATGTGCTGAGGGTCATGACCACGGAGCAACAAACCTTTCAACATTTATTGGATGCTACGGAATCAACGGCTCGCTCTGGTCAGACCCTGGACACGGGCTTTACCGATGCGTTGCCTACTGGCGATCGCAGCGCGATTCACCCAGGGAGCAGTCCTGAGTTTGGTCCTAACGGCGAAGAGATTTTACGGCTCTATCCCTATGGCATTAGTCGCCATCACCTAGAGCATGTGATTCGGACCTTACATCTACCGGTCACGCTGACTAAAGATTTAGACGCGGCGGATGCAGTGCTAGCGCTGCGGTCCCATATCAAAAGCCATTCCAAATTGCGCCAAGTGGCCAAGACGCGACAACTCCCCATCCATACCGTCAAGTCCAATGGCATTCCTCAAATTGTGCGATCGCTCCAGCGCCTTTTAGACATGGAAGAGGGCAGTCATCCCGATACTGTCAACCTGCATCTTTTTAGTCAAGGCGACAGTGCTAGCGAGTTAGAAGCCCTGGAAGAAGCCCGACTAGCAGTCGAACAAATTGTTATCCCGAAAGGGCAGCCCGTAGAATTGCTGCCCCGATCATCTCAAATTCGTAAAATGCAGCATGAGCTGGCCGAGCACTACCACCTCAAGTCCCTGAGCTTTGGCGATGAGCCCAATCGTCGCTTACGCATTTACCCTGCCTAAGGGTAATGCTCTAATCGCCTGACGATAACCGTCCTAGCTTGTCTCTGGGAAGTCGGCGATGAGGGAGATGGGGGGTGAGAACGAAGGGCAACCCCCGGCGCGGTAGAATAGCGTCACGATTTCCGGATGACTTTGGACAGTCCTCTGCGTACGACTCCTTCAAGAAACCCTGCCACTATCCATGAGACAACTGCTATCCATGAGACAACTGTTTACTCGTTTGTTTGCCTTGATCCTGGTCGCGGCCATTGGTCTGTCTGGATGCGGTAATACTGGCATGACTGGCCAGATCACCGGAGATTATCGCCAAGATACCCTTGCGGTGATCGAAAATCTGCGGGAGACCATTAGCCTCCCCAGTGATGCCCCTGAGCGCGGGGAAGCCCAGGCGAACGCCCGTGGCGTCATTAATGACTTTATCTCCCGCTATCGTCGGGATAATGCCGTATCGACCCTGAGCTCTTACACCACGGTAAGCACAGCACTGAATGCGATCGCCGGTCACTACAGCTCTTACCCCAATCGGCCTTTCCCAGAGAAGCTTAAGCTGCGGCTTGAGCAGGAATTTAAACAGGTCGAAGCGGCCTTAAAGCGAGGAACCTAAGCTGACTTCAGCGGCTTGGATGCTTTAAACCCTGGCCACATCCAAATCCTTAGTTCGCCCTACGGTAAAAACTCAAGTTTTCAAGTTGATGTGGTTTAACCCAGATCTGCCTGACAATATTTCCACAGCAAAGGCAGGTAACTTTCATGGGTACCTGCCTTTGCTGTAAACCAGACATCAGTCATTTTTGGCATAATGCCGCAAAATTTGACTGGGCCATCTTAGCTTTGCTAGGATGGCAATTCTGTAATGAGGCGCAAATTTTTAGGGCATGAAAGTGCGAGCATCTGTCCGTAGAATGTGTGATAAGTGTCGTGTCATCCGCCGCAAAGGGCGAGTGATGGTCATTTGTTCTAACCCCAAGCATAAGCAACGGCAGGGGTGATGGTGGGTTTTAGAGGTCTATGGTTTAGGTTTGCCCCATTATCTGAGCGCAGACTCCCGTAGATCGAGGCGAAGGAAAACAGGTTCAGTTATCATCTGGTGCCATCGCACCTTAAGGATTGTAGGGAGAAAGTAAAAGTGGCACGGATTGCTGGTGTTGACCTACCCAGAGACAAACGGGTCGAGGTGGGGTTGACTTATATCTATGGTATTGGCTTGTCTCGCTCTAAAGGGATTTTGAGCAAGACAGGCGTGAGCCCTGATATTCGGGTGCGAGATCTGAGCGATGCCGATGTGGCTAGCCTTCGAGACGCGGTCGAAAATGACTTTCAAGTCGAAGGGGATCTGCGGCGCTGGGAAAGCATGAATATCAAGCGCCTCATGGATATTGGCTGTTATCGGGGACGTCGTCACCGGGCTGGATTGCCAGTGAGGGGACAAAGAACTCGAACCAATAGTCGGACCCGCCGGGGAGTTAAGCGGACGATCGCCGGCAAAAAGAAAGCTCCCAAAAAATAGCTTGAGCATCTTAAGACGACTGTTGTAATGGCCTGATTCTTGGGGCATTACCTATGCCGTCTTGATTACTGTCAGCTAGACGACATCCGTCGCTCACCATCAACCAGAACAGCGTTAACTAGGACAATTTGGGAGCTTATGGCTAAACCAACACGTAAACCGGGCGGTCGTAAGACCAAGAAGAATATCCCCAGCGGCGTAGCGCATATTCAATCTACTTTTAATAACACTATTGTCACGATCACTGATACCAACGGTGAAGCCGTGTCATGGTCATCAGCGGGTGCGAGTGGGTTTAAAGGGGCCAAGAAAGGGACGCCCTTTGCGGCTCAAACCGCAGCTGATAGCGCTGCGAGACGGGCAATGGACCAAGGCATGCGGCAAATTGAGGTCATGGTCAGTGGGCCTGGGGCGGGTCGCGAGACCGCCATTCGAGCTTTGCAGGGTGCGGGCTTAGAGATCACATTGATTCGTGATGTGACCCCGATTCCCCACAATGGCTGCCGTCCACCCAAGCGGCGACGGGTTTAGATTTCTTGGATAGTGGTGAGGCAAAGGGAGGCCCTGTTATGGCACAGTTTCAAGTTGAGTGCGTCGAATCCGTAATTGCTGACGACGAGAGCTACTACAGTCGATTTGTCATTGAGGCATTGGAACGGAGTCAGGGGATTACCGTGGGTAATGCCTTACGACGAGTATTGCTATCTAATCTATATGGATCAGCGATTACTGCGGTCCGTATTGCCGGCGCAACCCACGAATTTTCAACGATTCCAGGCATCCGTGAGGATGTGCTGGACATCTTGCTGAACATGAAAGAGGTGGTGCTGAAGAGCTATTCAACCCAGCCTCAGATTGGTCGGCTAATGGTACAAGGGCCTGCAAAGGTGACCGTTGGAGATTTCGAGTTGCCTTCAGAAGTTGAGTACATCAACCCGGATCAGTACATTGCTTCTGTTGCTGAGGGTCATACCTTAGAGATGGAATTTCGGATTGAACAGGGGCAAGGCTATCGTGCGGTGGATCGGAATCGCGATGAAGCAGCAGCATTAGACTTCATGCAGATTGATGCGGTCTTCATGCCGGTCCGCAAAGTCAATTACACCGTTGAGGAAATCATTGTCGGTGGTGCCCTGCAAAAAGATCGCTTGCTCTTAGAGGTCTGGACCAATGGGAGTGTCACGCCTCAACAGGCCATGAGCGAAGCGGCAGCGATCTTAGTCGATTTATTTAATCCGCTGAAGGATGTCACCCTGGAACCGAAGCAGGATGAATCGACTCGGGAAGAAGATCCCGCCAATCAAATTCCGATTGAGGAGCTGCAGTTATCAGTGAGGGCTTATAACTGCCTGAAGCGGGCTCAAATCAACTCCGTTTCTGACTTGTTGGATTACACCCAAGAAGATCTGCTGGAGATCAAGAATTTTGGCCAAAAGTCGGCAGAAGAGGTGATTGAAGCCCTACAACAGCGGCTTGGCATTACCCTCGCCACTGAGAACGCCGCAAAACCCGTTTAGCAGGGACTTGATTACCTCAGTGCCAGTCATTGAGGTAACGCTTCCGGAGCGCTGGCTTCGGATTTTTATTGTTTAGTGATTGTTGGGGGAATTACAATGCGTCACGGTTGTCGGGTGCCTAAGCTGGGTCGTCCAGCCGATCAGCGCCGCGCCCTGTTGCGGACGTTAACGACTGAGCTGATTCGCCATGGCCGGATTACTACCACCAAGGCTCGGGCTAAAGCGGTGCGCTCTGAAGCGGATCACATTATCACCCTAGCCAAGGAGGGATCTTTGGCTGCCCGTCGTCGAGCCATTGGTTACTTGTACGACAAACAGTTGGTCCATGCCTTATTTGACCAAGCTGGGAATCGCTATGGCGATCGCCAGGGTGGCTATACCCGCGTCTTACGAACCGTTAGACGGCGTGGGGACAATGCTGAGATGGCGATCATTGAGCTGACCTAAGGGAATCTTACCGAGATGAACCGGGCTACTCCACTGATTACCCAACTGCGTGCTAAAGGCACCTCACTCTCGGGCCAAACCCAACGGGTGGCCTTAGTGGTGCAGTACGTGGGGACGCGTTTTCACGGGTGGCAACGCCAAGCTCAAGATCGAACGGTGCAGGGCGAGATCGAACTGACTTTAAAAGCGGTTCTGGGATATGAGGTGACGCTCACAGGGGCTGGACGCACCGATACGGGCGTCCACGGTGCCGGCCAGGTAGCTCACTTTGATGCCCCTGCATTGATCCCAGCCCATCGCTGGACAGCAATCTTGAATGCCCATTTGCCAGGAGATATTTTGATTCGCGGGGCGGCGGCTGTTGCTGACGATTGGCATGCCCAGTTTTCGGCCCAGTGGCGACGGTATCGATATACCCTGTACACCGATACGGTTCCCAATCTATTTGTCAGTCCATTTACCTGGCACTATTACTACCAACCTTTAAATGAAACCTTGATTCAGGCTGCCCTTAACCCTTTAGTCGGGCACCACGACTTATCGGCATTTCATCGAGCTGGCTCGGGACGCACCCATTCATGGGTGGAGTTGCAGGAGGCAGTCTGTTATCGCCAATCTGATTTCTTGATGGTGGAACTTCAGGCCACTGGCTTCCTCTATGGGATGGTGCGTCTGATCATGGGGTTGCTGGTACAGGTGGGGCGGGGACGCTTGACGGTGGATAGCTTTACCCATCTGTGGCGAACCCGCCAGCGAGAGCAGGTGAAGTATTCGGCACCGGCTAAGGGGTTATGTTTGCTCCGGGTGGGCTACGACGCTTTTCCGTTTTCCCCCAACATCTGGTTTGACACGCAACCCTTATTTCACCTCAGCCCATCCCCCGTAGCGGTATGACCCAGATGGTAACCCGTAAATTTTCTGTCTTTTGTGATTGATTTTTAGACCCGCAGGAAACACCCATGACTAAAACCTACATTCCCCCCGTTGACACCCTTGAGAGAAAGTGGTACGTCGTTGATGCCGCCGATCAACGCTTGGGCCGTCTAGCCACTGAAATTGCCCAGATCCTACGGGGCAAACATAAGCCCACCTATACCCCCAATATGGATACGGGGGATTTTGTCGTGGTTATCAACGCTGAGAAGGTGACCGTAACTGGCAACAAGCGCGAAGAAAAACTCTATCGTCGTCACTCGGGCCGTCCCGGCGGAATGAAAACGGAGACGTTTGCTAAGCTCCAAAGTCGGGTGCCTGAGCGGATTATTGAGCAGGCAGTCAAAGGGATGCTGCCTAAAACCATCTTGGGACGCAAGCTGTTCACAAAGCTCAAGGTTTATGCCGGGGCGGAGCATCCCCATCAAGCCCAATCACCGGAAACCTTGGTGATTCAAACCGTTTTAGGAGATTAAAGGATTATGCAAGCTACTGAAGCCAACGATCGCGTCGTCTATTGGGGCACAGGCCGACGTAAAGCGGCGATCGCCCGCGTTCGCCTCGTTCCTGGTGATGGCCAGATCGTGATTAATGGTCGCCCTGGGGACCTGTATCTCCAATACAACGCCAGTTACTTATCCAGTGCCAAGGCTCCCCTGGAGACCCTGGGTCTAGAGAGTGACTACGATATTCTGGCCAATGTCCATGGTGGCGGTCTTACCGGTCATGCGGATGCCATCAAGATGGGTGTTGCCCGAGCGCTGTGTCAGTTGGACCCCGACAACCGTCGGCCTCTAAAAACCGAAGGCTATTTAACCCGTGATCCCCGCTGTAAAGAGCGACGGAAATATGGCCTGAAGAAAGCCCGTAAAGCGCCTCAATTTTCCAAGCGTTAATAGCCGCCACATCCAAGCCCGTAGTTTGCCCTACGGTAAACACTCAAGTTTTCAAGTTGGATGTGGTCTAGTTCTCGACACACGATGGTTGAGTCTAACTCTGGCCAATACGTGACCGAGTCATCCTGTCGTTAGCATTCATTTACCATGGCTAAATCTGAAATTCATCCCGAGTGGTACCCCGAAGCCAAAGTCTATTGCGATGGCAAAGTCATCATGACTGTCGGCTCTACCAAGCCCGAACTCCGCGTCGATGTTTGGTCTGGCAATCACCCCTTCTATACCGGTACTCAGAAGATCATTGACACTGAGGGTCGGGTTGAGCGGTTTATGCGGAAGTACGGTATGGCTCCTCCTGCCGAACCGGCTGAGAGTAAAACCGAAGAGAGTAAGACCGAAGAGAAGTAGCCTTGCCCTTGCCGCCCACGCCCTGGGTCTGCATAGATGACCGCATTTCCTTGCCTGGCAAGGTACAGCCTATGTCCTAGCAGCAAGGGTTGCAGGTCTGTTTTTGAATCTCACCAGCTTCAAAAATGCTGTATCAAGGTTACTTATATCAAGTTCGGTTAATTGCCCTGCATTCTGCACCGGGCGCAGGCCCTGCGCCCCTACGTTCTCCTGATTTTTTCGTGGGTATTCAACTGGACTGCATATTAGCCCATAGGTCAGGACATGGCTGAAGCATATCTGTTAGACAAGCTGAACTCCGTCCACCAAACGTTTCACGAACTAACGCGACGTTTGGCCGACCCGGATGTAGCCCGAGATCCTGACGAGTTTCAGCGGATTGCCAAGGCCCGTTCTTCTTTGGAAGAAACGGTCAATACCTACGACACCTGGAAGCAGACTCAGGAAGAGCTGGTTGGCGCAAAGGAAGTTTATAAGGAATCGATTAACGATCCAGACTTCCGAGCAATGGCCGCTTTGGAAGTGGCGGCCTTAGAAGAACAGATTGACACCCTAGAGCAGCGGCTCAAGGTGCTGCTGCTGCCTAGGGACCCCAATGACGAAAAGAACATTATGTTGGAGGTCCGGGCCGGGACCGGCGGCGATGAGGCTGGCATCTGGGCGGGGGATCTGGTGCGGATGTATTCGCGGTATGCAGAGGGGCAACACTGGCGGGTCAAGCTCCTGAGCCAGTCCCTAGCGGATATGGGGGGCGTCAAGGAAGCGATTTTAGAAATCCAGGGCGACCAGGTTTATAGCAAGCTGAAGTACGAGTCTGGCGTTCACCGGGTACAACGGGTGCCGGTGACGGAGGCGGGAGGCCGGGTCCATACCTCTACGGCGACGGTGGCGGTGATGCCTGAGGTAGATGACGTCGAGGTGACGATCGACTCCAAGGATATTGAGATGTCTACGGCACGTTCGGGGGGGGCCGGTGGCCAGAACGTCAATAAAAGTGGAAACGGCTGTTGACCTGATCCACAAGCCGACGGGCATTCGCATCTTTTGTACTGAGGAGCGATCGCAGCTACAAACCGGGAACGGGCGATGCAAATCCTGCGAGCCAAACTCTACGAAATGATGCTGCGGGAACAGCAGGAGGAAATCACCTCCATGCGCCGTTCTCAGGTGGGCACCGGCTCGCGTTCTGAGAAGATTCGCACCTATAACTACAAAGACAATCGCGTTACCGATCATCGTCTTGGCCAAAACTTCACCCTCACCCCGGTGTTGACCGGTGAAATTGAGGACATGATCCAATCTTGTATCTCCCAAGATCAGCAGGAAAAACTTGAAGAACTGGCTGCTGCGACCCCATCAATGCCTTAGAGATAAGCGAGTCAATAGCGTACCGCTTCGCTACGGTTCAATGCCGCAAATTCAAAAATTGTGGCTAGCTCCTGAGATCAAGAGAACTTGTACGCTGTAGAGAGAACTGCGCCCTCCTGACCCGCCTATGATTTCTCAACCCCCGCAACCCGACTACGAACTTGAACAAGAAGCCTGGTGGGTAGAGCGCTGGGTAGATTTGCTCAACCAATACCGCTTCAAAAAGCGCCTTGAACGGGGCCGTCGCTACGCCCGTGAAGGCAACATCCTCAACCTAGAGCACAAAGACGCCAAGGTAAAAGCCCTCGTCCAGGGCACCGCCGACGAGCCCTACCAGCTCTCAATTTGGCTCGATGCCTTCACCGATGAAGATTGGACCTATGTCACCGATAGTCTCGCCACCCAAGCGCTGTTTTCGGCTCAGCTATTGGCAGGGGAAATGCCTTCGGATATCGAGACAGTCTTTACCCGTAATGGTCTGAGCCTGTTCCCCTTTACTCTGGCCGATGTGCATTCCCGCTGTAGTTGCCCTGACCCCAAAAACCCCTGTAAGCACATTGCTGCCGTGTATTACCAGCTCGGCGATTTTTTCCGAGAGGATCCCTTCATATTGTTTCAACTGCGGGGACGGAGCAAGGAACAACTGTTGGCTGCACTCCGCCAAAAACGCTATCAGCAAGTGGGCCCGCAGACAGGGGGGGGTGAGAGTCCTGCCGATCCCGCTGATGCATCTCCTGCCAATGTGGCCCTGCCAAACGCGACGGAAGCAACCCCGCCCCCACCGCTACAACTCAATCAATTTTGGCAATATGACCAACCCTTAGATACGTCCTTAGTGGTGGTGAGTCCCGCTTCCGAAACCCCTTTGGATGTGTTGAATACTATCCCGTTACCCAGCAATGATGCGCGGGTGGTGATGACGTACCTGAGGGACTTATACCAAACCGTCAGTCAAAACGCGGCCATGACCGCCATCAATCCTGACCCTTCACCCTAGATGACTCTAGTACTCAAGGGCGAAATTAACCCAACCATTACAAACCCAAGGCAAGGGGCTTAAGCCCCTTGTTCAATGCTAAGGCTATTTAAGCCGCCGAGTACTAGGGTGATACTGGGGATTAGCGACTCACCGTCATCAGGCGGCGGAGGCCAGTCCAGCCAATGACGGTATAGCCGATCGCTAGCAGCAGGCCGCTGACGGAAATACGGATGGCTGACTTGGCGGCTTCGCGACGCACTTGCTGGTCGGCCTGTTCTCGACGGGTGCCAATTTCAGTTTGAATGCGATCTTGGGCTTCTTGGGAGCGCGCCGATAAAAACTGGTCTAAGGCCCCTGGATCATCCTTAAACCGCAGCACCTCTTCGGGTAACTGACCGGTTTGAATCGCTTGGTCGAGTAGCGCTTCGTCTTGGAACAATAGGTTGAGTTGATTGCGCTGTTGAGAGACCTCGCCACTCAAGCGTTCTTCGAGCTGAGTGGTTGCTGCCGTGGCTTCACGGGTGACCTGGGCGAGGGCTTCTCGGCTGGTAATGCGGACGTTATTAATGTGCAAAAACGCTAGCACTAAAAAGATGATGCCGAGCAAGCTGGCTAAGGCACAGGACCAAAACCGCAGGTCGAACAAAATATTGCCGCCGCCCGCCATCCGCCCAGACATGCGCTCGACCCAAAACCGGTCAGGAGTAAGGCAATACCCACGAGAGGGACAATGCCGCGATCGACCAACTGGGTGGTGAGGCT
>JAAUQE010000327.1 GCA_012032425.1 Leptolyngbya sp. RL_3_1 | reverse complement strand
CGCCGGGGCCGGGACCGCAGCCACGGGTTGCCCCGCCTGGTAAGGAATATAAACCCGCTCAATCACATTAATTTGGGGCAACCCGTTGGGACCCATAGCCGCTCCTGCCGGTAGGGCGTTACTAATCGGCGGCAACCCAATACCGGGTCCATTCAGGGCCACAGAGACCTCAGGAATGTCACCGGCTACGCCGGTTGTCGCCGCACCGGTTTGCTGAGCAATCACATCCAGGGAACGCCGCAAATACTCTAAAAATTCTGCATCCGGGGAGGTGGCCGCGACATCCACAGCAGGGGCCGGAATAGCCGCTTCGGGAGCCGTCGATGACCGCTGGGAAGACCAGGCCAAAATCAAGGCGGTGGCCACAGAAATACCCACTGCCCCCACCGTTAGCGGAATCAGGTACCAACGCCGCTTCGCCGGGGTCGAGACCTGTGGCTCTGGTTCGGCCAGATCTGTCGCGAGGGCATAAGCCGCAGACGGGGCGATCGGATCACTGGCAAGGGTGGGGGTGACATCAATGGCTGGCGCTAAGCTGCCGTCTGTAGTTGCTGCCAAGTCCGGTGAGGCGGGTTCTGCCAAGGGGGTTTTCAGATCGGCTAAAGCCTGTGGGTCCCCGGCCAAGGCCCGCTCGACCCCGTTAAAGAGGTCGTCCATGAGGCGATCCGCATAGAGATCTGCCAACTGGTTCGGATCCCCTTCTGAGGCGGGTAGATCCAGCGTTGAGGCTTTAGTGTCAGTCATGGGTTCTCTTCACAGGGCAGGCCGGTAGGATAACGGGGAAAAATCGACAGGCTTTCAATCAGTCAATAACCAATCAATCAGCAGCCAATCAACCCTTGGCCACATCCAAATCCAGAGTTTGCCCTACGGTAAAAGCTCAAGGTTTCAAGTTGGATGTGATTTGACATATAGATGCGACCACAGAATTGCCTAGACGGTAGCAATTTCTGGCTGAATTCACCGCCCTTGAAACGAATTGTTAAGGATAGGCGCTAATTATATCGATTAAATCCAGAAAAATTTCGCCGTTCCAAAAAGTCTGCGACCCAAAACGGGCAACGGCTCAACCGGTAACCGCACGCATTAGGCGACTAGAGCGGCTTGCCGGTCATCGTATTGGCAAGCCTTAGTCGGTCAAGTCATCGGTGGTTTCTGAGGCCCCATCCGACGCTTCATACAGGGCGTCTAGCTGTTCACGGGCATCATCCACAGAAATGGAGCGCATCACCAGCAGCGGCTCGCGGGTCACTTTGCCACTCTCGTCCAGCATTTCTGGGTGGGGGGTGCCTTGATGTTGCGACTGACGGCTCCCCCCCAGATGAGGGCCGGGGCTCACGGCGGGCATCAGTGCCCAGTATCATCATGTTGCGAATCAGATTGCCTAAGGCGAGTGCCGCCAAAACCACAAACGCCACGATGTACAGAGCATGAAACATGGTTCTTGTTAGGTCTTCAGTAATCGACATAGGGAAGGAGAATGTAGCGATCGCCCTAGTACTCAATGGCGGAATTAACCCAACCATTACAAACCCAAGGCAAGGGGCTTAAGCCCCTTGTTCAAGGCTAAGGCTATTTAGGCTGCCGAGTACTAAAGCGCCAGCCTCAGCGCTTGGGGTTGTGAGCCATACCCAATCTCTTAACCTCTTCCATTGTGACAGACTCTCTGGGAATCAGCATGACCCCACGCCAGGTTCAAGGGTGAGCCGCTTGAGGGTGGGGACTCGGGGGACGCGTCAAGACCTGTTCAGCACTGACAGCAGGCTGACAGGGGGCTTGCCCCTGCAAGGGTTGCCAGCCCGCTTGCCAGAGGTCACCATTTTTCAAAACTTTGGCATTAATCCACAGGCGCACCGTATCGTCGCAGGTGGCGACAATCTCGGCAAAAACTAAACCGCCCTCGTTTTTGCGATTCACCACTTGAAAGTGTCGCCACCCCATGACGGTCGCTTGGGCAGTCCATTTGGAGCCGATCAGGTGGGGAAACTTCTGTTTCTTGGGCATGGGTGGAGAACTTAAGGAATCCGTTTTTGGAGGGTGCGGATGTGGATGGCGCGGCTGGCTAGGGTGGCCACCCCATCCTGGCATTGCAGATAAATCTTGCCGGAGAAGAGCTGGCGAATTGTGTCGCGCTGATAAACCCGCACCCCGTCAGATTCGGTGGCCAGAGCATAGCCCATTTCTTCTAGGGTGGTTTCCAGCGATCGCAAAAACGTCTTCCGATTGGTAAAGGGCACCTCCATCGTCATGGTGTGGTTGTAGAACCCACCCAGGAGGCCCCCCACCGCCCCCACGGCCAACGCCACCTCCCCCGACACCCCGGTCATGCCGATGCCAAACGTTTTAGTGGCTAGGACCATGGCCACAAGCACGGAACCCGAAAAGTAATAGAGGCCGGTCAGGGCAAACCCTGGACCGGTGGGGAGGATGAGGCTGGGGCTATTGCGGGGCGTTTCTGGGGAATCAGACATAGGGCTCACACATCCAAAAGCACGGCTTACATTATCAAGCTTTATGGCTGACAACCCCTACCCCCTTCTCAAAAGGTGGGGGGAGCAGGTCATAATCTCCAGAGGCATACCGTGTGAGGCCCCTATTTGCATGATCGACGTTGAGCATCTCCATAAGGTTTATGGCTCTACCACTGCGATTCGAGATGTCACCTTTCGGGTAGAACCGGGTGAAATTCTAGGATTTCTAGGGCCAAATGGGGCGGGCAAAACCACCACCATGCGGATCTTGACCGGTTATTTGCCCGCCACCAGCGGCACAGTTCGGGTCGCAGACTTTGATGTCCACCAGGATTCCATGGCGGTACGCCAGCGGATTGGCTATTTGCCGGAGAGCCCGCCCCTCTATCTGGATATGACCGTAGCGGGCTACCTGAATTTTGTGGGGCGCATCAAAGGGTTATCGGCGGGCGATCGCCCTCGCCAAGTCGATTCAGCCATGGCCCGCTGTGGTCTCACGGATAAGCGCGATGTGTTGATTCGCAAGCTCTCGAAGGGCTATCGCCAGCGGGTGGGGATTGCCCAGGCAATTGTGCATGATCCGCCGGTGATCGTGCTGGATGAACCCACCTCGGGGCTCGATCCGCGTCAAAACAATGAGGTGCGGCAGTTTGATTCGCTCCTTGGCGGGGGATCACACGATTATTCTCTCGACCCACATTCTGCCGGAGGTGAGCGCTACCTGTAGCCGGGTGGCGATTATTAACCAGGGGCAGGTGGTGGCGATCGATAGCCCGGAAGCTTTGATGACTAAACTGGCGGGGGAACTCACCTATGAAGTGGAAGTGCGGGGCGATCTCGCCGCCATTCAACACCATCTCGGTACCGTAGCGGGGGTGGCCCAGGTAGAGCCCCTCTCCCCCGAAACCGAGACCGCCCATCACCGCTTTCGGGTGACGGCGGAGCGGAGTACGGTGCCCGGTGAGGCGATCGCCGCCACCTTAGTCCAAGCGGGATTGGGCTTAGGGGAGCTACGCCGCCACCAGGCCAGCCTGGAGGATGTTTTCTTGAATCTGACCACTGAGGAGCCGGTTGCTGACCTGCCAGATCCAGCCTTAGATCCAGCCTCAGACGAGTCCGAGCCAGCTACCGGGGATGGGTTGTAATCATGATGACTTCAATTAAAACGGTGCTCGGTAGCCTGGTGGCGATTTATCGCCGGGAGTTG
>JAAUQE010000138.1 GCA_012032425.1 Leptolyngbya sp. RL_3_1 | reverse complement strand
AAACGGGCTCGGATCGGAAGCCCTGGCTGCGACGCGTCTTGATCTATCGGTTCAACCCGGATTGGAGCGGCCAAATCGTGGCCGAAGCCGTGAGCCCCCATTGGGTGCCGCTGATGCCGCTCCAGGCGCACAATCCAGCCCTGACTCAGCGCGCGGTCGCCCAAAACGGCTGCTTCACTTGGTCAGGTCAAGCCATGGGCGTCACGCTCCCCGATACCTATATCCAGTCTCACCAGGAAGAATGGTGGGCGCAGGATACTCACGTTAAGCGGGTCGAAGATATCTACCAGGCCAACTTTGAACCGTGCTACCTAGACTTTCTAGAGCAGCTACAGGCCCGCGCCTATCTGATCGTCCCCATTTACGATGGCGAGGTGATGTGGGGGTTACTGACCCTCTATCAAAATGATGCTCCGCGCCATTGGCAAGACAGCGATGTGGCGATCGTCTCCCAAACCGGCACGCAATTGAGCATTGCTGTGCAGCAGTCAGAGCTGTTTCAACAGGTCAAAAAAGCCTCCTTAGAACTGGCCACTGCTAAGGAAGTGGCCGAAACGGCTAGCAAAGCTAAAAGCGTGTTTCTGGCCAACATGAGCCATGAGCTACGCACGCCGATGAATGCCATTCTGGGGTTTGCGCAACTGCTGGACCAAGACGAATCCCTGCCGAAAACCCAGCGCGAGTATACCCAGACGATTCTGCGCAGTGGTGAGCACCTGCTGGGGCTGATCAACAGCGTCTTAGACCTCTCCAAGATTGAAGCGGGTCGGGTTGACATCGCCGCCAATGAGTTCCGGTTAGGGGAATTCCTCCAGGGCATCCATGCCATGCTGGTGCAACAGGCCCAAAGCAAGCAGATTGCCCTGACCCTGGCGACCAGTGATAGCTTGCCCACAGTGATTCGGACTGATGATGGCAAGTTGCGCCAAATCTTAATTAACCTGCTGGGTAATGCTATCAAGTTCACCACGGAAGGGAGTGTCACCCTGCGGGTGTTTCCAGCCCCAACCCCACGCAACACCATTGCTAAGGCCCAAGCCCTGGCTCAAACGACATTGATTTTTGAGGTCATTGATACGGGTCCAGGGGTTACCCCCCGAGAGCAATATCGAATTTTGAAGCCTTTGAGCAGACTCGCATGGGTCAATCGGTGGTGGATGGCACGGGTTTAGGGCTCACGATTAGTAGCCGCTTTGTCGAAATGCTTAGGGGCAATATGATCCTCTGTAGCGCGCTTGGGGAAGGCAGTACCTTTCGGGTCTCCCTGCCCGTAGCGGTAGTTGCAGAGACTGTCCCTGTGACCCAGCACAATCGCCCTGCCCGTGAAAAGGTGGTGGGGTTAATGTCGGGACAGCGCCCGCACTGCATTTTGATTGCGGATGATAACCGGCTCAACCGGCAAATCGCCAGGGAAATGCTAAGTCCTTTGGGGTTTGAGCTGTGGGAAGCCGAAAATGGCGAAGAGGCCGTATCTCAGTGGAGCGTTCATCAACCGGATTTGATTTTGATGGATATCCGCATGCCGATCATGGATGGCTATGATGCCACCGAGGCAATTCGGAGTCAGGCCCAGGCTAAGGGCCAAACGCCACCGGTCAAAATCATTGCGGTCACGGCAGCGGTGCTGGATCAAGAACCTGAAAAAGCGATCGCGGCAGGATGCGATGACTTTTTGTCGAAGCCCGTCCAGCTCAATCAGTTGCTCGAAAAAGTGGGGCACCATCTGGACTTAGCCTATCGATTTGATGTCTTAACCACCGCTCCGACCATAGATGCCACTACCGCCACCCTACAGCCCCAGAGCCTATTGGTGATGTCCGATAGCTGGATTCGCTCGCTGCACCGAGCCGCTGTGCTCTGCAATGACCAAGAGATGGAAATCTTACTTGAGCAAATCCCCGATCAGCACCAACAGCTCAGGCAAACCCTGCTGGAGCAAATCCAGCAACTCAAGTTGGAGGTGATTTTGGAACTCACTGAGGCTGCCTTGTTAGGGGTGGAGGGGTGAGGGTCGTTTATGGTAACTTCTGCGGGATCTGGATCTGAGTCGGCATCTCCAGAAACCTGGTTTGTGGTCAAAACCGCGACTGGGGTCTGTGAGATTTTGCCAAGTCTTTCTGAAGCACCTGGGGAAGAGAGCCCGCATTGGGGACCGTACGCCTCTCGTGGAGAGGCGATCGTCCGTCGGATCGGGTTGATTCGAGCGGGCAAATGTCGGCCCGTTTAGCCAAAATTCAGGGTCAAGCCAGCCAACTACTCTGCGCCGGTCAGAGCCGTTTGTTGAGCGGCTTGCACCACTTCGGTCAAGAGCTGTAGCGCCGTCGCGTACTGCGGATCCGCTAAGGTGCCAATGATGGTGCGATCGTCGGCAATGCGCTCTCGATCCGCCTCGGTTAGTTCCAAAATCACATCTGGTTCGATCCCCGCTTGATTGATGTCACGCCCGTTCGGGGTTAAATACTTCGCCACCGTAATCGCAATCCCCGACCCATCCGGCAGGCTCCGCACCGATTGCACTAAGCCCTTACCAAAGGTTTGGGTGCCGACCAACTGCGCCCGTTCATTATCTTGCAGGGCACCGGACAAAATTTCGCTAGCGCTGGCAGAGCCGCCATCCACCAAGACAACCAGGGGCTTATCGGTCAGAGCCCGGTTGCTAGCCACTTCTTCATCAATCACCCCTTGACGATTGACCGTAGACACGATGCCCCCTTCACTCAGCCACATTTGAGCAATTTCAATGCTGGAGTACAAGAGCCCGCCGGGATTAGAGCGCAAATCTAAGATATAGCCCGTCACCCCATCGGCCTCTAGGGCTTCAATGGCATCACTCATTTCCGAGGCGGCATTGGCGCTAAATTGCGTCAGGCGAATGTAGCCCACCGGCCCAGCCGAGCTTTCTTTCAGGGCATAGCGCACCGGGTGAATCTCAATGCGGGCACGGGTTAGGGTGAACTCGATCGGCTCGCCCTCCCGCAGCACCGTAATCGACACCTCAGAGCCCACTGGCCCTCGAATGCGGCTGACCACATCATTGAGATCCATGCCCTCGGTGCTTTCGCCATCAATGGTGGTAATCACATCCTGGGAACGCAGCCCTGCCTCAAAGGCCGGGGTGTCCTCGATGGGTGCCACCACCACAATCTCGTCGGTTTCTTCCTCTTGGGTAATCTGGATGCCAATGCCGGTCAGTTCCCCAGAGGTATCGATCTGCATATTGCGAAACTCTTGGGGATCCATAAAGCGGGTATAGGGATCACCCAGTAGCTCTAGCATTTCGCGAATGGCATCATAAGCCGCTTCCTGGGTCGCGTATTCAGGCTCTAAATATTCAGTTCTGACGGCTTCCCAGTCAACCTGATTAAAGGTCGCATCCACGTAGGTGCGATCAATCAGTTGCCACACCTCGTCGATGATTTCTTTAGGGCTCTCTTCAAAGAAAGCTTTGCTTTGAGATAGGTGTAGCCCTGCTCCGGTTATGGTCACAGCAGCCACGGCTAATGCTGTTGCACCTACCACAAGTCCACGCTTTGCGATCGCCATAAATTTGTCCTGGGTAAGTCCTAGAGCATTCCTAAGAAAATTATGCCCAATCTAACACAGCTATCCTGAGTCAATCCTGGGGAGACTCTGAGAAAATTAACAGCGTGAATGGGGGAGGCGGTCATGGTTGCCGTAAGGCTATGGGGCTTCGGGCTCAACCCAGCGCCCGTCACCGCGAATCAAGTTGATCAGTTCCTCCACCCCCTGATCTTCCGGTACCTTCTTGATTTCGTCACGGCCCCGATACAGCGAGATATAGCCCGGAGTTTTGCCCACATAACCATAGTCGGCATCGGCCATTTCCCCCGGTCCATTGACGATGCAACCCATCACCGCAATGTCCAAGCCAGTTAGGTGCTTAGTGGCTTCCCTGACCTTATGGAGCACTTCTTCTAAGTTGAACAGGGTGCGCCCACAAGAGGGGCAGGCCACGTATTCCACCATGGTTTTGCGCAGCCCCAGCGCTTGCAGAATGCTGTAGCAAACCGGAATCTCCTTTTCAGGGGCTTCGGTTAGAGAGACCCGAATGGTATCCCCAATCCCCTCCGCCAGGAGGGTGGCAATCCCAGCCGTGGACTTGATCCGACCATATTCCCCATCCCCAGCTTCCGTTACCCCCAGGTGTAAGGGGTAATCCATGCCCAGCTCATCCATGCGCTGCACCATCAGGCGGTAAGCCGCCAGCATCACCGGCACCCGAGACGCCTTTAAGGAAATCACCAGGTTGCGGAAATCGAGGGATTCACAAATGTGAATGAACTCCAGAGCAGACTCCACCATGCCCTCTGGAGTATCGCCATAGGTAAACAGCATCCGCTCTGCCAGAGATCCATGGTTGACCCCAATGCGCATGGCTTTGCCCTGATCCCGTAGGGAAACCACAAGAGGTTCGAGGGTGGCTTTGATGGTCTGACCAATGTCGTCAAACTCGGCCTGGGTGTATTCGGTGCGGTTGGCTTGGGGCTTCTCAAACACGTACAGCCCCGGATTAATTCGCACCTTATCCACATGCTTCGCCACCTCTAGGGCAATCTTCATGCCGTTGTGGTGGACATCGGCCACCAGGGGTACCGCCTGATAGGTGGCCTGTAGTTGCGCTCGAATCGTCGCGAGGGCTTTGGCATGGGCCATGCTGGGGACGGTAACCCGCACAATCTCGCAGCCGATTTCATGGAGCCGTCGAATCGCCGCTACGGACCCCTCAATATCGAGGGTGTCCTCATTAATCATGGATTGCACCACGACGGGATTGGCCCCGCCAATGGTGACATCGCCGACCCGCACGGACCGGGTATAGCGACGATGGATAACCGTCTCGACAGGCGCTTTAGCCGCTTGAGGAGGAGAAGACAAGGTTTGCATTAGCCCACGGAATCAACGAATCACCACTACTAAGCGTGCCATAAAGCCGCCCCCTTGCGGTCAATCCTTTACGGCTAGAGCGGATTACTGTCGTTTGCAATACCTGCGTTCAAGGGAAAAGGCACAACCACCACATCAAATTGCTCATAAGTCATTGTAGGCAGCGTCGTCAGCTTCAGAAGCCCACTCCGTCAAGGTCCCTGTAACTCCCAGCAAGTAAGCATCGTCTGCAATATCACGATCAGTAGGAAGCTGAGAATTGGAACTGGAGGGCTGCTCCAGAATAATGACTTCGACGGTGCTGCCCGAATCGAAAGGCAATTCCTGGAGAATCAAGGTGCCGTTCGGCTGGATAGTCGCCTCAAGTTTATAGGCATTCATTTTTTAAACCAGGAATTTTAACCCAAGAAAACCAGCGCTAGAAAAACCAGCCGTAGCTGTGGAGACCTTTCCCTAATAGATTCACCCCGAGGTAGCAAACCCAGACGACGGCAAAGCCCGAGGCGGCAATGATGGCTGGACGTCGCCCCTGCCAGCCTTTGGTGAGACGGGAGTGGAGGTAGGCGGCAAATACCAACCAGGTAATCAGCGCCCAGGTTTCCTTGGGGTCCCAGCTCCAGTAGGAGCCCCAAGCCTCGTTGGCCCAGACACCACCGGAAATAATCCCAATGGTCAGCAATGGAAAGCCCAAGCCAATAATGCGATAGCTAATGTTGTCGAGGGTATCGGCCAGGGTGAGACGCTGGGGGGAGAGGGTTACCTTTGGTGCTTCCAAGACCTCGACTTTTTCTAAAACCGCTGTGCCGCCGCCATTGTCGGTCTCGGTGGGCACTGCGGTCGTTTCGGCCTTGAACGTGGCGTCAATTTGTTTGCGTAAGCGGCTGTCGCGGAAGCCGCCCGTGCCTACGGAACTGCCCCGCAATTCGATCGCTTGCCCTCGGGTCACCACCAAAAAGGCGATCGCCATCAGCGCCCCCACCATCAGCGCCGCATAGCTGAGCAGCATGACGCTGACATGCATCATCAACCAGTTGGACTTGAGGGCAGGCACCAAGGGCTCTGAATGCTGCATGGCTTCTGGCAGGGTCATGGTGGCAAAGGCGCTGATGCCCATGGCCACCGGAGCGGTCACCGTTCCCACCAACGGACTCTGGCTCATGCGTTCGGCGATCAGGTGAACGGTGGTCAACCCCCAGGCTACAAAAAAGAGCGACTCGTAAAGGTTGCTCACCGGAAAGTAGCCCCCCTCAATCCAGCGGGCCACCAGCAGCGCCGCCATGGTGAGATTGGCGATCGCCATCCCCATCGTGCCGAGCTTGGGCAGGAGGGTAGCCTGCCGAAAAGCAGCCCCGCTCCAGTAGCAGAGCATCGTGAGCAGCAGCACAGCAAAGGCGAGGTTATCTAACCAGCCTTGGAGGGTAACGAGATCCATGGGGGTTACAGCATGACGTGTTCTCTAATCCTAGCCAGTTTCGGGACCGTGAACGGGCTTGTGTACGGGTTTTGATCACAATTGACCGGGAATTACCGACGCTCTCTCCCCTGGCTGGAGCTTTGGGGCTGGAGCTTTGGGCGCTGTTGACCAATGGCGTAACTATGCAGGGTTATGGATGGGCCTGCCCTGAGCGGAGTCGTTCGCGGAGCGTCTCGGGACGAGAAAGGGTGGATGGGTGAAAGGTGGACGAACGGGTCGGGCTATTCATCCTCAAGACTATCCGTCGGGGTGGATTCGGGAGCCGCTTCCGGTGGCGCTGCACTGTCCCCGGTGGGCAGTGCCCCCGGACGATCGCCCCGGCGCAGGGCTAGAAACAGGTCGTAGCGGAGCTGGCGCTCATCCAAGATAGTGGCCGTGACGCCGATCGCCTGAATCGCCTGCAAGACCCCCTGGATATCGGCAGGCAAATTAGGCAAAAACAGATTACGGTTGCTGTCATCCAGCTCACCGAGGTTCAAATAAAAATGGCCATTGTTGGCCTCTGGGGCTCCGGCCATCACCAACTGAAAGAGGGGATCGGTGGCCAGCGGGCGGTTGGGAACCGGCGCGATCATATTGACGACCCCGTTACCGACGGTCAAAAAGGTGACGGAGTCCGTCAGCCAGCCCCGACTCAAGGTCAGGGACCCAAAGGGAGAGGCCCATTCGGTCAGGGTACTGTCCTCGACCTGAGCGGTGTTAATGGTGAAGCGGTAGCGACTGGCAACCACCTCATCCAGTTGGGCAAAGGTTTGATCGGCCTTGGGGCGATCGCTGGTCTGGGCCATCAAAATCAACCCTGGGTTCGGTAACGTCACCGCTGGGTCACCGGGCTGGGCCTCCTCTGGGGGCGGGGGCGACACTAAGGCCAGGGCAAATTCTCCCCCGAGCCAAGGAATCAGGTCATTTTCCATCACCAGACCAGTGCCCGACTGTAGGGTGAGGGCCAGGGCGTCGGGATCTAGAGCGGTCAGGGCACTCCAGGTGCGGCGCTCCTTTAAATCGGTCCAGAACTGCTCAAAGCTGCTGCCCGAGGCCATCATCACCGTCTCTTGAGGGAGGTAGTCCGGCAGGGTTTCGGGCAGGGGGGCGCTGACGGCATAGGTGCGATCGCTGTCCGGTAGCAACCAGCTCACACTTTGGATCTGGATGCCCTGGGAGGCTAAATCGACCGTTGCCACCAGGCCCCGACTGGCCTGAAACCCCGATAATACGGCGGGTGGAATGGCGGGCTGGGAGGCTTGGGCCAGGAACTGGGTGGCGGCGGGCACGCTCACATAGAGCTTGCCAAAGGGATTGCCCCCCTCGGTTTGGTCAAAGGCCCGACCATATCCCGGCAAGTCGGCGAGGGTGCGGCCCCCTTTATAGGCATCGATCGCCTGCTCGGCTGCGCCGATATCATCCGCCACCAGCACAAGTTCAGTCCCTAACACCCCCATCCAAACCGCTTCAGCCGCAGGGTCAACCTCAGCATCACCCGCATCACCCCCATCACCCCCACCACTGGGGTCGTATCGCGTCAGGGTGACCCCCCGGTACTCCGCCGTGTCTGCCGTGTCTGTGGACGGGGCCTCGGTGCCGTCGCCCGCCGCATCAGTAGCGGTATCCGCTGCCGTACTGTCAGTCGGCTCTAGGTCTGAACCGGCAAAGTCAGCCAGCACCGCTTGAGCCGCTTCCCGATCGGCAATCGGTAACAGCACAATTTGATGGTTTTCCCTGGGAATCAGCACATCGTCAGCTTCACCCTCCGCTAGGGGCGTGGGCAAGAGGGCAATCGTCACCTCGTCTCCCACCCAGGGCTCTAAATGGTCTTGAAACGACAGGCCATATTGGGTAAACCAGCGATCGCGCCATTGGGCCAACCTTTGGTCAAAATCAGCCTGGGTCTGGGGGGTGCCAAATTGCCGCAGTTGCCGCCACTGTTCTGGGTCGGTAGACAAGCTCAGGGTCACCGTCGCCGTTTCCGGGATGGCTTTGACCCCGACCGGTAAACTCTCGGCAAAAAACCGTTGCCAGCTCAGCCCCCAATAGGCGATCGCCCCGCCCCCAATCAGGAACCCAGCGGTCCCGAGGGTAAAGAGCAGCGGTGGTTTTTTGGGCAGAGCCATGAATGGGGAGTCCCAAGTGATGATTGAGCCTTGCCAATTTAGCAAAATGCATCTGCGATCGGCAGACCTGCGTCTATGGCGCTGGCCACTTTGCTTAAGACACCTCGGATCGTCCTGTTCTGTAGCCCACAAGCAAAGTGGCTTGCAGTCTTGTCTTAATCAGACTGGTGACTGCTATGTTCAACTGTCACAGAGCGCAACCTCACGACGCGTGTTCAATCGGGGGAGCCGCGATCTATGCTGATTGAGCCGAAATACCCGCTGGTCTAGCTTGGCCGATGACTGATTCCTCCCCCCTGCCCCGTCAAAAACTTTGGTTGGCGGCGCTGAAACCCCCCATGTATAGCGTGGCGATCATGCCGATCCTGGTGGGCAGTGCCGCCGCCTATGGTGAACTGGGGGTGTTTGATCCCATAAACTTTGCTATTTTTTTGCTGTCGGCGGTGTTGATTTTGGTTTGGGAAAACCTCAGCAACGATGTTTTTGATTCGGAAACCGGCATCGACATCAATAAGGCCCATTCCTTAGTCAATTTGACCCGTAAAAAATCGCTGATTTTTGCCATTGGCAATGGCTGTCTTGGCCTCGGCATCGCTGGCATCTGCGCCATCGCTCTCCGGCAACAAGACCCCACCGTACTCATGCTGATTCTGCTCTGCTGTGGCTTGGGGTACACCTACCAAGGCCCCCCCTTTCGCTGGGGGTATCAGGGGTTGGGGGAAATTCTTTGCTTCATCAGCTTTGGCCCCCTGGCAGTGGGGGCCGCCTACTATAGTCAAGGCCAAACCTGGTCTCTGGGCAGTCAGATGGCGGGCGCGATCATTGGCATCACCACCTCCCTAGTGCTGTTTTGCTCCCACTTTCATCAGATCGAAGATGACATGATTGCTGGGAAGCGATCGCCCATCGTCCGTCTCGGCACCCGTCAGGGGGCGCTGCTCCTGCCCTTGCTCTGCTTGCTGGTATTGGCGCTAGTGGTGCTGGGGGTCGGCCTCGACTATTTCCCCACTTGGACCCTACTCACCCTGGTCAGCCTGCCCGCCGCCGTGCGCCTCAGCCAACATGTGTGGCGCTACCACGATCAGCCCACGCAGGTCAGTAACGCCAAATTTTTTGCGATCGGCTTCCACTTTTGGAGCGGGATGCTGCTGGGTCTAGGGTTGATCCTGCCCACGGGAGGGTGAGGAAGGGCAGAAGGATGAAGGGGCTAGGGAGCTACTCAAGGGCTTAAATAACCCAACCCTTGCAAATCTAAGGCAAGGGGCTTAAGCCCCTTGTTCATGAATACATGCCATCCTTACACCTATCGGTCCGGCGCTACCGTCGCCCCTTTCGCCAGCCGCTCCTTACCCACCACGGTCCCTGGGCGGAGCGGACTGGCCTGATTCTGCGTGTAGTGTCTACAGAGGGAGGCGTAGGCTTTGGGGAAGTGGCTCCGATCCCTTGGTTTGGGACAGAAACGTTAGAGGCAGCCCTGGCCTATTGCCAACATCTGGATGTCCATCCGACCTACACGGCGCTGCAAAACACGCCCGATACCTTGCCCGCCTGCCAATTTGGCCTGCATAGCGCCTTGGCACAACTCCAGCACCCGCCCCGTCGAGTCGAGCCTTTCCCCCTCCAACCGGAGCACATTTGTGCCCTCCTCCCCACCGGTGCCGCCGCACTCAACGTCTGGCAGCCGCTCTGGGCCGCAGGGCACCGCACCTTTAAATGGAAAATTGGCCTTGCTTCTCCTGCGCAGGAACAGGCCGACTTAGCCAAACTCGTGGCCGCCCTCCCTCAGAGCGCCAAACTCAGGCTGGATGCCAATGGTGGGCTAACGGTGGCTGAGGCCGATGCATGGCTACAGCACTGTGCAGCCCTGGGCCGCAAGATTGCCTTTTTAGAGCAGCCCTTGTCGCCCGCGCAATGGCCCGAACTGCAACGGTTGGGCGATCGCTACGGCCCCTTAGTGGCGCTGGATGAGTCGGTGGCAACGGTGACGCAATTGGCCCAGACCTGGGCTGCAGGCTGGCCCGGAACGGTGGTGATCAAGCCCGCGATCGCGGGTCACCCCCAACGGCTTCAGGCCCTGTGTCGGCAATATGCTTTTCCAGCGGTCTTTTCCTCAGCCCTCTGCACCATGATTGGCCGTCAGGCGGCGCTGGCTATGGCCACCCGCTTAGATCCCAACCACCAGCAGGCGTTGGGATTTGGGGTCAACCAATGGTTTCAGGATGATTGGGAAACCCTTAGTGCCGCTGAACTCTGGGACCAGTTACCCCCCTAAGGAATGTATTCCACCCGCGCCCGCAGCCCCGCTTGAATGAGGCGATCAGCCGTCGCTTGGGCCTCATTCAGGCTGCTAAAGGCTCCGGCTTGCATCACTGGCTGCCCATTAACGCGCACCTGGAAAGCATCGGGAACCAAGCCTTCGAGCTGGCCACGGCTGGGGGCGTCATTGGCATCGACAAACACGCGGTAGTAGAGACCGAGGGTCGTCGCCCGAGAGGGGGGGGGCGGCGGACCCGCTTGGGTCGCGGTACCCGTCGTCAAGCCGACGGTGGCCGAACCGCCATTCCCAATTGGGATATTTTGTCCCGGCACAATCAAAATATTGCTGGAAATCGGTCCCCGAGGGGCAGCGCTGGGGGTGGCTAGGGGCGCTGCCACTGCGGCGTCCGGCGGCGGGGCAGGAATCACGCGATCGCGATCGCCGCCGCGACTCTACCGCCTCTTCAGATGCGGCCGCTC
>JAAUQE010000137.1 GCA_012032425.1 Leptolyngbya sp. RL_3_1 | reverse complement strand
CACTTCAAATTTGAATTGGCGCAATATGTGAAATTCGTATAGATATGGAGTTTAAGCATGGCTTTATTAATGCAAGTGACTGACGCTGTTTCTTACTTCTCAAGTTTGACCGCTGTAATTGGTGTGGGCTTTGTCGCCGCTATTGTGATTGGCTCGATTGCCTGGTACAACTCTAAGCGCCCTGCCGGCTGGGAAAGGAAGGAACGGCCCGACATCGTTCCCAAGGTAGAGAAATAGGGTAAGTGGCTTCTGCCCCGAAACATACACCCTGCCATCTCAAAAAAGCTCACTTCCTAAAGTTGTTCCCCCACCCTGCGGGAAGAGCACAGCTCTGCATCCCCCAGCCTCCTTCGATAAGCTCAGGACATCGCCTCTCCCGGTGGGAGCTGCCGCTTATACACATCTCGTGAACTCGCTCGAAATGCTGCACTGGGCCCCCTTTGTCCCCCCAATTCTGGGGGGAGACCGGAGTTCACAGTCCCCCAGGTATAGCCCAAGGGCATTCCAGAAAGGGGAATGTAGGGGGCTGAAGCCCTGAGAATGAACAACCAGAGACTTATGCATAAGCAGTAGCCCGGTGGGAGAGGGGAGCAGATCTTCCCTTCTTGTCCCCTCTCCCGATGGGCTGTCCTTTACGCAAAAGTCGCTCTATCGCTTTCCAGTAAAGGGATTCAGAATCAGGTTGCGCCTAAACAAGAGGCAATCTGAAGGCTGAATCAGCAGCATTGAAGGGCCGAAGAACCTCACCTAGCTTCTCCTTACTAGGGAGAGGGACCGGAAGCCTTGATAAACCTCTCCTTAGTAAGGAGAGGTGCCGCAGGCGGTGAGGTTTTACCCCCTGCAATTCAAGGCCAGAAACATTGCTGCACAAGCCTTTGAAGGAGTTCTGCATAACGGATAGCCCGGTGGGAGAGGGCTAAAGTATAGAACTGTGCTCTTCCCGCAGGGTAGGCTTTCCGAGGCTCTGGGGATAGGGTTTGTCAGCCAATCAGGTTCATCGCAGTCTCGGCTGCTCTGCTTGTAAACCACACACCTTTAAAATGCACTAGCCACCGCTTTGCTGACCCTGACCCATATCGCGATTGGGCTACGGGCCTTGTAGTCCCCAGACCTGTTTGAATCAGAAGTCGGCTGATGCCGGGATTACGGCAACTGTGAGAGCTGAGCTCCTTGATAGTAGTGGCCCAGAATTTGCAAGTAGTTATTGCCCTGTTGGGCTAGGTTGTGAGCCCCCCACTGGCTTAAGCCGACGCCGTGGCCAAACCCTCGACCCGTAAACTGGATTTGATTATTCGCCACCGTCACCGCAAATAGGGTGCTGCGTAGCCGAAACAGCCGCCGCAGGTCATTGCCGCTGAGGGTGGCCGTCCCTTGGGTCCCTTGGAGCTGCATTTCGACCACCCGCCCTCGCGCGGTGCGCCGCACAGGCGTAGCTTGCACTAGGGTGCCAATACCGGGCACTTGGGATTGAAAGGTCTGTTGAGAAACGGTTTCCACCCATTGAAAGACGGGACTACCGACATCGTAATCTTGTACGGCTCGGAGATAGGGGCGCGGCTCACTCCAAATATCCTCGACATTTTCGGTGTAGCCCCCTGAGGCGGAATGGAAGGCCGCCAAAATAAATTGGCCGTTGTAGGTCAAGACTTGGCCTCGGGTACTGTCCACAGCGGTGCGGGTGCTATTGGCTTCGGCTTCCAGACCCCGATAAACCTGGGCGGCGGTGGTGCTGCCCACATCAAAGTGGGGGTTGCGATTGCCAGTCCGTCGATAGAGTACGAAGGTGCGAGCCGCGACGGCTTGGGCTTTCAGCGCCTCAATCGGCCAACTGCTGGGCATCTCACTGCCGACAACGCTGTAGAGATATTCTTCTAAAATCCACGTAGTTGACGGCGAGCACGCTGCCGTTGGTGGGGAGCACAAACACCCGACCGCGATACCAGCGATTGCCCACAAACACATGGCCATCCCCACTGGGCTCGACCCAAAAGCCCCCGCCCCGCCAATCTCCCACCTGTACCTGGGACCCTTGCGCAGTCAGGCGCAGAGATTGCCCAGCGGGGGTCTGCTGTACCGGCTGCCCTGCCGCATTTTTGACCACCCCATTGGTCGAGGTGCCCACGGTGATCTGATCTACCCCATCTTGGATGGCAACCCGTAGCTCTAGGGCCGTGGCGGGCAAACACATCAACACCCACACCAGCAACCCCAACCCTGGCCAGCGAAACCGATGCCGCTGAAAGGCGTTCTGAAATTGGAGTAGCCCACTAAACCAAGGCGAGAGCGTTGTGGTTGTCATAAGAAAAAGGATGATCTGTATGTGCTGGACGGGTGTGCTGGAGTCAATGGCGGGATCAGGCGCTTGTGTTGAATCGTTGAATCGCGTTCCGTTCATCCAAGGGGCTAAGCCAAACATCCCTAGAGACGGCCTTCCCCTTCTCGTTGTTCATCAGATTTGAGGCTTTTCCGAAAATATAGCAGTCGCCAGTCCGGTTAGGACAAGACTGCAAGCCACTTTGCTTGTGCGCCATAGAACAGGGTGATCCGAGGTGTCTTAAGCAAAGTGGCCAGCGCTATAGCAGTTGCTAAGGAACGAGAATTTAATAAGACCGACAACTTCCTGACGCCCTCACCCCCAGCCCCTCTCCCAAGTTTGGGAGAGGGGAGTCCGGACTCATGTCTCCCTTCTCCCAATGCTGGGAGAAGGGGTACAGTCTTCGGCATTCAAGAAAAGGGGATGAGGGCCTCGGCGATTAACAACTTGGTCACTTTATTTAGTCTTCATTCCTAAGACAATCTTGAAATTATAGCTGGGGTCAGCAAGCCTTCGGCACGCTTCAAGGGTCTAGGTCTTTATCCATGGCTTTTTGGCGATATGAACTGCCCTAAAGGATGCCCGCCGATTCGTAAAGCCGTCGCAGGATGGCCATGACCCGATCGCCATACAAAGGATCGGCATCCCAGCGACCGCTGAGTTGACCCAGGAGCGGGGCGATGCCTCGGCGGACAAAGCGAAATCGGGGATCGACCAGCTCCTGGACAATAGGTTCGGTACTGGCATAGGCCTTGAGGTGTTGAATCTGAGCCCGCACTCCAATGCGCGGATCCCGGAAGCTGGCCCCGCCATCACCGCCGTCGATGGCTCCGATGCCGCCAAAGTTATTGTCTTCGGCCTGGAGATTGCCGCCAAACCGCAGGAAGCTGGTCTCTAGGGCCATTTGGCAGAAGGCAATGTCGTGATTGACCCCTTCGATCGCCCCCTCTTCGCGATAAAACCGGGGCAGGTCTTTGTAGCGCTCTGGGGCCAGATCATTATTGGCTTTTAAGAACATCAGCATTTGCACATCGGAGGTGTTGCCCTTACCCATAATGCGATCGAGGTGGCCGGAACAGATCAGCAGCGAGTTTTGGGACCTGAGGGTCACGGTGCGGGTGGTGGCATCCCAACCGACCGAAATGTTGTAGTCCCTGAGGTCTACTGCTTTGATGTAGACCACATTGCGATACCGCACCCGGCGCACGTCAGGGGCAGCGGAGAGATCGACATCCAATCGATCGGCGAGATCAATCGGGATGTAGGAATTGCCACTAATAATCACCCCTTTTTCGGCGTAGAGGCCGCCGTTAACGCTGATATTGATTTCGGGAAAGCGTTGATTGGCGCTGTCATCACCCGAGACGGCGCGACTCCAGGAGGCGGTGCCGTCGGCGATGCCGAGGGCGAGGTCGCGGCGGCGGTTTTGGATCAGCCCCAGGTCGTCGGGGTTGGTAAGATAGCCACTTCCATCAGCAGCGATGGGCAGTTAATGCGGCGGATAAAGCTGAGGCTACCGACGCCAGTGGTGGTGTCGGGGCGCGCGCCCGGCTGGGCAGTTGGGGGACGCGCCGCAGTACGGCCAGCAGCAGCACTTCACCATGGGTTTTGCGGGTTTCATTGTTGGCGATATAAAACACGCTCGCCCCTCGGGCGGCAGGGGTATTGCTGGCCCCGCCATGGATTTCTAGGGCCACATCTTCAATGCGGCAGCGGGCGTTAATCCAGTCGATGGATTGGGCGGCACTGAGGTCATCCGGGACGGATAGGACGTTCAGGCCCCGCGATCGCAGCTCCGGCACCACTAGATCGCGAATCCGGATCATTTCAGCCGCTTCTGTGGTGTTGCCGGTGCTAAAGCCGGGATCCAGCACCCCATTCTCAGTACCGCCATGACCTGCTGAAATAAAAATCTGTGCCATACCCTGGATGCAGTTGCTGTCCGTTGGAATTCTCCGCAAGGATACCGCCAAACTTTGCAGTGGAAACAGTTTTGTCGGTGGCGATCGCTCAACGGTTACAAAATGTGAGTCATGGCTAATTGTGGATTTAATCTGTGTGGATGGTCTTGGCTACGGACCATGGCGGTGACGCCCCTCATGCTGTTGACTGGGCCAGCGTTGGCCCTTTGTCCGGCGGACCTTCCGGCCAGGGTGGCGGCGATCTCGGCCCAGCCCGAACTCGACCATGCCCGCCTCGGGGTCCAGGTGGAAACCTTGACCGGTGAGGTGGTGTATAGCCGTCAGGGCGATCGCTTCTTTTTGCCCGCTTCCAACATCAAGCTGTTTAGCACCGCCGCCGTGTTGACAGCGCTGGGGCCGGACTATCGCATTCCCACCCAGATTTATGGCCATGCTGATCCCAACACTGGCTTGCCCATTGTCCGGGTGGTGGGGCAGGGGGATCCCAGTTTTGACAGCGATGATCTCACCGCTCTGGCCCAACAACTCCACGGACAGGGGATTCGACACATCAGCCAGTTGCTGGGAGACGAATCCGCCTTTGGCGGTGACCCGACTCACCCCAATTGGGAATGGGAGGATGTGCAGGCGGGCTACGGCGCACCGGTCAACAGCCTGATTTTGAATGGCAACGCTTTGGGGTTGACCCTGTTGCCCCAAGCCATCGACCAACCGCTACAGGTGCAATGGGATGATCCGAACCTAGGAGCCATGTGGCAGGTCAACAATCAGTCGATCACGGTGGCTCCAGGGGAAACCGAGTCTGTCACCGTCGGTCGCCATTTAAGCGGCCCGATTTTGCGCGTGTCTGGGCAATTGATCGCGGGCTCTGAACCCGAGACCGCCGCGATCGCCGTCCCCAATCCAGGGGAATCGTTCCTCGCTGCCTTTCGCACTGCGCTGACAGAGCAGGGCATTGCCGTAGATAACGTGGCCTTAACATCTACACCCCGCCATGACTCAGAAGCCCCCTGGGCGCATGTGATGTCTCCCCCGTTGCAGGCGCTTCTGGTTCCTGCCAATCGCGACAGCAATAACCTCTACGCTGAAGCCCTACTCAAACAACTGGGTCTGTTTGCCGAACAAGATACCACCGCCGCTGCCCTGGCCCATACTCGACCCATCCTGACCGACTTGGGTGTGAATTTGGATGAAGTGGTGATCGTGGATGGCTCCGGCCTCTCTCGCCATAACCTGGCCACTCCGAGAGCTTTGGTGGCTGTGTTGCGAGGTATGGCGGCTTCACCCTATGGCGAGATTTACCGCGACAGTTTGGCGGTGGCGGGGGTGAATGGCACCCTACGCAATCGCTTTCGAGAGACCCCGATCGCAGGGCAGTTTTGGGGTAAGTCGGGGGCGGTGAGCCGCAACTTTGCCCTGTCGGGCTATTTAGCGCCGCTCAACTATGAGCCGCTGGTGGTCTCGGTGCTGATTAACAACATTGATCAGCGGGGCGGGGTGGCGCGACAACTGATTGATCAAGTGATGCTAGAAATCGCCACGTTATCACCCTGCGATCGCCCCTAGTGGTCGGTCAGCGCTTAATTTGCAACTGATGTAGGCTGGGTCAAACGAAGTGAGGCCCAGCAAAACCGTTGCCTGTGCTGGGTCACGCTAGCGCTGACCCAGCCTACAAATTGCAGTTTGACGCTGCCCTAGTTCATTGCCGATCGCCCTTGGCGACCCAGTTTCACGAGCAAAAAATAGCCCAACACCAGTAGGTAAATCACCAAACCCACGAGACCAAAAAAGCCCAAGAAGCCATTGGTATAGGAGAAATGGAAGTAATGCTTGTAGAGCAAAGGCGGCTCTAGCCAGGTTTGGCAGGCGCGGCCCGCAAATTGTAGGTTGGAAAAGGCGCAGGGCAAGAAGAGGGCCACTGCCACCGCCCCGATACCGCTATAGATCGTCACGGCCCATCGCCAAGACACCAGCAGAAACCGCAGCAGACTGTTGGGCTGTTCACGGATTTCTTCGTTGAGATCATCCCAAAACCAGAGGCCGACGGGAATCAGAATCCGGGCCATCAACCCGGTGACAAAGGCGAAGCTAAAGCCGCCAATCATCAAGTAGACCGTGATCATCAGCAAGCTGGCCACTTTCCAGTAAATGGTGAGCAGCAACTGAATCGCACTGGACTGCCGCACAAACGCCCAAATCAGCAGGATGAGCGGCAAGAACACGGTAAGTAACACCGCGAGGCGGTAATCCATCCACACTAAAGATTGCAACAGACCAGGATCGAGGGAGTTCACAGGGGGCTCTGCGGAAAAATGAACGTTATCACCCTATCACTTTGCGCTGTGTCACTTTACGCTATGGCGCTGGCCACGTTACTGAGGACAATTGGAACGGCTCTACTCCTTAGCACAGCAGTCGGCTCGTAGGCTTGTCTTCATCAGACTGGCGACTGCTATGCGAAGGAGAAGAATCTCCAGGGCTTCCCCGATAAAATAAGTGGGTCCTTTTGATCCGGCCTATCCGGCGTTTACTGTTGCCATGGTGATTACCCGGCCTGCTTCTAAGACGTTCAAAAAATGTCAAGCGCAGCTGCGATCGCGGGTAGGCAAAGCCATCCATGACTACGCCATGATTCAGGCGGGCGATCGGGTGATGGTGTGTTTATCGGGGGGCAAAGACTCTTACACCCTGTTAGATCTGCTGCTCAGCCTCCAACGCAGCGCTCCGGTCGAGTTTGAGCTGCTCGCAGTTAATCTGGATCAAAAGCAGCCCGGATTTCCCACCCAAGTCCTGCCCGATTATCTAGAGGCCGTGGGGGTGCCCTACCGGATTGTGGAGCAAGACACCTACAGTACCGTCAAGCGGGTGATTCCTGAGGGCAAAACCTTCTGTAGTCTCTGTTCTCGACTGCGGCGGGGGGTCCTCTACCGGGTGGCTGCCGAAGAAGGGGCGACCAAAATTGCCCTGGGTCACCACCGGGATGACATTGTCGAAACCCTGTTTTTGAATTTGTTTCATGGCGGCACCCTTAAGGCCATGCCCCCGAAATACTTGACCAATGACCAGCGGCATATTGTGATTCGCCCTTGGCCTACTGTGCAGAGCAAGAAATTGCCCGCTACGCCCGCCAGCGAGACTTTCCGATTATTCCCTGCAATCTCTGCGGCTCCCAAGCCAATTTAGAGCGGGTGCGCATCAAGGCGATGCTGGCCAGTTGGGAGCGCGAGGCCCCTGGCCGCACTGAGACCTTGTTTCGCAGCCTCCAGCATGTGGTGCCCTCTCACTTGGCAGACTTCAATCTGCAAGATTTTGGTCGGCTTGAGGCCCAGCGCCTAGCCGCGTCGGTGGCGCTGGACTTGGCGGAACCGGCAGCCAACGAGGCTCTGTTTTAATGACGTTTGTAACCCTTTCAGAAACCCTTTCGGATCAAGAGCCGCCATGCCTAGCCCCCTGCAACAACAGCAAGCGATCGCCGGAGCCACCTTTGGCCAGAGTCTCTTTAGCCAGAGCACTGTGCCCCTGAGTTTTGGCAATGATGACGCCGCCCTAGCCGCAGTGGCAACGGGGGTCACCCTGAGCGATCGCTCCCACTGGGGCCGGATTCGGGTGACCGGAGCCGACCGCCTGCGCTTTTTACACAACCAAACCACCAACCAACTGGAGCAGTGCGCTCCCGGTGAGGGCTGCGACACCGTGTTTGTGAACTCTACCGCCCGCACCCTCGATTTGGTCACCGCCTATATCGAGCCGGAGTCGGTGCTGCTGCTGGTGTCTCCAGGGCAAGCCCAGCCCTTAATCGACTGGATGGATCGCTATATTTTCTTTGCCGATCAGGTCACCTTGGTGGATGAAACCGAGACCACCGCCGCCTTTACCCTGATGGGTCCGGAGCGCGATCGCATCCTGACGCAATTGGGCCTCCCATCCCTAGTGAATGCACCCGCCGATCACCACGAGACGATCACGATCAAAAGCGGCACTAGAGGCGAGATCGCGGTGAAACTCGCGGTGGGCAGCGGTTTAGCCACGCCGGGATACACCCTGATTGGGGCCGCAGACTCAGCCGCAGACCTCTGGCAAAACCTGATGGAGACTGGGGTCACCCCCCTGGGTGAGCAGGCGTGGGAGCAACTGCGGATCAGCCAAGGACGACCCATGCCCAACCGCGAACTCACCGATGAGATCAATCCCTTAGAAGCCGCCCTCTGGCAAGCGGTGTCCTTTGAAAAAGGCTGCTATATCGGCCAGGAAACCATTGCTCGCCTTAACACCTATCAAGGGGTGAAGCAGCAATTGTGGGGCTTTGCCCTAGCGGATGGGGCTGACCCTGGCACCGCCATCACCCTGAATGGGGACAAAGTGGGCCGCTTGACCAGTGTGGTCAAAACCGCTGCGGGCATGAAGGGGCTCGGCTATCTGCGGACAAAAGCCGGGGGGGCAGGATTAGTCGTTGATGTCGCGGAGACAACGGCAACAGTGGTTGAGATTCCCTTTGCGAGTCGAGGCTATCTGGCTGAGCCTGTTGGTGAGCGAGTGAGTGAGTGAGGGTGGATGGGTGTGTATAGCCTAAGGGCATTCAAGAAAGGCGAAGCCTGCCCGTAGGGCTTGGGTGGATGCTGGTTGACTGACAAAAAAAGACACCCCCCAAAGCTGCGCGTTTTTCCGAGCAGGCGGGCATAGTGAGTAGGTCATCATGGCTAGCGTTTTCGCGTCGGCTGTGAGGGCCGAAATCGATTGGTTTTGGCCCGCGATCGCTGTTTAAACGTTCCCCTTTACCCACGGGATTTGAGAACAGTTAGATCTTTATCCATACCGCATCTAATTTTTTAGAGTCCTTGCACGGTATCGCCTCGATTTAGCCATTGAGCCTACACCTTGGGTATGTCTCAACGTTTTATGCCCTCGTCCCAGCCTTTGTCTCAGGAACTCGCGGAGATGCTGCCTTCGTCTCTGGCCATGTTCGATGCGATCGCCGCCCCGGTCTTTGTGCAGGATGCCAGTCTGCGCTGGGTCCACGTAAATGCGGCCTGTTGTACGTTCTTTCGGCAACCCGCTGCCGCCCTGATGGCGCAAGTCAATGAGGGCCGGTTAAGTTCCGTCGCCTGGGCTGAGTTAGCGCCAGCGGGAGAGCAGGTCCTACGGACTCGGCTCCCGGTCGAACAGGAAGTGACCTTAATCGATCCCCAGGGGTATTGCCAGACCGTCATCGCCCACATCACGCCATTGCATCAGGCCAATACAGCGCCGTTTTTGGTAACGACCTTAAAGCCCATTTCCCAGAGCACCGCTGCGGATCAGCAACAGCAGCAGGCCCGACTGCGCCAACTCAATGCGGAGCTAGAGCGCCAAGTCGAGCAGCGCACCCAGCAGCTCAAACAGGCGCTGGAATTTGAGGCCACCCTCAAGCGGATTACCGATCGCGTCCGTGACAGCCTAGACGAAACGCAGATTTTGCAAACGGCAGTTCAAGAGGTCAGCCAAGCCTTAGGGGCAAAGGGAGCCAACACGGCCCTCTACAACCTAGAGGAGGGTACTTCGACAATTTACTACGAGTACAACGAGTCCCTGCCCTCCTATCAAGGGCGGGTCGCCCAGATGGAGGCGTTCCCCGAGGTTTACCATCAGCTCCTGGATGGGCAATATTTCCAGTTTTGCTCTAAGGAACCGAACCCGGTGCGGGGCCATGTGTCGATGTTGGCCTGCCCAATTTTGGATGATCGCGGGGTATTAGGGGATCTGTGGCTGATTAACGGCAGTGACTATGGGTTCCATGAGCCCGAAATTCGCCTCGTCCAGCAGGTGGCCAACCAGTGCGCGATCGCCATCCGTCAGGCCCGTCTCTACCAGGCCGCCCAATCCCAAGTGAAGGAGTTGGAGCGGCTGAACCAGCTCAAGGATGACTTTCTCAGTACGGTATCCCACGAGCTGCGGACCCCCGTCACCAGTATGCGGGTAGCCCTGCAACTCCTCGGGGTCACCCTCAACCAAGAGATGAACCTCAACGAGGAGCTGCAAAAGCCCCTCGCCGAGCGTAGCCGCATTGCCCGCTACTACCAGGTGCTGCGGGAAGAATGCGAGCGGGAAATTAGCCTGATCAATGATTTGCTGGATCTACAGCGACTGGATGGCGGCAATCATCCGATCCATGCCCAACCCATTGATGTCACCACCTGGCTGCCGGGATTGATCAACGGCTTTCAAGAGCGGGCTCAAAGTCGCCAACAACACCTGGAGTTTCAGGTGGAAGCGGCCTTGCCGAAATTGGTGAGTGATTGCGCCAGTCTGGATCGAGTCTTTGCAGAACTCCTGAACAATGCCTGCAAGTACACCCCCCCAGGGGAGTCAATCACCTTAGCCGTGAGTCAGGCCCCCGCTCAGCAACTGTGCTTTCAGGTCACCAATGGCGGGGTCGAAATCCCTGCCGATGAGCTGCCCCGCATCTTTGATAAGTTTTACCGCGTTCCCAGTGCCGACCCCTGGAAGCAAGGGGGCACCGGGCTCGGACTGGCCCTGGTCCAAAAGCTGCTGTGGCATATGGGGGGAGAGATTGCCGTAACCAGCACCGCCCAAGAAACCTGTTTTACGGTGATGCTACCGGTGAATATGAATCATGGGCCGAGGGGATAGGGGGGTGGGGAGCTAGGGGGTTAGGGAGCTAGGGCAGCTAGGCGCATTGATTTTTCCTGGCGGCGACCCTTGGGTCAGGAGGGAATGTGCTGCAATAGAAGTAGCGCTGCGATCGCCCCCGACTCATTCCCAACCCATTTGCCATGAGGAGCAGAAAGAGCCATGTCATCCACGACCACCGATTCGGACACCAATCCGGGTACCGTTACGGAACCTGAGGTGTATCAGGGCCAGTTTGGCACCTTTACCATCAATGACGTCGATCGCCGCGAGGTCGTGACCTATCGCGCTGGGTTGGCCGTTGCCGCCCTCTGCTTCGCCACGGGGACCTCGGCATCCTCTGGCTAGGGCCGCTCCCCTGGGTATTGCG
>JAAUQE010000136.1 GCA_012032425.1 Leptolyngbya sp. RL_3_1 | reverse complement strand
TGGGGGAAATGGCCCTGATCAATCCCGGCTGTCCCCGCAGCGCCTCGGCGATCGCCAAAACCGACTGCCGCCTAGTCAAAATTGACCAAAAGCGGTTTACGTTTTTGGTGCAGCAGACCCCTTACTTTGCGATCGAGGTGATGAAAACCCTGGCCGAACGCCTCGCCCGCATGAATCTCAAGGCAGAGAATCACCAGATTACCTTCAGCTAGGGCGCTGCCCCTAAATGGCATACCGAGACAAGCTGGTTTCGACTCCGCTCAACCTACGCATCCCGAGAGTTGAGATGAATCGAACCGTTGTGAGGGACGGGCCTGTCCATCATCAATAATCGTGACTTATTTCAGACATAAAGTCTTTTTGTCAAGCATGTTTACATTTTGAAACATATTGCGTTATATTTGTTTACATAAGCCACAGAACCAACTCGTTAAGGAGCTACCCCCCCCCATGTTGACCACCATTGATGAAACTGGCCGCCTCAACAACTACGCCGTTGAGCCCGAGATGTATTTCGCTTCGTTCCCTTCTCTCGATCAGCAGCGTCGCTACTGGCAGCAGGGCGGCATTGCCATGCTGTTGGTTTCTGCCGTAACCCTAGTGGCGTTTTTGGTCAGCTAGGTCATTTAGGCACTGGCCAGCGAATCTCACTTGAATTTTCAACACAACAGGATCTCAGGGGCCAACAATGGCCCCTTTTTTTGCGTAATTATGGTGTTACGGGCCTGGCGCTATACCCTTTGAATCAGGTCTTTCACCAAATCCCATGCAGTCTTCTAGCGGCCAATTGCAAATTACCCGAGCAACCTCCTTAGCAGAGGTGTACCGGACGCTGCGCCCCTATCCCCTCAGTACCCCCGAAGAAATCGCGGCCTTTTATCGCGATGAAATCAATGCGACGCGGGGAGGGGACAAGATGAAGCGGCTGCGGTTGCGCCTGAGTCGGGCTGCGGAGGATGGACTCCCATTCAAAGCCTGCCTCATGGGCCATTCGGGGGTAGGCAAATCAACTGAACTGTCGCGCTTGCAGGAAACCATCAAAGATCAGTTCCGGGTGATTCGCTTTAGCGCCAATAATGACTTGGACCCTGGCAGCTTTCGACCACTAGATGTCGTACTGGTGATGATGATGGAGGTCGCCACGCAAACAGCCCGACTGGTTGCACCTCCTCCAGAGGCCCGCTTGCAAGAGATTAAGGATTGGTTCGCAGCTGAGCAAAGCATTCGCCAAGAAACCATAGGCATTACAGGCAGCATTACTGCTGGGGTAGGGGCTGAGCGAGGCTCCTTATGGGATCAAGTTCTAGGTTTATTTGCCACGCTTCAAGGAGAAGTCAAATACGCTTCGACCCGCAACAAAAAAATTGAGGAATACCGCCTCAGTCGCATCAAAGATTTGATCGATGTGGCAAATCGACTCTTGGACGACTGCAGCCGACTTTTACGTTACGCCTACAAGGGCCAGCGGTGGTTATTTATTGGTGAGGACTTTGACAAAGCGGGGATTGCCGCAGAACGCATCGAAGAGCTGTTCATGACCTATGGAAATCTATTCCAAGATTTGAGAGCCAGTCTGATCTTCAATGTGCCGATTGGATTGTTTTACTCCTCGGACGCAACGCGACTGCCCTTTGCCAATGAAAATAGCTTCGTTTTGCCTGACACGCCTATCTATAAGCAAAACCATAGTCCTAATGCAATTGGACGTGAGGCCGTAAAAGCGGTGCTGACAGCACGAATCGATCTCTCGTTAATTGAGTCTCAAGCCCTAGAGCGTCTAATCATTGCTTCCGGCGGTAACCTCCGAGATTTGTTCAGCCTGGTGAATTACGCGGCGGATACGGCGCTGTTGCGGGAAGCTGAGGTGATCAATGGCGAGGATGCCAATGCCGCAATTCTAGATTTACGCAGCGATTACGAACGGCGTTTGGGTATGAGTCCGTTTGACCCAGAAGAGATCACGTATTCCGAAAAAGCTGAGCTGTTAGTTCGAATCTACAACGGCGAACAAGACGCCCAGATTACAGAACCAGCGCTATACAGCCTGTTGAGAGCCCGCGCCGTGCAGGAGTTTAATGGGCAGCGCTGGTTTGGGGTTCATCCGCTCGTGGTAGATATTTTGGCCAAGCAAGGGCGCTTACAGGCAGCTCCATCTGGAGGCGTTCCCGGTGGCACCTAGTTCCCCTGGCACCATTGATGACGTTACTCAGCGGTTGTTGTTGTGGATTCGACGACGAGCCAGTGGACTGGCCAAGGTGGAATACAGCTCTGAGTTCTCTCGCCAAGCGGTTTTAGACCGGCTACAGCCAGAACTGGAAACACTGAATATCCCCTTTTACGAAATCCAACTCCCCACTTACCAGACACCGGGAGCCATCACTGACTTTTTGAACCAAACATTAGATCAATACAACAACGGCCTAATCTCTATTACTGGCTTCACCACCGCCTTTGACCCAAAAGTTCCTTTGGAAGATGCCCTACGCCAACTAAACATGCATCGCGAGCAGTTGGCCCATCGACCACTACAACAAATCTGGTGGATGCTGCCAATCTTTTCGCAGAATAGTCTGCTAGGGATGCCAGATCTGACGAGTTGGTTCAATCCTCGGTTGCGATTAACCGAAGTAAATTTCCCAAAGCAATCCAAACAACTTGTAATTGGCAACTCTGCAATACTTCTTCCAGAAGGGACTCTAGCTTTTTCCTCCGAGAAAGGTTCAAGCAACATTGATGATGCTCGACAGAGAGCCTATGGACTCATTGAGCAGTTCCAAATAGCTCATAAGGCAAATACCTCTACAAAGCAATTGCTAGAAACATATCTGTTGCCAGCTATGGATGCTTTAGCGGCGGTCAGTGCTCACAAAGAATTACAAGACATTTCATCTCAGTTTTCTGGCCTTCTAAATGAACTTCAAGAATCAAGCTCTCCTGAATTACTAGAGGCCCTAAATAAGCTCGGAGTTCTATATTCTAACCAAGGCTATTTTAGTGAAGCAGAGTTTTTATTTAAGCGAGTAGTTTCTATCCGGAAAAAGCGATTCGAACAGGAGCATACTGATGTAGCAACTAGCCTCAATAATCTTGCCACTATTTATCGTGCACAAGGTCGTTATAGTGAAGCAGAACTCTCTCACCAAAAAGCTTTAGCCATCCGTGAAAAATTGCTTGGTAGCGAACACCCTGATGTAGCGAATAGCCTCAATAATCTCGCCACGATCTATCGTGCACAAGGTCGTTATAGTGAAGCAGAGCTTGCGTTTCAAAAAGCTCTAGCTTTACGGCGAAAGGCGCTCGGCGATGAAAATCTTGACGTCGCCACCGGCTTCAATAATCTCGCCAGCCTCTATTATGTCCAGGGTCGCTATGGTGAAGCAGAGCTTTTATATCAAAAAGCTTTAGTTTTACAGCAAAAATTACTGGGCGATGAGCACCCCGATTTATTGCAAACCCTTAACAATCTTGCTGTCCTATACTCATCCCAAGATCGCTACAGTGAGGCAGAGGTTTTACATCAGAAAACCTTGGTTTTGCGCCAGAAAATATTGGGTGATGGTCATCCTGATATGGCAAAAGTCTCAACAATCTTGCGACGCTTTATCATATTCAAGGCCGCCCTGATGAGGCAGAACCCTTATTTCAAAAAGCCTTGATATTACACCAAAAATTGTTTGGGTACGAACATCCTGATGTAGCTCTCAGTCTCAATAATCTTGCCGGGGTCTACACCTCTCAGGGCCGCTATAACGAGGCAGAGTCGCTGTACTTGAAAACCATAGCCATAGCTCATGTAACTCTAGGCATGGAGCACCCTAATGCCCGAACTGCAATCAATAACTTTCAAATTTGCCTGGTGAGTGCTATTCAGGCAGGCGAAACAAGCACTCTCTCTGACCACCCCACCACACAAGCGATGCTTAAGGAACTGCAAGAGGAGAAAGCGCCAAAATAAGAGGAGCCGCTTGTTTTCCGAGAGCTTTTCTTAATCACTCCACATTATTTCGACAGCAATACAGCAGCAGAGAGTCGAATCAGTAGGCTGACCAAAACTCACTGCTGCCACGCCTCCCGGCCCCCAGGTTCTACCCTCAAGGCAATGTAAACTGAGCGCCAAGAACTGAGTCAACTTGTGTACTAACCCAGGACCTTCATCGCGCCTTGGTTGACATTACCTATCATCGCCCATTAAAGTGTAGTCATAATGACTACGACTTAAGGACTTCAACCTAGTCCTAGATAAATTCAACGCAGTTGTCGTTTGTCTACGGCATCGCATTTCAACGAGGTCTTCCATGGTCAAGATTGTTGGTATCGCCGGTAGTCTGCGCCCCGACTCCTATAGTCAACTGGCCTTGAAACTGGCAGGCGATCGCCTCACCACCCTCGGCGCAGAGGTCACCCTGCTCGATCTGCGCGAACTAGACCTGCCCCTCTGCCACGGCGGCCAAGACTACCCCAATCACCCCGACGTCGATCGCCTTCGCCAAGCCTTCCTCGACGCCGACGGCTTCTTGCTGGTCACCCCCGAATACCACGGCAGCGTCAGCGGCGTCCTCAAAAACGCCCTCGACCTGATGAGCTTCGACCAGCTCGACGGTAAAGTCACTGCCATGATCAGCATCCTCGGTGGCCAATCCAACAACAACGCCCTCAACAACCTGCGCACGATCATGCGCTGGGTCCATGCCTGGGTGATTCCTGAGCAAGTGGCGATCGGCCAAGCCTGGAAAGCCTTTGACGATCAGGGCAAAATTGTGGATGAGAAACTCTCCCAACGGTTAGACGGTCTCGCCCAAAGCCTCTACGACAACACCCGCAAACTACGGGGCGTGGACTAAGGGCAGCCCCGCCTAATCCTTAGCCTCAGGGGACTCTGGCGGTGCTGCGGGGGTCGTGGTGACATTGTCTACCGCCGACATCCAGGGCATAGGTCAATGGGGCGATCGCCGTCGAGACCACCACAATTTCGTAATAGCCCGACTGGGGCAGGTCCCCCGACCAAGTGCGCTCGGAAGAATCGGCCAAGAGGTAAGGCACGTCATCGGTGGGGCTGGGCACATAGAGCGAGAGCTGGGTGCTGCCTTGGGGCGCTTGGAGATTGAGGCGCAGCAGTTGCCCTTCCCCCAGACTCAGGGTGTAAACGCGACCGGCTCCAGCTTCGAGGCGATCGCGCACCGACTGGCCATAGGAGCCCTGGTCAAACTGAATCTCTTGGCGACGCTCTCCCGATTGGATCCCCTGCACCATCTGTTCGGCTAAGCCGTACCACACTTGACCGATGGGCTGATCGAGAAAGTCTTGATTCACCCGTTCAGGAAACAGTTGGGCAAACTGGGCCTCGGTGAGGTCATATAGGGCGCGACTGCTGACATAGTGCTGATTCACCGCTTGCCGCCAGCGATCGCGATCGCCCGCCCCATAGGCCCCGAGGCCCTGACGGGCGCGATCGCTCAAATTACGCTCTAGCAGCTCCAGCCCCTCTAGGGCAATGGCATCCCAGTTGGCCCGCAGGTCGGCATCTTCAGGGCGATCGGTCAGGGCTTGGCCCTGCTGCTGCGGGTAGCGCTCATAAAAAAGTTGATCGGTGAGGGCCACTAAAAAGCGTTCATCCACCCCTAAATTTTCTCGCTTTTGCCGGAGGGCCGCTTTGCGCTGCTGCTCTTGATTGGAAAAGCTGGGATTCGCAAAGTCAGCATCCTGCCCCTGCCCCGGCGTCGAGGCATCCGCGCCCACGGTAGCCGCCGGTTCCCAGCGATTGGCCACCCACCAGACGAGGCCCACCGTACCGACCACGAGGGTCAAGCCCAACAGCGCCGGGAAACAGCCGCTGCTAGCAGTACTGGTTGGTTTAGGGTTGGCGCGCCGGGGGCGAGGGGCGGGTAAGACTGGCAGGGTATTGACCGCGCCGCGACCGGGGGCCACTGCTACCGTAGATTGGGGGGAGGGTAACGCGTAAGTACTGGGGGGTGTGCAGGGCCTGCATCACGGCGGCGGCTGAACTGTAGCGATCGCGGGGATTGGGGGCCAGCATCCGGGTCAGCACCTCCGCAAAGCGGGGGTGAGGTGGAGGTTTTAGGCCATTGCCACTGCTTGGTGGTGGGATCGTAGAGGTCTTGGGGGGCATCACCCGTGAGTAACACCAGGGCCGTGGCCGCTAAAGCATAGAGATCGGTGCTGGGGCTGACGGCCCCGGTTTCGAGCTGCTCCTCAGGGGCGTAGCCGACTTTGCCCAAGCGCGTCGGATTCGGGGCGGGGTTGATCCGCTGTTCCACTAGGGTCGCAAGCTGTTTCACCCCGCCAAAGTCAATCAGCACCGGCACCCCATCGGCATTGCGCGAAATCATGTTGTCGGGGGCAATGTCGCGATGAATCACCCCGACGTTGTGCAAATAGTCGAGTACCGGCAGCAGTTGCAGCAGCAGTTGAGTAACTTCGGCTTCGCTAAAGCAGCGCCCGGATCGTAGTCGGGTGTCGAGCAGTTCATGGTAGGTGGGGCCTTCCACATAGTCTTGGACTAAGAAGAGGCGATCGCGCCCATCTAGATAGACCCGCAGCAGCTCACGGAATTTGGGAATTTGCGAATGCTGGAGCTGATAGAGCACCCCCGCCTCGCGCTCAAACAGTTGCTTGGCCTTTTGCACCGAAGCGGGGTCGTTGACCTGGGGGGCAAATTCTTTGAGGACGCACAGCTCATGGAAACGATTGCTGTCTTCGGCCAGATAGGTTTGGCCAAAGCCCCCTTTGCCCAATTCCCGCAGCAGGCGATACCGCCCCCCCAACAAGCCCAATGATCCGCCGGCTCCCCCCACAGTCATGGTGATTCCTCATCCCTTGCTCTGAGAGCGTACCGTACTCTTTGGTGACGCTCACCCCAGACTCTAGAAAACTTCAGTCTCAGGCGAGGGGTTTCCGGTCGCCCATGGAGGACTCAGGGAGGGGTTATGGGTGATGCGGGGTTAGTGATTCGTAAGCTGCGGATGATCCTGAAATCAGCTTCGATCCTCAAGCAGGTGCCGTTTTTAGAACAGGCAAACTAAACCCTGGCCACATCCAAACCTGTAGCTCGCCCTACGGCAAAGGCCCGAGTTTTCAAGTTGGCTGTGGCTTACTTGCTTGCTTGAACGTAAATTTTGTACGCTTTGCCACGGTCATCCAAAGCCATCATGAATTTTCGGCCCGGTGATGGCCAGCAGAATTTCAACTCCTTCAGCTTCTCTAGCTCGACATTTTCAGACTGAAGCTGTTTTTCTAGCCTGTCTCTGCGATGGAGAATGGACTTGAGAATTCGGGGTGTTGCTTGATTGGCAGGAATGAATTCACCCGTCAGCCAATTCAAGACAATGTCATGGCCTCGACTATGGATCCTTTCTAAATCATGGATGATGTAGTCGCCATCGATATAGTTCATGCCGCTGCAAAAGCTGTCGCCAAAGTTATGAATGGCTGAATAAATTCGCTTGTACTGCATTGCCGATCATGCCTAACCCGCTGGATGGGACGCTATTTGAGGGACGCTGTTTGCTTTTCCTAACATCATGCCGGTGATGGGGCGATCGCCCCATTACCGGGGACAGGGGTATTGCAGCGGTGCGCTGGTGCCCTGGTAGCATTAAGCCCTAGCGATGAACTGGGGATCCGCTGATGCTGATACGCGCCTTGCCACTGGGTTTATGGTTATCGTCCGCGATCGCCCCATGGGCCTGGGGGCAGTCAATCACGGCGGCCCCCGACGGCACCGATACCCAGGTCAATCTGGATACCCGGACCTATTTGATTAACGGCGGCACCCCAGCGGGGAATAACCTCTTCCATAGCTTTGACCAGTTTGGCCTGAATGCGGGGGAAACGGCCCATTTCCTCACCCAACCCCATATTCAAAACGTGCTGGGGCGGGTTACAGGCGGGAATGTCAGCATCGTCAATGGCTTGATCCAACTCTCCGGTAGCACCGCCAACCTCTACCTGGTCAACCCTTCTGGGTGGATTTTTGGCAACAATGCCAGCCTCTATGTCCCGGCCAACTTTGCCGCCACCACCGCCACCGGCATTGGCTTTGAGGACGGGGTTTTTGGGGCGGTGGGTAGTAACGACTATGGCCAACTGATTGGTGATCCCACCCATCTGCTCTTCCAAACCGAGACCGGTTTAATTTTCAATCAGGCGGATTTAGCCGTGGCCGAGGGGCAATCCCTCTGGTTGGTGGGCAGTAGCGTGTTGAGTACCGGCACCTTAACTGCACCGGGGGGCAACGTCACCATTGCGGCGATGCCAGAATCGCAACAAATCCGCATTAGCCAGGATGGCATGGTGCTCTCATTGGTATTAGAAGCGCTGCCCCTGATCACTGGGGAAGCGGTGTCTGCCGTCGGCCTGCAAGCCACAGATTTGGCGACTTACCTGACGGGAGACGGCATCCTCTCCGCCGATACCGTGACCGTTTCGGCAGAGGGCGCAATTGTGCTGGGCAATGGCGCGACCTTCCAGGATGGAGTCGTGGCGGTGGGTGCGGTGCAAGCGGCAGAAGTCACCTTACTGGCCAGCCAATCGGTGATTCCCATTGACCCCGCCTTGATTGAAGGGCGACCCACCGTAGTGGTGTTTCCAGCCCATAGCGACGACCCCTTGGCTTTTACCTTTATTGATCAGCGGGCGGATAACCCTGATGACCTGCTCTATGGGGGCAGTCAGGGCACCATTGCGACGCTAATCCTCAGAGAAGAGGACGGCATTGTTGCGGTCACCGAGGCGCTCAATGTCTTGGCCGCTACTGGGCAGCAAGTCAAGGCCATCAACCTTGTCGTAGAAGGGAATGGCGGCTATTTTTGGCTGGGTAACACCCTCGTGGATGGGGCCAGCCTTGAAACCTACCAAGCCCAGCTACAGCAGTGGCGATCGGTGTTGGGGCCGGGGGCGGATCTGTTGCTCTATAGCTGCTTCACAGCCTTGGGGTTCGAGGGGGAAGCGTTTGTCGCCCAGTGGGCGGCGCTAACGGGGGCAGATGTGGCGGCTTCAACCAATGCTACGGGCAGTGCCAGCTACGGGGGCGATTGGGAGCTGGAGCACCGCACCGGCACGATTGAGGCGGCGAGTCCCTTTACAGGGGCGACCCTAGCAAACTGGGAAGGCAAGCTAGCGACGCTGACGGTGACGGATTTTGGCGATGCGGGGGCCGGTACTCTGCGCAATCAAATTGCCGCAGCGGGGGCGGGTGATCTGGTGATCTTTGCCGCACCGGGCACCGTTACCCTTACCTCCGGGGATATTGCCTGGGCCACCAATAACCTCACCCTTGATGGCAATGGCGCGACGGTGGATGGGAATGGGAGCGATCGCATTTTTACCATCTCAGCCAGCAACACCACGATCCAAAACATCACCCTTCAGAATGGTTCGGTAACTGGCAACCTGGATGGGGGTGCCATCAGCGTTGCTGACAATGGTGCCTTAACGGTGCTGAATTCCACCATTTCGAGCAATACCGCTGGGGACAAAGGCGGTGGGATTTATTTTGGCGATGATGGGACGCTGATCCTGAGCAATTCAACGGTTTCCGGCAATGTTGCGGTGGGGGGTGATGGCGGCGGCATCAGTTTCCAGGACAGAGCAACCCTGGTCATCCGAGACTCAACGATTTCCGGCAACATTGCAGGAGATACCGGTGGGGATCACGGTGGCGGCATTTACCTGCAAAACGATGGTAATGCGATCCTAACGAACGTCACGCTCACGAATAATGTCGTCAGTGGCGATGGCGGTGGCATCGCCCTGATTGATGGGGGCAGGTTGACGGTGGTGAATTCCACGATTTCGGGTAACACTGCCGGGGATAACGGTGGTGGTATTTACTTGGATGACAATGGCAGCCTCACCTTAACTAACTCCACTGTTTCTGGGAATACCACCGTCGATGACGGCGGCGGGATTCATTTTGATAATGCTGGGGTGGCCACGGTGAGTAATTCGACCCTTTCCGGCAATTCGGCAGGCGAAGAGGGGGGTGGATTTTATTTGTATGACAACAGCAATCTGACGGTGAATAATTCCACGATCTCAGGCAATGCTGCAACCCTTGAAGGGGGTGGCATATACATTCGCGATAATGCCAACGCCACCCTGGACAACACCACGATCGCCTTCAACACAGCCGGCACCGATGGCGGGGGCATTTACGTCCGCAGTGGCACCGGCACAATCAATAACACGCTGGTTGCCAACAACAGCGCGGGCACCGGCCCCGATCTCTCCGGCACCTTTACCGCCAACAGCAGCCTGATCCTGGATGCCAGCGGCGCTAGCTTGGGGGGCGGCAGCACTATTATCGGCCAAGATCCCCTGCTCTTACCCCTAGGGGATTACGGCGGCCCCACCCAAACCCATGCCCTGCAACCCAACAGTCCGGCCATTAACGGGGGCAATGGTGGATTGGTCAGCAGCCTCGCCACCGATCAACGGGGGGCACGATTTTTCGGCAGGGTGGATATCGGCGCGGTGGAGTTCGATGTCAGCGCCGCAGTTGTGGAGGGAGTCTTAAACACCGCCCCCGCTGAGCACCATTGGATTTGTCCCATCCTGCCAGGGTTTGCCCTGGAGGTTGAAGGCGATCCAGAGGTTGGCGAATCGCCTGACGGAGACCATCTAACCTGCGCCGCTACTTGGCATTGGCACCCCCTTGCCGATCTGGGAGCCCCCCGCCTACCCGGCAGTTTCCATCCCTGACCGTTCTCGATGGCCGGTAACCGATGGATGACGGTTACCAGAACTCGAACGCTAGCAGCTAACCCGTAAAATAAAGTGACTTGCAAGGCTTGCTAGCGATGATTACGACTCAGGTCAGCGAACTCGACTTAGACAGCTCTGAGGGTCAACTCACCCAAACCATTCGTTTGTCAAACGTAAGTTGGCCCACCTATCGCGCTCTACTGATGGAGATGGGGGATCATCGGGCCACCCGCATTGCTTACAACCAGGGGGTAATGAGCCTGAAAAGGCCATCGAAGCTCCACGAAATTATCAACCGCCTGTTAGCGCGGATCATCACTACGCTGACGGAGGAGTTGGGGCTGGAGGTCGTAAATGTCGGTTCGATGACTTTAGAACGTGAGGACCTGGAGAAGGGAGCCGAGCCAGACACCGGGTTCTACATTCAGAATGCAGCGCAGCTCGACGGGCTAGACCCAGAGATTCCGGCTAACCTACCCCCAGACTTGGTGATTGAGGTGGATATCACCAGCCCTTCGACGCAACGTATGGAAA
>JAAUQE010000135.1 GCA_012032425.1 Leptolyngbya sp. RL_3_1 | reverse complement strand
CTTTGTCATTCTGGATGAGGCCCAAAATACCACCCCAGCCCAGATGAAGATGGTGCTGACGCGTCTGGGATTTCAATCCCGAATGGTGGTAACGGGGGATATCACCCAAACTGACCTTGGGAACCATCAAACCTCTGGGTTGGCGGTGGCAGAAAAGGTATTAGCCCATGTGGAAGGCATCGCCTTTTGCCAGCTCACCCAAGCTGACGTGGTCCGACATCCCTTAGTACAGCGCATTGTGGCCGCCTATGAGCGACACGAGTCCTAGTAGGGCAGCGCCTCATAATAGCGTTCGGGCAAATTACTGGTGGCTCGCTCTAGGGCGGCTAGGGCACGGTTATAGCCAATCTGAGCATCGACGAGATTAACTTCTGCTTCGGTCACATCGGCTTGAGCACTAATCACGTCCAGTTGGGTCCCAACCCCGGCTTCAAACCGCAAGATCGCCAGTCTCAGGGCTTCCTCGGCTTGCTCGACCGCTAATTCAGCGGTGCCGATATTTTCTAAGTTGGCCTGCAAAGAAAAGTAGGACTGCTCGACATCCAAGCGGATGCCGTTGCGGGTCTCTTCAAATTGGCGATCGGCGATCGCAATATCCAATTCCCGTTGCTGCGCCCTGGCCGCCGCCGCGCCCCCTTCAAACAGGGTCCATGACACCTGAGCCCCCAGGCTATAGGAATCGGTAAAGCGATTATTTTGGGTCGAAACATCCTGAATGCCGTAAGTGGCAAACAGATCCACCTGGGGTCCGAGGGCCGAGAGGGCAATGCGACGCTGCTGCTCGCCAATCTCTCGCTGCACCAACTGCTGCTCCAATTCCGCCCGGTTTTGATAAGCCAGCACAATGCTTTCTTCTAGGTCGAGGGGCCAGGTGCCAGCAATTTCGACAGCCACGGGAATGACATTCAGGGACGGCGGCAAATTCAACCGGCGAGCTAAGGTGCGTTGGGCGGTTTGGCGATCGCTCTGGGCCTGCCGGAGCTGCTGCCGAGCATTGGCAGTTTGCACCTCCGCCCGCAGCACGTCAAACCTTGTGCCGATGCCCACCTGCTCTCGCAGTCGGGTATCCCTGAGGTTGCGTTCCGCCTCGTCTACAAAGGCTTGGCTAATGCGAATTTGCTCGGTGGACCGTTGCAGATCGTAGTACTCGTTAATCGCATTCAAGCGCAGCACTTCTTGGCGACGCTCGACTTCTAAGGCGCTGAGGCGGACCTGTTCCTCCGCTGTCCGAATCGTGGCTTGCCGCTGGCCCGAGCTATAGACGTTGTAGGTGACATTGACTTGGGCACTGGTGGCCAGGGCCAGTTCTTCATTGGTGGTGAGACCGGTGGCCCCAAACGATGAACTTTGAGAATTTTGGCCCTGGACGCTGCCATTCAGGGTGACGGTGGGCAGTAAGGCAGCTCGGGCTTCCCTGAGTACGGCTTGGCTCTGCTCTAGTTCCAGCAGCGCCACCCTCAGGTCGGGATTATTGCGGTAGGCCAGTTCGATCACCTCATCCAAGGTCAGCGGCTGGGTGCCAATAATCTCAACTTCCTCGGGCTGAGTTTTGTAGCAGCAGCGGGTTGGGATCGGGGTCGAGGTATTCGAGGGGATCTACGACGCGATCTACCGGCAAGGGGGTCGCTGCCCCATCAGAAACGTCTCCCGTTTCTGGGTCGTCATCAGTCGGTGCTGAGCCGGGTTCTAGGGGTTCTAAGGCGGGCGGCTCCGAAGGTGAGTCAGGGTCCTCCAGCGATTCGGTAGAAACACCATTGGTCTCTACGGCCTCATCGGTGGGGCCGGTCTGAGCCCATCCCGGTTGCCCCAGAACAGGGAACAGCACCATCGCAGCCAGCAAAACCCGCAACCACTCGACGCCAGAGTCGGTATTTCTCATACTATTATTCGCCGATTCATCAATCTTGTATGGGGGATATTGGGGACTGCATGGGTGATCTGAGGTTAGCGGCCCAAATTTTCCTTCCCCACGATACTACACAAGCCCATGGGCTGACCGTGGGTTTCGATTGCGCCACCCTAGATGACCCTAGCCGGACTGGCAACTGCGATCGCGCGATTTCAACTAAGGGGCTTGGGTCGGCTTTGGGAGCAGTACTTGAATTTACTAAACAGTTTAGTAAGGTCCCCAGGGGCTGTCAATGGGCGATCGCCCCTCTTATCCCATCAAACCGCAAGAATCGGATCGCGCGGGTCGGGTTTGCCCCTTAGGGTTAAGGGTGAACGTCTTGTGTGGGTCTGATCGTGATGGTGACCGCCTCTGCCTCTTCCGCCGCCCTAGACCATGGGGATTATCAACGCATTGCCGCCGCCATTGCATACATGCGGCAACAGCAGCAGGCCCAGCCCTCCTTGGCCGACATTGCCCAGCATATCCACCTGAGCGAGTCTCACTTTCAGCGGTTATTTTCCCGCTGGGCGGGGATTAGCCCCAAGCGGTTTTTGCAAGCGTTGACCATCGAGTCGGCCAAATCCCGTCTGGCCCAGAGCCCCAACTTGCTCACCCTTTCCCTAGAGAGCGGCCTCTCCAGTCCGGCCCGTCTCCATGACCTGTTCATTACCCTAGAGGCGATGTCGCCCGCAGAATATCGGGATGGGGGACGGGGGCTCTCGATTGGCTACGGCGTTCATGCAACGCCCTTTGGGCTGGCCCTGATTGCGACCACGGCCAAAGGCATCTGTAATCTGGAATTTCTGGATGACCCAGCCCCAGCCGCTGCCCGGTTGCGGGCGCTCTGGCCCCATGCCCAACTCACCCAAGATGCTGAGGCCACCCAAGCGGTGGGCGATCGCCTCCTGCAATCCTTAGACACGCCTTCGCCTCAACCTCTATCTCTGCTGGTGAAAGGCACCAACTTTCAGATCCAGGTGTGGCGAGCGTTGTTGAAGCTGCCTTTCGGTGGCCTCAGCACCTACCAGGGGATTGCCAACGACATCGGTCGCCCCACCGCCAGTCGGGCCGTCGGTAGCGCCATTGGCAAAAACGCGATCGCCTATTTGATTCCCTGTCATCGGGTGATTCGCACCGATGGCCATCTCGGGGGTTACCGTTGGGGACTGTCCCGTAAATCTACCCTGCTCGGTTGGGAAACCAGTCGCTGCATTGCCGATGAAACTGCAACACGGTGTTGAACTTGTGCTCCTAGCCGCCCTTTGGGGGGGCTCATTTTTATTCATGCGGATCGCTGCTCCAGAGCTGGGGCCGATTTGGCTGAGTGAATGCCGGGTGCTGTTGGCGGGGTTGGTGCTGCTGCCCCTCGTGATTGGCCGGGGGTTATGGCCCGAGCTGCGCCATCATGCCCGACCGCTGATGGTGGTGGGGTTCTTGAACTCAGCGCTGCCCTTTTCTTTGCTGGCGTTTAGCAGCCTTTCTCTACCCGCAGGGATGACCGCGATCTTGAATGGTACAGTGCCGTTTTTTGGGGTGGTGGTGGCTTTTTTCTGGCTCAAAGAACCGCTGACCTGGGCAAGGATTAGCGGATTGGTTTTGGGGTTTATCGGGGTGGTGATTTTAGTGGGGTTGCGGGGCACGACGGTGACACCGGACCTATTGCTGGCCGTGGCGACGGGGGTCATGGCCGCGATTTCCTATGCGGTGGCGGCCCCCTACGTGCGACTGCGGTTGCCGGGGGTGCCTGCCCTGGTGATTGCCACTGGCACCCTACTCAGCGCCGCCAGCTTTTTGGTGCCGCTGCTGCCCTTTACGCGCCCGCAGCAGATGCCGCACCCACTGGCGCTCGGATCCGTGGTTGCCCTAGCGCTGTTCTCGACTGCGGTGGCCTATCTGCTCTACTTCCACCTGATCGAACAGGTGGGTTCGTCTCGCGCGTTGACGGTGGCCTATTTGATTCCGCTGTTTGCCATGGCCTGGGGGACCATGTTGCTAGATGAACCGTTGACCCGGTCCATGATTTTGGGCTGCGGGCTGATTTTATTGGGGACGGCGATCGCCAATATGACTCGCCAGCGATCGGCTCAATGAAGCGCCCGTCGTTCCATCTCAGTGCGTAAACTACCGAGGGTATCCACGAGGCCCTTCTCAAACACTTCGTAGAAGTATTTCTGTAACGGTCCCATACTGGCCTTGGCTTCAATCATCTGCACCAGTAGGGTTCTGGGAGCGTCACCCACTGGATCGAGGGGAGCCAAGCGCCAGACCCCTTCCAGAGAGTCGAGGGTGCCAGAGAGCATCCGATAGTCAATGCGCTCCTGGTTGACTTCGATATTTTCGGTGACGATCTTCACCTTGATTGGCATAAAGCCGATTTTGCGGCGATCGCGACGGGCCACAACGGTGCGATTGCCCGCCCGCTCCGTCACTTTAGAGGATATGACCGAAGGCAAAAACTGGGGAAAGCCTTCGTAGTCGGTGAGCACGTCCCAGACGGTAGGGGGCGAGGCCTGAGCGATCGCCCAAGCGGTGTAGTCACCCAGTTGACCATTCAGCACCACTTCCCCCTGAGCGAGTCGTCGCTGTTGACTGTCGTTGAGATCGGGGGTGAATTGGTCGAGAGAAAAGGCCGTCGCCATGGCAGGATTACAGGGTCATCGTCATGGTTACTGTAACCTATGCCCACGCCCAATTTTGAGGATATTCAGGCGGCTTACAACACCTTTCCCAGTACGGTCAAAAGCCTGATGCTGAGTACTGTAACTGCGACGGGACAGCCCCAGGCCAGCTATACCCCGTTCGTGATGACGGGCGACCGCAGCTTTTTACATTTTTGTGAGTGGGCTCTCTAGCCACACTCCCAATTTGAAGGCGAATCCCCAGGCAGGGATTTTACTGATTCAGGATGAGGCCGACACGCCCCAGATTTTTGCCCGCCAGCGGCTGATGTATGACTGTCGAGTCGAGCAGATTTCCCCCCAGGATCCCCAATGGACGGCCATAGCGGATCGATTTCAGGTGCAGTTTGGGGCATTGATTGAGATGCTGCGGCAAATGCCAGATTTTCAGATTTTTCGTCTGATCCCGCTGTCGGGGCGATTTGTGTTGGGGTTTGGAGCGGCCTATGACGTGGATCCAGCCGATATGAGTCGGCTACTGCCACCCCAGGCAAAAGATTGAGGCGGGATAGAATCAGGCCCACCGGCCCACGTTAATCAATCTCGCTCATGCGCCGGACCTTCAAAATATCCGTCATCTTGCGAAGCTGACTAAAGGTTTGATCGAGATGGGTGTGATCGCGCACATCTAAGCCCAGATCAATTTCGGCAATTTGCCCCGGAAAGGTTTTGACCTGGGCCTTATGAACATTGATTGCAAATCGGACAGGTGGGACAAAATATCTTTCAGCACCCCCACCCGATCGATTACCTCAATTTTGATCTGGACTGGATAGGTGGGCAGACGATGGCCGTTGCGGCCCTCCCCTGAATTCCAGTTGACGGGCACGAGGCGATCGCCGGTACCGGGACCAAATTGGGGCAGCCCTGGCGATGGATGGAAATGCCGCGACTGCCCAAGGACACCGCCCCAATAATCGGCTCCCCCGGTAAGGGGGTGCAGCACCCGGCAATGTGATGCAGTAGCCCTTCTACCCCCAGAATCGGGGACTTGGAGTCGTGTTCAGTGGGTTTAGCGGGGGTGGTAATCACTTCCGCTAAAAAGGCATCGGCATGGTCTAGGTCATCACGATTGGCGGTTTCTAAGGGTTGCTGGGCCTTGACCGCCTCCCGCAGCCGGTTCACCACCAGATTGAGGGTGACCTCACCATGGCCCAGCCCTGCCAGCAAATCGTCCACACACGGGTAATTACAGCGTTCAGCCACCGCTTGAGCGGGGTCCGACTTCAGCAACGATTCAAACCCTTTTTTGCCCAGCTCCTTCTCCAGCAGATCCCGCCCCCGGCTAATGTTTTCGTCCCGGTGCGATCGCTTATACCATTGCCGAATCCGGTTTCTAGCCCCGGTGGTGGCCACATAATTGAGCCAATCCAAACTGGGATGGCTGTTCTTTTGGGTAATGATTTCGACAATGTCCCCATTTTGCAACGGGGTGTCGAGGGTGACCATGCGACCATTCACCCGTGCCCCGGCACAGTGGTTACCCACTTCTGTATGGATGCGATAGGCAAAGTCAACTGGGGTGGCGGCCTGCGCCAAGGAAATCACGTCGCCCTCAGGGGTGAACACATAGACGGCCTCGTCAAAGAGATTGCCTTTGACATCTTCCATGAACTCGCGGGCGTCATTGAGGTCACTCTGCCAATCCAGCAGTTGTCGTAGCCAGGTGAACTTCTCATCGTTGGCCGACAATTGAGTGTTGTTGGAGCCCCCAGACTCCTTATATTTCCAATGGGCGGCGATGCCGTACTCGGCAATGTGGTGCATCTCTAGGGTGCGAATTTGCACCTCAATCGGGCGACCGTGGCTGCCCAGCACCACCGTATGGAGAGACTGGTAGCGGTTGGGCTTAGGCAGGCCAATATAGTCTTTGAAGCGACCTGGAATTGGCTTGAAGGCATCGTGGACAATGGCGAGGGCGCGGTAACAGTCATCCTTGGCGGGCACAATCACCCGCACTGCGGCAATGTCGTAAATTTCATCGAAGCGCTTTTGCTGGCGCTCCATTTTGCGATAAATGCTGTAAAGGTGTTTGGGCCTTCCACTCACTTCATTCACGGCGATGCCCAACCCTTCTAGCCGCTGCCTGAGGGTTGTGGCCACCTGCTGTAGCCGCGCTTCCCGGTCGGCCCGCTTTTCAGACACACAGTCTTGGACCTCCCGATAGGCATCGGTTCCAGATACTTAAAACAGAGATCTTCGAGTTCCCACTTAAAGCGGCCAATCCCGAGGCGGTTGGCCAGGGGGGCAAAAATATCCAGGGTTTCCCGTGCGATGCGCCGTTGTTTCTCGGGCTTGAGGTGCTGGAGGGTACGCATATTATGCAGACGATCGGCCAGCTTCACCACAATCACCCGCACATCCTGGGCCATGGCCAAAAACATCCGCCGGAAGTTCTCGGCTTGCTGTTCGGTTTTACTATTGAAGTTGAATTTCGACAGCTTTGTGACCCCTTCCACCAGCCGCCGCACTTCTTCGCCAAAATGGGCCTCAATTTCCTCCGGCGTCACCTCGGTGTCTTCGACCACATCGTGCAGGAACCCCGCCGCAATCATGGCGCTGTCGCCCCCCAAATCTCGCAATAGGCTGGCCACTTCAACGGGATGACAAATGTAGGCTTCGCCAGAGGCGCGGCGTTGCCCTTTATGGAGAGCATAGGCAAATTCAAACGCCTTACCCACCATCTGATTGTTGGATTTATCGATGGGCTCCTGGCAGCGATCAGAGGCGCTGTGGGTGTGCAAGCAGGTTGCCAGCCAATCCGGGAGACAACAATCGTTGGGGAGGGAGTAGGTCATGGGGATAGATCAACCATGGAGGAGATCATGAGAGGGATACTTGGGCGGAACTTGATCTCCAAAATTGTCAGGTACGACAATGGACCTAGCCCAATGCCATCAGCATCCCGACTAAACAGCGATATCGATTCACGAGGCGATCAAAGCGGAGAGCGAAAAAGCGGTCAGTGCAGCGGGCGAAAACTGGAAGACGCCATCCGAGAGAAGTCGGTATTCTAAAGCACCGGAGACCGTCTACACAACTGGCCCAATTGAACGGTGAATCCAGGAGCAGCCTGAGAAAACGGGGGTAATTCCCACTGCTTTTATTAATAACTATAAACAAGTAGGGCTGAGCTTCAACGCTTAAGGGGGAGAATAATGGGTTGCTAATGATCAAAAGAGGCAGATGTCTTGGCCCCGAAGGACAATGTTGATCCCAAAGCAGTTGATCCAAACGAACTCGTTAGGGATTGGCTCAACCAAGTGCAGCGTCTCCAGGCGATCGCTACGGCCCCCAACCCTGAGGGCGCTGAGCTACGACAACGCTTGGCGGCGGTGCAGCAATTGGCTCAGCAGCAGATTTTGACGTTGCAGGCGGCGGTGCCCCCTCCCGGAGGGGGCTTCAGCCCGGTCGCCTTTCAAACGGAAATCAGCCGGACCCTGCGACTGGTGGCGATCGACATCCAATTTTTAGCCATGACCCGGCAGGCTGCGAAGCATCAGGCACGACAGGCTCAACTGGGCGATCGCCTCACCCAATTGCTCAACCAAGGCCAGGGTTTGCTGCAAGTCTTGAACGGGCCACCTCAGGAGATAGACCGGGAACAGCAGACACCAGAAGATTCTGAATAGGGGGCGTGATTTAATAGTCTACAAATCTGCCGCTGGTTCCCTCTCCTGATGGGAGAGGGCTAGGGTGAGGGGCTTTCAGGAACTGGCCTGATAAGTTTCGCCCTCCGTAATCTGAGTCTGTAATTCGTCCCAAGGGGTGAGCGATCGCTGTGCATTGTCCCAAAGAGAATCCCGTTGCGTTGTTTGATAGCCATTTGCCAGCGGGTCCCCCGGCCCAATGCTGCCCCGACTGTGGTGGGGCTTGGATTTCCTCGGAGCGGTATCTAAATTGGCAACGGGCTCAGGGGGTAGACCCCGAGGCGGAGCCCCAAGTCACGGTATTACCCAGCACCTTCTCCCTAGGGGGACCCGCCCCAGCCCTGGATAATCGCGCTGCTCTCTGTCCTGAATGCAAACACTACCTGGTGCGGGGGCGGGTCAGCCTCCAGGATGCCGAATTTTTTGTAGAGCGCTGCCCCAACTGCCAAGGCTACTGGTGTGACGGCGGAGAATGGCCAATGTTGCAGACCCTCGCCCTCGATCGCGCCCTCCACTACATTTTTACCGATACCTGGCAGGCCCAAATCAAAGAGCTGGATGCGGTGCAGCGAGAGCGACAGGCCACCGTTGATAAGCTGGGGCCAGAGCTAGCGGCCCAGGTCTTTGATCTGGCCGACCGGCTGCAAAATCATCCCAACGGCGATTTTGGCGTGGCCTACATGATGCGGCGATTTGATACCTAATGACGCAGCCTTTATTAGCGATTGAGCAATTCTGCGTGGCCTATCCCGGCCAGAGCAATTGGGCGGTGGACGGCGTTTCCCTGGCGGTGACGACGGGGGAAATTCTCGGTCTCGTGGGGGAGTCGGGTTGCGGCAAAAGCACCCTCGGTCGCGCGGCGCTGCGGCTGCTGCCCAAGGAGAGCCGTCTGGCGGGGCGGGCCACCTTTGAGGGGCGATCCATCCTGACCTTTAGCCCCCGAGAATTGCGCCACTTTCGCGGGGAAGCGGTGTCTCTGGTGTTTCAGGATCCGATGACCCGCTTAGACCCGCTGATGACAATCGGGGAGCATTGTGTGGAAACGGTGCGTGCCCACGAACCTGGCCTCTCCCGCCAAGCCGCTAAAACCCGCTCCCTTGCAGCCTTGGCGGCGGTGAAGATTCCGGCGGAGCGCTGGGGCCAATATCCCCATGAATTTAGTGGCGGTATGCGTCAGCGGGTGGCGATCGCCCTCGCTCTGGTGCTCGACCCAAAGCTAATCGTTGCCGATGAGCCCACCACCAGCTTGGATGTGACCGTCTCGGCGCAGATTCTCGAAGAACTCACCCGCCTCTGCCGGGAGCGCCAGATGGGGTTGATCTTGATATCCCATGATCTGTCCCTGGTGACCGAATACTGCGATCGGGTCGCGGTCATGTACCAGGGCAAGCTGGTGGAACTGGGTTTAGCGTCCCAAGTGCTCAGTCAGCCTCAGCATCCCTATACCCAGTCCCTGGTGAAGGCGGCGGTGGATCTGCAACAGGCCTCTATACAAAATTCAGCGGCGAGTCAAAAAACACCGCTGCTCCAGGTGCAGGACCTCAAGCAACATTATGCCCTGGGCAGCAATCCCCTGGCGCGACTGTTCGGGGGACAAAAGCCAGCGGTGATCAAGGCTGTCGATGGCGTCAGCCTCGATGTCTATCCGGGGGAAATCCTCGGACTGGTGGGGGAGTCAGGCTGCGGCAAGAGCACCTTTTCCCGCAGCATCCTGCAACTGGTGCGCCCCACCTCGGGGCGGGTGGCGTTCTTGGGCCAGGAGTTGACCCAACTCTCTCGTGGGGAGTTACGGCAGCAACGGCGACAAATGCAGATGATCTTTCAAGATCCCCATGCTTGCTTGAATCCGATGATGACCCTCGGCCAGGGCATCGGTGATCCGCTCAGGGTTCATGGTCTGGCCAGTGGCGACGCGCTGGAACACCGGGTCCGCTCGATGATGGAGCGGGTGGGGTTGACCCCGGTAGAGGACTACATTCAGCGCTTCCCTCGGGATCTCTCCGGGGGGCAGCAGCAGCGGGTGGCGATCGCCCGCGCGTTAATCACCCATCCCAAGCTGGTGGTGTGCGACGAACCGGTGAGTATGTTAGACGCCAGCATTCAGGCTCAAATCCTGGAACTGATGCTGGATCTGAAGCAGGAATTCGACCTCACCTATATTTTCATCACCCATGATCTGTGGGTGGCCCGTTACCTGTGCGATCGCATTGCCGTCATGCAGGCCGGGAAACTGGTGGAGCTGGGCAATACGACTCAAATCTTTGGCGATCCCCAGCATCCCTACACCCAAACCCTGCTAGAGGCTGCACCATTGATGGCCACGGCGTAAGCGGTCTGGCAGGGTTTGACCAGACCGGCGACATGCTCAACCGCAGGTGACGGGATCGCCCACGGTGAGGGTTTGCTCGGTAGTGCCGGTGCTGCGGGTGTTGACGGCTAATCGGTAGAAATGGTTGAACCGCGATCGCGCCACTGTCTTCGGTAAGGTGGCCGCCCGCTGGGCCGCAAAACGTTTTGAAACCGGGCGATCGCCGCTCCTGTGGCCGGATCGCGCGTCGGCACAATGCAGCGCTGGCAAGGGTTAATCCCCTGGAGTGTAACCGAACCGATCTGGAAAGCAACCGGCTCGCCCGATTCAGAAAAGAGCTGATCTTCCCAAAAGGCTGGGACCCCATCAATTTCGAGATTGGTGCGAAACCGTTGACGGCATTCTGCCAGCGAAAGGTCGAACCAATCTGCCACCGCTTGTAGGGTGGCGGTACTGATCACCGTCGGCCCAGGGGAGTCCGTATCGTCGGGGAACCCGATCACGGTGTTCTGCCGCAGGTGAATGGGTTGGCTGAAATAGTCACTGAACCAAGCCTCAACCCTGGCGGACTCGGTGTCTAAATTGAACGTCGTTGGGGTGGCGTCATCGGTCCAGAGACTCAGGGTCATGAGCGCTTCATCAAAACGCGATCGCACCCGGTGAATCTGGCCATAGCGTTTGGCATTTACCACCTGCCCCTGTTGATCAAACAGGGCATAGGCGCGATCCC
>JAAUQE010000326.1 GCA_012032425.1 Leptolyngbya sp. RL_3_1 | reverse complement strand
ATCCTGAAACGGCGGCCATTCCGGTGATTTTTATGACCGCCCTGTCGGATATTTTTGACAAGGTCAAAGGGTTTGAAATTGGGGCGGTGGATTATATTACCAAGCCCTTTCAGCAAGAAGAGGTGATTGCTCGGGTAAAGCTGCACCTGAGGCTCCACCATCTCAGCCAAAAGCTCAGCCACAAGGTAGAGGAGCAGGCTGAAACCGAGGCTAAGCTGCAAAGGCTGAACCAAGAGCTAGAAGCGCGGTCGAGGCCAGAACGGCGGAGCTATCGACCTCGCTTCAGCAGCTCAAACAAATGCAGACGCAACTGATCCAGAGTGAAAAAATGTCGGTGATTGGTCAGTTGACCGCAGGCATTGCCCACGAGATCAACAACCCGGTGGGGTTTATTCACGGCAATCTAGACTATGTCGAAGAATACACCAACGACTTAATGCAGCTAATCAAGCTGTATCAAACCCATTGCCCCGAGCTTGAGCCGGCGATCGCCCAAAAATCAAGGCGATTGATCTGGAATTTTTGTCGGAAGACTTGGCTAAAATCCTGGCATCGATGCGGATGGGCACCGATCGCATCGTCAATATCGTGTCTTCGCTGAAACAGTTTTCGCGCATCGAAAAAGACAAAAAACCAGGATTTGATGTCCATGGGGGCATTGACGACACCCTCACCATTTTGTCGAGCAAGCTAAAAGAAACCCGCGATCGCCCCGCCATCCAAGTAATTAAAGCCTACGGTGAGCTACCCCCGTTGACCTGTAACTATAGCCAGCTCAATCAGGTCTTTATGAACATTATTGATAATGCTATTGATGCCTTAGCAGAACGCGATCAAAATCGATCTTGGGAAGAGATTGAAGCGAATCCCAGCTGCATTTCCATTCGCACCCAGTTTTCTGATCAGGATGGCATCATGATCGAGATTTCAGACAACGGCTCAGGGATCCCCACAGCCCTGCAAAACAGTATTTTTGATCCGTTCTTTACCACCAAGGACATTGGTAAGGGCACCGGCATGGGCTTGGCCATTAGTCATCAAATCGTGGTCCAAAACCATGACGGTCGCCTCGATTGCAAGTCAGTGCTCAATCAGGGCACCACCTTCTCAATCCAACTGCCTGTTGAACTGACTGCATAGGGCTGTGCATCCCCTATGAATATCAGTTTCTAGTTGGCCTGTTCTGCGGAACCTAGCCCCCTACATCCCCCAATTCTGGGGGACTGTGAGGTCCGGTCTCCCCCCAGACTTGGGGGGACAAAGGGGGGCCAACGCAGCATTTCAGGCAAGTTTATGCCACATGTATAGACAGTAGATGAACCCCTTAAGTCTCTACACTCTGGGTACGCACCCCCACCCACTCTCCCGTTTCTAATCTTCCCATCACCACCACCTCAACGGTGACTTCGCCCACTCGAAACCCCTGCACCGCCGGGAGCTGCGCGTCGAGATACTGAAACAACTGCTGGTGCTGAGCAGCGATCGCCTTTCCCTCCCCCCCCATAGCCCCGACAGCGCCGCTGCACCTGGGCCGCTAAATCAGCCAAGGATTGAGAGGCAACCGGGGCCGCTGCCGGTTGACCGAGATATTGGCGCAGGGTGGCCTCAGTGAGTTCAGTGAGTTCTGGCCCATCCACCGGCCACACCACCACTTGCCAGCGCGCATCGGTCTCGCTGGGAAAGTACAGATCCTGGATGAGGCGTTCCAGTTGAGCCGTGATGTGAGCCAGAGCCATAGGGCAGTCCTTGTGGGGCAAACCCCTAAGCCGCCGCGAGCGACTTCAGCACCGACAACGCTTCAGACACATGGGCCGTGGCGTTGAACTGGGAGTTGAACACATGCTTGACGATGCCGTCGCGATCGATCACGTAGGTGACCCGACCGGGCAAGAGTCCCAAGGTGGCGGGGACGCCGTAGGCTTTTCGCACCCGAGCCCCCATGTCGCTAACCAGAATAAACGGCAAGTTGTGCTTAGCGGCAAAGGCGCTGTGGGAACTGGGGGAGTCGCTGCTAATGCCAATCACCTCCGCCCCCAGATCCTTAAACGCTTCGTAACTGTCCCGAAAGCTACAGGACTCTGCCGTGCAGCCCGGCGTATCGTCTTTGGGGTAGAAGTACAGCACCACCGGCTTTTGCCCCTTAAATTGGCTCAGGGTAATCGTTTCGCCGCCTTGGGCAGCGAGGGAAAAGTCCGGTGCAATATCGCCCACAGTAATGGCCATTGGTTCTGTCCTGGTAGAGTGGATGGAAAATTGTTAACTTTTTATAAGTTTAGGTTTTAGTTTAGATCGCGCCCACCCTGAATTCTTGACCCTAGCTTTTGATGACGATATTGCTCTGGTTCCGCAACGACCTCCGTCTCCATGACCATGAGCCCCTGCGTTGGGCATTGCAGTCCGGGAAGCCGGTGGTGCCACTGTACTGTTTTGATCCCCGTCAATTTGGCCAGACCCATTTTGGCTTCCCCAAAACCGGTGCCTTTCGGGCGCAGTTTTTGCGGGAGAGCGTCGCCGATCTGCGATCGCAGCTCCGCCATCTGGGCAGCGATTTAATCATCCGTCAAGGGCTGCCCGAAACCATCCTGCCGCAGTTGGCCACACAACTCCAGGCCACGAGCTGTTGCTGGCATCAGGAGGTCACCTCAGAAGAGACGACCGTGGAGCGGGCCGTCACCCAGGCCCTGGCCGCGATCGGTTGCCGCAGTCAGTCCTTTTGGGGGCCAGCCCTCTATCACCCCGACGATCTCCCCTTTGAACCCGCGCAATTGCCGCCGGTCTTTACCCAGTTTCGCAAACAAGTTGAGCGCCACAGCCGCGTCAATCCAGCCCTGGCCTCCCCTGTCTCCTTGCCAGCGTTGCCTGAAACCCTTGACCCCGGAGAGCTGCCGACCTTGGCAGCCTTGGGCTTGGCGGCAGCGGACGATGGCGCATCGGCACCGGCCTGTGACCCTCGCGCCGTCATGGCTTTCCCAGGCGGAGAAACCGCCGCCCTAGAGCGGCTGGATCAGTACATTTGGCAACGCGATCGCCTCCGCCAGTACAAGGAAACCCGCAATGGGTTGCTGGGGGCTGACTATTCCTCGAAGTTTTCCCCCTGGCTAGCGCTGGGCTGCCTATCGCCGCGTCGGGTCTACGAAGCGGTGCAAGTCTATGAGACCAAGCGGGTGAAAAACGACTCGACCTATTGGCTGGTGTTTGAGCTGATCTGGCGGGATTATTTTCGATTTGTTTGTGTTCAGCAGGGCGATCGCATTTTTCGCCCTCGGGGATTCAGGGCATCCCGATTCCTTGGAAACAGGACTGGCCCAGGTTTGAGCGGTGGCGATCGGGGCAAACCGGCTACCCGTTTGTGGATGCCAATATGCGAGAGCTGGCGACGACCGGCTTCATGTCCAACCGGGGTCGTCAAAACGTGGCCAGCTTTCTGACCAAAAACCTGGGCATCGACTGGCGGATGGGGGCGGAGTGGTTTGAGTCCCAGCTGATTGACTATGACGTTTGCAGCAACTGGGGGAACTGGAACTACACTGCCGGGGTGGGCAACGATGCCAGGGGATTTCGGTATTTCAATATTCCGAAGCAGGCTCAGGACTATGACCCCGAGGGCCGCTATGTCAAACACTGGCTCCCGGAGCTGGCTCAGGTTCCGGGGGCGAAGGTGCATTTGCCGGGGCAGCTACAGCCATTGGAACAAAGGCGATTTCAGGTGCGGGTGGGGGTGGACTACCCTAGA
>JAAUQE010000005.1 GCA_012032425.1 Leptolyngbya sp. RL_3_1 | reverse complement strand
GGAAGGGGCAAGGGGCGGAAGGGAGCGTAAGGGGCAAGGGGGCTAGAAACTGGAATAGTCCAATAATTTACGCCTTTGAGTACTAGGCTCCCGTGAATAGCGCCATTGAGATCATGGCGCTAACTCCGGGGCAGATGGGGGCAGTCGCCAAATCGTTTGATTTGCCAGAGATCGCTGGTCCAAGGGGCCATGCCGGACTGATGCCAGCGATCGCGATCAAGCTCAAATTCAAACAGGCCGGTATTGGGGATGGGGATTTGCCAGGTGCGATCGCACCCCAGCAGGCTGGCGATTAGGTGCTGCAAAATCCACTGGTGACTGATCACCCAGATCGCCTCGGTTTGTTGGTGCTGGTGCAGCAGGTGCTGAATGAAGCGCTGGGCGCGATCGCGGCCTGCCTGAGGGGTTTCGGCCTCAGGAATCGGCAACCAGTCGGAGGACGCCATCAAGGATTCACAGAGTTGGGAATAGCGGATTTCGGCCTCAGCCCAGGTGAGCCCAGTCAAAATACCCGCCTGAAATTCCGCCAGATCGGCACTGATGGTCAAGGCGGGCGTGGCCTCCTGGGCTGTTTGCCCGGTGCAGGGGGGCAGGGGGGCAGAGGTGAGACCCGTGCCGTCGCCCGTTGACAAGCCCCAATCCCAGGGTTCGGCCAACGCCTGGAGGGTTTCTCGGGCACGGCGCAGCGGGCTGATATAGATGTGGCTGGGTTGCCAGGGTTGATCCTGAAGCCATCGGGCCAACTGGGTCGATTGCAGCCACCCTGGCAGAGAGAGGCCGTCATCACTGTGGCCCGCAATCCGACCGGCAACATTACCGGTTGATTCCCCATGGCGAATGAATAGAAGGCGCATCAGTTGCTGAGGGGGGTGCTGAGAGAAGTGGGGGCGGGCGGCGGTATTGGCGGCGGGACCCAGGGCAATCAGATTGCGCTGAGGGCATCGCCCCTTACAATAGCTAACAGATTCTCGTCCTCTTCTCGTCCTCAACTATGCGGTGACTCCGCAGGGCCTATGTTATTGAAATCCACCACTCGCCACGTCCAAATTTATGCGGCGGAAATCAAAAATGATGACTTGGTTCCCAGTGACTCTGTTTTAACCCTCAACATCGATCCAGACAACGAGTTCAATTGGACGGATGCCGCCCTGAAGCAGGTGCATCAGACCTTTGACCAATTAGTGGCAGACTCTAGCGGTGCTGACCTCACCGACTACAACCTGCGGCGGATTGGCTCTGACCTAGAGCATTTTATTCGCGGCTTACTCCAGCAGGGCGAAATCAGCTATAACGTTCGCGGTCGGGTCATGAACTACAGTATGGGTTTGCCCCAGGTGGTGAGTGATACCTAAGGCTACGGTTCCATCGCCCCTAATCGCCCCTGTGCCCTTGAGACCCGGTGATTAACTGTTTTAACCCCAACTGCCAGGTAGAAAATCCAGATGATCAGGTGGTTTGTCAAGCGTGCAACTGGCCCCTGATTAGACGCTACCTATGGGCAGTGGGATCGGGAACGCGGGAGTTTTCCAGCGATCGCTTAGTCTACGAGCGCTATCAGGTGATCCAGCCGCAACTCTGGCTCGATACGCGGCCAGCGCGATCGCCCCTTCCCCTAGAGATGGCTCCGGATCTGGCCTTGCCCTACCTCAGCCTCTCACCCTTTAGCATCGCCATTCCCCGACCGTTTGCCTACCTCACCACCGCCACCGGGGCTGAGGTGCTGTTGCTGGAAGATATTCCGATCCAGCCTGCGGCGATCAAACCCTCGGCCATGAAGCGCTCTGTTATCAGACCATCGGCGTCAAAACTGGCAGCGCCTCTGCTCCTACCGACCCTGGCCGAGGCTTGGGCAACGGCATCGGCCCTGCACCAAATCACTTGGCTGTGGCAATGGGCCAGACTCTGGGAGCCGATGCTTGCTGTCGGCGTAGGGAGCACTCTGCTGCACCATGACTTGCTCCGGGTTGAAGGGGCTGACCTGCGCGTCCTTGCTTTAGAGACATCTGCGGCGGCTCCGGCTCTAACCCAGCTCGGCGGGTTGTGGCAACTGCTGTTGGCCGAGGCTCAACCGAGATTGCAGGGTTATCTATCCCCTTTAATCACTCGCCTCCGGGGGGGAAACATCACCGCTGCGGCCTTAACCCAATCCCTGCTTAGCGCCCTCGAAGCCCTGACCCGAGAAGAGCCCCGCACCGCCCATTGGGTCACCTATAGTGACCAAGGCCCCACCCGTCAGCGCAACGAAGATGCCTGCTATCCCCCCAGTGGTACTCAGCAGACGGCCCCGGTTCAAATCAGGACTCTGCAACCCCAGAGTCCTGCCCCCTTGGTGATTGTTTGCGATGGGATTGGGGGTCACCAGGGGGGCGATGTGGCCTCTCGACTGGCCATTGATACGGTGCTGGAGCAGTTGCAAGCCCAATTGCAGAGCCCGGATTTATCCCATCCGCAATTGGAGACCGCGCTGAGTCAGGGGATTTTAGCCGCGAATCAGCGGCTCTCAGAGCAAAACGATCAAGACCACCGCCAAGCCCGCGATCGCATGGGCACCACCCTGGTCTTAGCGGTCGTTTACGGAGCCCGCCTCTATTTGGCCCATATTGGCGACAGTCGCGCCTATCGGATTCGCCCCTATAGTTGCCGACAGCTCACCCTGGATGACGATATCGCGACGCGCGATATGCGCCTAGGCCACTCCCTCTACCGCGATGCCCTGCTCAATCCGGGGGCGGGCTCATTGGTCCAAGCCCTGGGCATGGCCGACTCCCGCCACCTGCACCCCACCGTGCAGATGTATGTCTTGGTGGAAGATACGCTGCTGCTGATTTGCTCTGACGGCCTTAGTGACAATGATTTGGTGGAGCGGTTGTGGCCACAAGAATTGGTGCCGCTACTGAATAAACCCCAGCAGATCGCCCGCGTCGGTCAACGGCTGGTGCAGTTGGCCAATACCCACAACGGCCACGACAATGTCACTGTCGGGCTGCTGCACCTGGCTGGGCAGCCCAGCCCCCAACCGCCGGTTTTGTCCCCAGCTTGGCCCTTGTGGATGGACCCGCGATCGCCGCTACCGTTTCGCCGCCGCCACGGTTGACGGCTGAGCCGGGGGCGACCGCTAAGCGGGGGGCATTTTTAGGAATTGGCCTAGCGATCGTGTTCGCCACCATCCTCGGGGCTTTGGGCCTCCGTTTTGGGGGACCCATCCTCCAGTCCTGGCGATCAGAGCCCGCTGACCAGCCCACCACCCTATCCCCCTCAGCGCCGCCGCCCCAGCCCACCGGCGGCTCTGCCCTGGAGTCAGTGATGGTGGGGGATGTCTTACAGTTGCAGCGGCTGCCCGTCAGTGTTGCCCCCACGGAAGATCTGGCCATGACCGCAGAGGTGCCGCCAGCATTGCCCAATCCAGCGGTTGATCAGCCCAAGCGATCGCTTCCCGTAGGGAGCCAAGTCGCAGTTGTCAGGCGGCTAGAAACCTCAGACAATCAGCTATGGGTGCGCTTACGGGTGTGTTCAGTACCGGGAGAAGATCAGGTGGCTGAGCCCGTTCCAGTTCCGTCTGCACCGGCGGCCCGATCGACCCCGACGGAAAATCCTTTCCCAACGGTCAACGCTGAAGTCAGTTGGGCGCAGCCCGGAGAGGAGGGCTGGATTCTCGAAAAGACCCTGCGGCAGGTGAGCGATCGCCTCAGCACCGCCCCCGCTAACTCCCCTTGCCCATAGCGGTGTCTCCCCCCTATTCCCTATTTCCTCTTTCCATCACCCTAGTGAAGCTGCCGACCCAATGCCCCCTGCTGATGCCATTTGCTTTCGCCTAGCGATCGAGCGCCTTTCCTCGGCAGAGGCCGATCACTATGCGCTTTGGGTGCTGGAGTCTCCCTATCCCGGCGGTTACGTCCACCATGATCAAATCTGGTCTGATGATTTGGTGGGCTTGTGGCAAACCTGGTTAGAGTTTTTCTCCCTGCGGGGCTTGCCCCAGGTGCCCCACGTCCCGTCCGCCTATGTGCCTCAGTTTGTGCTGGAGGGTCTCCCCGAGAGTGACGGGGGCGAGGGCAGCCCCAAGGGATACACCGGTCGGTTGATGCAGACTCTGGGGGTCAGGCTCTGGGAGTGGCTGTTTGATGGCCCCGTCCAGAGTAGCCTTGACCAAAGCCAGGGCATCGCCATGGGTCAAGGGAAGCCCCTACGGGTCTGCCTCGATATTCGCGAGCCGGAGTTGATTTCGATTCCCTGGGAAATCTTGCAGTCTCAGCCCGGTCGCCAAGCCTTTTCGTTGAACGAAGCGATTCGCTTTAGCCGCACCACCAGCGATGTCGATCCGCTCCCGGACCTTTCCCTCGACCCGAGCCTGAAGATTTTACTGGTGCTGGGGCAGGATGATGTCTCGGGGGGAGCGCCTGGACCCGCTGGCATGGCTCCCCTACAGCTCCAAACCGAGGCCGATACCCTCAAAAGCCTGCTCCAGGGGGAACTCTCCTCGGCGATTCGACGGGGGGCAGCGGTGCCCTGTCAAGTGGATACCCTGTTGCAGCCTTCCCCCGCAGCATTGGTGCAGGCCCTGGAGCGATCGCAGTACAACATCTTTTTCTATGCGGGCCACGGCATTCCGGCCCCCGATGGCGGCCTCTTATTCCTCCAGCCCCAATCCACCTTGAGTGGCACGGAGCTGGCCCAGGTGCTCACCCGTTGCCGAGTCAAGGTCGCCGTTTTTAATACCTGCTGGGGTGCCCAGCCCGACCAACGGGGGGCCACCCCCATCCCTCGCAGTAGCTTGGCGGAGGTGCTGCTGCACCATGGCGTTCCGGCGGTGCTAGCCATGCGGGATTCCATTGCCGATGAGGAGGCGCTGGGGTTTATCCAAGCCTTTGCCCAAGCGCTGGCCGAGCAGCAGCCGGTGGATCGGGCGGTGGCGATCGCCCGCCAGCAACTCCTCACCCTCTACAAGTTCAACCAGCCTGCCTGGACCTTGCCAGTGCTCTACATGCACCCGGACTTTGACGGTCAATTGTTGGCAGCCTCCCAGACAGAAGTGACCCGGTTGCCGGGAATGGCGGAAGCCCCCAGCAAAATTGCGGCGATTCGAGCGGTCGATAACCCGACTAACGTCTGGCCCATCTATCGGGGGCTAATGCGGGTGGGGCGGCTGCCAGACAATGACTTGGTGATTCAGGAGCCCTGGGTGTCGAGCAAACATGCGGAGATTTTTTGCCGCCAAACCCCCGCCTCTCCCACTGCTGTTGCAGAGCAAACCTATTACCTGCGGGACTATTCCCGCTATGGCACCCTCTGTCAGTCGGAGAAGGGCTGGCACCATGTTCACCGTCAGGAGGTGCCCCTCAATCCTGGCACCCACCTCCGCTTCGGGAGCCCTCAGGGGCAACTGATGGAATTTGTCATTGACGGCTAATGTCCCGATGGTTTGCCAATCAGGCGTGGCTGAGCCTGTCCCGCACCCACCGCCGAAACGATCGCATTGCAGAGTTGCGCCCGTCTACCCGACTCTGTTCCACGTACTTGGGAATCTCGGTTTTGAGCGGCCAACCCGGAAATTGGGGACTTTCATCCACCTCAACGTATTGCCCCGCCTGGAGCTGATAAATCCGAATAGTTTGATTCACCCGTCGCCATAATTCGGGTACCCCCAGGGCTGCATAGGTCTCGGGGTGGGTGCGGGCGGTAATATCCACCTCCATGGCTAAATCAGGGGGCGGATCCAGGGTCAAATCGAGCCGCCTCTTGCCACGAATGGCCGATTCATTTTGGAGATAAAAGCATTGATCCGGCTCAATTCCCTTTGCCATGGCCTGGTTCTTAAAGGTGGTTGAACCCAGGGTGCGAAATTCAATATCCAGCTCTTCTAAAAAGGCTTTGAGGAGGTCACCAATGATTTCTTTGTCGTCCTCATGTTCGGGCAAGGGCACCATGATTTCGAGTAAGCCATTGCTATAGGCGATGCGGGAACTTCGATGTTCTCCCAACTCTTGCAAAATGGCCTCAAACTCAGGCCAGCTCACATCATGGAGGAGGAGTCGTTGCCCGCTCGGTACATCAAGCTGACGGAGTTGAAGCGTAACCATGGTCTTCAACTGACGAATCGACTTCTTTATCCTAAGCGGCTGGTGATCCGATGGCGCGGTTTCGGTCTTCGGCGGACAAAATGTGGACAAGATACTCAGCCTCTCCTCACCCAGTCCCGATACCCTAAAAGGGTTGTTTTCCTTTACCCATCGGGATGCAGGCCCCTTTACCCATTCGCCAAGACCTCGTCCTCATAGGTGGTGGCCACACCCACGCCATTGTGCTCCACAAGCTGGCCATGCACCCCCTCCCAGGTGTGCGCCTCACCCTGATTACCAATTTGGTCGATACCCCCTACTCGGGGATGTTGCCCTGCCATATTTCTGGTCTGTACGACTTCGATACTGCCCATATCGACCTGCGGCCCCTGACCCGGTTTGCCCATTGCCGCCTGGTGATGGATGCCGCCGTGGGCCTTGATTTAGCGGCCCGACGGGTCCACTGTGCAGAGCATCCTCCCATTGCCTACGACCTGCTTTCCATCGACACCGGCAGCACCCCCGCCACGATCGCCGTGCCCGGTGCCGCCGACTATGCCATCCCGGCTAAACCGGTGCCGCAACTCCTGCAAGCTTGGGCGGCATTACTCGAACAAGTACGGCAGCAGCCCGATCGCCCCGTCACCATCGCCATTGTGGGTGGCGGGGTGGGTGGGGTGGAGTTGGTTTTGAATATGCAGGTGCGGCTGCAAGCCCTCTTGGCTGAGGTGGGGCATTCCCAAACCCCGCTCACCCTGCACCTGTTCCATCGGGGAGAAGACATTGCCAACGGTCGTAACTGTAGCACCCGGCGCTTGCTCCGCCGCCACTTCGACCGACGGGGGATCAAGCTGCACCTCCAGGAGTCGGTGGTGGCGGTGGAGTTAGAGGCACCGGACCGCCGCCGGGTGCATTGTGCCTCAGGGTTGACGGTGGGGTGCGATCGCGTCTTTTGGGTCACCCATGCGGCGGCACCCGGTTGGCCCAAGGAATCAGGGCTGGCCACTGACGAGCAGGGCTTCATTTTGGTGAAAGACACCCTGCAAAGTCTGTCCCATCCCGAGGTGTTTGCGGCGGGGGATGTGGCCACCATGGTCAACCATGCCCGCCCTAAGGCCGGGGTGTTCGCCGTCCGTCAGGGACCGCCCCTGTTTCACAATCTGCAAGCGGCGCTGCAAGGGCAACCCCTGAAGCCCTTCCGGCCCCAGCGCCAATACCTCAACATCATTGATACCGGCGACGGCAGTGCCATTGCCTCCCGTGGCCCCTTCACCTTTGAATCGTCCTGGATGCGGGCCTGGAAAAACCACATTGATCAGAAATTCATGGGGCTGTTTTAAGGATTTTCCTGATCTCGCCCCCATGGGGCAATGGGTCAAGCCTTGGCCGAGCCCAAGGCTGTCTCCCCCAATCCAGCGATGCAATGCGCCGGTTGTGGCTCTAAAGTCGGGAGTGACGTGTTGCACCAGGCCCTGCGTCGAGTCCGGGCAGATTTTCCTGGTGGCACCGACTCGAACCCCCAGATCATCCTGGGGTTGGACGCCCCTGACGATGCCGCCGTGGTGCAGGTCCCCGAGGGGCAACTGATGGTCCACACGGTAGATTTCTTTCGGGCGCTGGTGGATGATCCCTTCGTTATGGCTCAAATTGCGGTGAAGCATTGCCTCAGCGATCTCTATGCCATGGGAGCAACGCCCCAGAGCGTTTTGGCGATGATCACCCTGCCCTACGGCAGTGCCCCCAAGCAGGTCGAAACCCTGTATCACCTGCTGGCGGGCACCCACAAGGCGCTGGCCCCTAGCCAAACTCCCCTGGTGGGCGGACACACTACTGAGGGGGCTGACCTCATGATCGGATTTGCCTGCAATGGTGTGGTCATGCCTGATCAGATGTGGCGCAAGGGGAATTTGCAGCCGGGACAAACCCTGATTTTGACCCAGCCCCTAGGCACCGGCACCCTGTTTGCCGCTGATATGGCGCGGGCGGCGAAGGGGCGGTGGATTGAGGGGGCGATCGCCCAGATGATCCAACCCTCCGGCGAGGCCGCCCAGTGTTTCCGTCACCATGACGTGACGGCTTGCACCGACGTGACCGGGTTTGGCCTGCTGGGTCACCTGGGGGAAATGGTTACCGCGTCCCAGGTGGCCGTGGCGCTGGATTTAACTGAGCTACCGGTCCTAGCAGGTGCCCGTGAGACCTTGGGCCAGGGCTATCTCAGTTCTCTCTATGGGCAAAACCTCCAGGCGGCAAAGCTTTTAGAGAATGCTCAGCGCTACAGCCAGCACCCGGACTACCCGCTGCTGTTTGACCCCAAACGGCGGGGGGGCTGCTGGTGGCGGTGGCGAGCGATCGCGCCCAGGCTTGTCTCCAGGCGCTCCAGGAAAAGGGCTACGGATATAGCCGCGCCATCGGCACGGTCTTATCCCCAGCCGGGGCGAAACCGCCGATTACAATCAGGGCATGGTAAAACCCGTCGATATCGAGACCTTTTTCGCGGCTCCCGGACCGATTCTAGATGTGCGTAGCCCTGGGGAACATCACCAAGGGCATTTGCCGGGGGCAGTGAGCTTTCCGCTGTTTTCCGACGAAGAGCGGGCGCAGGTGGGCATCTGCTACAAGCAGCAGGGACGCGATCCGGCGGTGCAGCTTGGTTTTGACCTGGTAGGCCCCAAAATGGGGGGCTTTATCCGCCAAGCCCAAACCCTGGTCCCTGATCGCACCGTGCGGGTCCATTGCTGGCGGGGGGGGATGCGCAGCGGAGCGGTGGCCTGGGCACTGAGTTTAGCGGGCTTTCAGGTAGCGACCCTGGCCGGCGGCTATAAAACCTATCGCCGCTGGGTGCGGGATTGCTTGGCCCAGCCCCGGCAAGTGGTGGTGCTGGGGGGCATGACCGGTACCGCCAAAACCGATATTTTGCTGGCCATGGCTGCTCAAGGCCAACAGATGATTGATCTCGAAGGCTTGGCCCACCACCGGGGCAGCAGCTACGGCAGCCTCGACATGCCTCCCCAACCCAGCACGGAGCAATTCGAGAATCTTTTGGCCCAGCAGTGGGCGGCTTTAAACCCGGCTTTACCGCTGTGGCTGGAAGCGGAAAGCCGCCGCATCGGCACCTGCCGCATTCCCGATGAAGTCTTTCAGCAGATGGAAGCGGCTCCCACGGTGGAAATCGTCCGGTCTGTGGAGGAGCGGGTGGCGGTACTGGTGGAGATGTATGGGGACAGTGACCGGGAAGCGGCGATCGCAGCCACGGAGCGCCTGCGCAAACGCTTGGGGGGGCAGCGAACTCAGGCGCGATCGCCCATATCCGCGCCGGTGAACCGCACGCCGCCTGCAAGCTGCTGCTCGACTACTATGATCGCGCCTACCGCTACGATTTAGAGCGCCGGAAAAAGACAATTCCCCAAATCGACGTCACCGGCTGCGACCCCACGGCGGCGGCTAAAAGGTTGCAAACCCAGTTGCCGGAATTGCTCGGGACGTTTGCCGGATTAGGGGATCTGTAAACAGGTAAAGTAGCCGTGGGCAGTGGGAGTTTTGAATTTTGTAGGGCTTTGCCCTTCCCGAAGGGTATTGGGATGAGTGGGTGGATGGGGATCTTGGTTCGCAAAGGGATGGCGATTAGTCGGGGTCACCCTGTGCTTGAGCCGCCAAGTGGGCATAGCTGCTAGCCGTCTGATGCAGACGGGGATGCAGCAGCCGCGCCACGGGCTGATTGCCGCTAAAGTGCTCATCAACAATAATGGCCACATCTGCTGGGGTGACCTGGCAATACCAGGTGTTGTCAGGCATCACCCGCACCGTCGGCCCAGAGCTGCACTGTCCCTGGCATTCACTGCCGCTGACCCGGAGATTGGGGGTCCGATGCTTCTCAAACTCGGCTAACACCTGCTCAGAACCGCTGCGCAGACAGGAACGATTTTGGCAGACGGTGACCAGCCGCCTTTGGGGGTGATGCGCTGGGGCATTCGCCGGGGAATCAGCCATAGTGACAAGCGTACGGAGGATACATCAGGACCCTTCCAACCTAACAAGTTTGTCGGCTGGGTGGCTGGAGAACTCCTGAACCCCACCTGAACTTTTCTGACTTTTTCCGGCTCGACGGGGGATGGGAGACTTGCGATGCTAAAAAAGTCATCAGCAGTTTTTCGGCTGTTGGCGGTGCTGATTCTTACAACTGCCATGCAAACTCCCTTGGTGCTTTCATCTACCCTGCTCGAATGTCCCAGTTGCGGCAAGCACAGTATTGTCAGCCCCAGTGATGGGGTCTATCAATGCTTGAGCTGTGACTTTGCCCGCAGCTTGAACCCCGCCCAACCGTTACCCCCAAAAGAGGGTGGCCTCGGAGCGATGCTGTTTGCCAGTCTGGGCTTTCTACTGACGGTGGCGCTGGTCCTGTGATATCAAATTCGGTTAATTGCCCTACATTTCTCGACAGCACTGACCGTTAATCAATCGCCCTTTTTCGGTTAGCACAAGGCTAAGCCAGGGGGATTGGAGCGGGTCTTTTCTTGAATCTGTCACACATCAACCCCAGGGACGGTGATGCCAAGGTTAGCCTTTCGCTATGGCAGCCACCCCATTGCCGCTCCGGCCCATTGTTGGTGGCAAGTCAGCTAGGGAACGTCATCGTTCACAGCAGAGTTCTTCATTCACATTCAATCGATATCGCGATCGCCTTCTAAACCCTGGCCACATCCAAACCCGTAGTTGGCCCTACGGTAAAAACTTCAGTTTTCAAGTTGGATGTGGTTTCGAGCCCCAGGCATCAGTTCTGGGTTCATGCGGGGCTGATGCCAGCTTTCGCGCTATTTGACGAGGCGTGGTTTACGTCTAATCACTATCAGGGGTGTTGAGTTACAGCAGAGCGCAATTGTTTCAATCATTTGAGCCGGGACATCACCCACCATGAATCCGTTTAAAACGCTGCGTAAATTAGGTGAGGAAGCGAGGGAGGAAGACGCCAACTTTTTTGAGGCGATGTTGCCGTTGGTTTGGGGCGCGGGCTCGACGGATCAACAAACGGAACATGCCCTGTTAGCTCGGGTGACCGATGCGATTAGGCCAGGGCGGTTAGGCCATGTGCAGTTCCAAGGCACCCAATGGCGGGCGCGGTGCGATCAGCCCGTGACCATTCCAGTGGGGGCAACGGTGCGAATTTGCGATCGCTCCCACAGCACCATTTTGGTGGTAGAGCCGCCACGAACCTGACCTTTTCCTGACCTTCTGAACTGCGTGAAGATACGCCCTACGCTGTGGCTGATGAGACTTGGCAGTATGAAGGCGTCTCGATTGCCATGGCAGAGGGCCAAGTGTGGAGCATCTTCGCGACATCGGCTGAATTTTGTACGATCTCTGGAGTTTGCCCTGGGCAGTCGATCACGACTGTATTTGAGATTCTGGGTCCCACTACGATTGATGATCAAACCTATGACATGCCCATGGCTTTCTACCGCTCACCAGAGGTGCGGGATTGCGCGCTGAGGATCACGATCGCAGCCGATACGATTAGCGAGCTGGCGATCGCTTGCAACGCTTAGCCTGAGGGGGGTGCTCAAGAGGCATTTGGCGCGTTGAGGTGGCCATAGCGATCGTTGTGCGTGCGGCCTCACGTCAGGTTAGTGAGACGGTTTTTCCCCATGATCTAACGGTTCATGGACCGGGGGTTGGCGACGCAGCTCGAACCCTCGCAGGATAACGTAGGCAATCAGAGCGGTCACGAAGAACACGAGCAGCATCCAGGCAACGCTCTGAGCGGTCTGGATCATAGTGCGGTAGATCTCCAGGGCTATCCGAGTTGAGGTTAGCGTCAGCGGAGTGTTGTTATTGCCGCGTCCGGTGATGTACTGCTCAAGTTTGTAGACCGGCACGCCACCCGAGATGCCGACAATGTAAATGGCAAACCTGAGGTATCGCTGCCAAGCGGAACTCAGATCACCTGTCACCAGTCGGGTCAGAATCTTTTTGATCGGTTGCCGAAACAACTGGTCGATGAAGAGCGCGGTGCCGAGTGACACCAAAAGTGTCATCAACAAAAGGACTAAGAATTTCATTTTGTTTATCTGCCTAACAAGGCTGCCCAATCCCCCGCCCTACAATGGTAATAGCGTATCGGGAGCCAAGCTGATGTCTGCCGAAGCAATGGGTAAAATCCTCACGATCTTGACCATTATTAACCGGGCTGACAATCTGCCTCAACCCGTGGATATATCGGCCCAGAAGCGGTCAAGTCTTTAACCCTAGAAAATGTGCTCGTAGACACTGGAGCCACGATCCTTTGTTTGCCTACTGAGGCAATTGCCCACCTAGGGTTAGAGCTGTTCAAAGAAGTGGATGTTGCCACGGCTACTGGGCTCAGCAAAGCACGGATTTTTCAAGATGCATGGATCTCGCTCCTGGGCCGGGAAGGCAATTTTGAATGTTTAGAATTGCCTGGTGGGCGCGATGCCCTATTGGGGGTGATTCCCCTGGAAGCCCCAGGCATTGAGCTAACTTTGCAAAAGCAGACGCTCAATGCCCTTACCTGCAACCTCTGTAGACACCTATTTGAGGATTCTTTAGGGGCTTCAGCAGCAGCCTCAACGGTGGGCATTGCCCACCGGTCGATAGGATTTTGCGAAAGTTAGCATTGGGCGGTGCCCACCCGGAGAGGATTCGCAGTTTATAGCGTAATGTTCACAAACAAAAAAGAGATCTTCCCAAGAAGCTTAGACCGTTTTCGGGGAGAGCCAAAAAAAGAACGGCCAAACTCCTTTCCTGGAAAGCATTGGGGCCATCTTGCTTGAAAGCTGGTGACAAGACTCGAACTTGCGACCGGCTGATTACAAATCAGCTGCTCTACCAACTGAGCTACACCAGCATTGCGGAAACCAGTTTAGCAAACCCCGCCACCCAGAAGGCGGCAGGCAGAAAAGAAACATAGGTGGGTTGCTAAGCTTTTTGATTTTCCATGGCCCACCGGGCCAGCTCCGTGCGGTTATGCAGCCCGGTCTTACCCAGCATATTGCTGACATGGCTCTCAATCGTGCGCTGGCTGACCTGTAGCTCCTCAGCGATTTCGCGGTTGGCCATGCCCCGCGCCACAAACTGCACCACCTTCAGCTCCGTGGGGGTCAGCTCGACATCAAAGGGCACATTGATGGTGGGGGTCGTAATGCCGCCTTGGGACTTTTGGCGGATTAAGCGGGAAGCTTGCTTGAGAGATGACTCCACCTGGGCCACCAGTTCCTCTGGCTCAAAGGGCTTCACCATGTAAACGTCTGCGCCCATATTGAGCCCTTTCACGCGGTCTTGGCTCTGGCCCTTAGCAGATAAAAACAAAACGGGAATCCATTCGGTCTCTGGATCGCTGCGCACGTTTTTAACGAAGGTATGGCCGTCCATTTCCGGCATCATCACATCGCAGATGATCATGTCCGGCTTTTCGCCCTTCAGCACTTCTAGGGCCTCTCTACCATTCTCGGCAGTGGTGACCTGATAGCCTCGAAACTCTAAATAGTCTTTGACTAACAAAATCAAGTTAGGGTCGTCATCGATCAGCAATAGGGTTTTCTGATCACTTGCACTGGTCTCTTTCATGCTGATCTGCTTACCTCAAACCCATTCTTAAAATTTCGCTTCCATAGAATACCCACCGTTATTTCAGAGGATACGCTCAAATCCCGGAAATTGCCGTTGACTAACGCGCTTTGTATCAATCCGGTTACAAGTCGAGACCCTTGCTGAGACGATGCTACCCAAGATTTTTGTGGGGACCGGGAGCGGTTAAGGCTCATCTCAAGGGGTGACCAGAGGGTGCGTGATAAAAGCATAATCCTGAACCACTTGATTACCGATCAAATGCTCCTGGATGATGCGTTCGATCACATCAGGGGTGGCGCTGTGATACCAAACCCCATCTGGATAGACTAACAAAATTGGCCCTTGTTGACAGACTCGCAAGCAGTTGGCTTTGGTTCTAAAGATACAATCGGGTCGCTCTGCATGGGGCCGATCAAGCTGTAGGGCCTGAAGCCGTGCTTTGAGATAATTCCAGGCCGCTAGACTGGCATCGCGATCGCAACATTTGGGCTTACTCTGGTCGGCACAGAGAAACAGATGGCGCTGAATGGCCCCCAGATGGAGGGCCTGAATCACCGTTGTATCTGGGGGGGGTGGCAGCTCAGCCATTGTCCCTAGACCTCATTAGGGGCATCAGCGGCAACATTAGCTACTTCACCTTTAGCTACTTCACCTTTATTGCCGCGAATGCGACGGATGGGGAGATTGGCAATTAAGGCCGTCACCCGTTCATCATTTTCCAGGGCAAATTCGAGGCCATCCGGATCAATCTCTACATAGCGAGAGACCACCTCTAGGATTTCCTGACGCATCTTTTCGACGACCTCGGGGCTAAGGTCAGAGCGATCATGGGCCAGCACAAACTGGAGGCGACGCTTGACAGCATCCCGACTGGTTTCATGGGAGCCCCGGTTAAACAGGCGATCGAGCAGGTCACTAAGCATGGGCACTGGAAAGAAGACGGGTAGTGGGTAGCAACGTAGGGAGCAACATCGCCGTTAACCCTTGAGAAAACGTCGTAGCCGCACAAACAAATCGTCGTGGGGGGCATTTAAGTCCAGAAAGGGGACTGTTTCCCCCTGCAATCGTCGAGCAACATTAGCAAAGGCCAGACCGGGGAGGGACAGCTTTTTCTCTAGCACCAACGGTTCGCCTCGATTGGTCGAAACGATCACCCGCTCATCATCGGGGATCACCCCCAGCAGCGGAATCGCCAAAATGTCTTGCACGTCCTGGACCGACATCATCTGCTGCTCTTGCACCATGGCAGGCTTGAGACGATTGACGATCAGCTGCATCTTTTTGACATCATTGGCTTCTAGGAGGCCAATGACGCGGTCAGCATCGCGAACGGCAGAGATTTCGGGGGTGGTGACAATGATGGCTTCTTTGGCGGCGGCGATCGCATTTCTAAACCCCATCTCAATTCCCGCTGGGCTATCCACCAAGATGTAGTCAAAGCGATCGGTGAGCTGAGCCACAAGGGCCGCCGTTTGTTCGGGGGTGATCGATTCTTTCGACCGATTTTGGGCCGCTGCTAGCAGGGCCAAATTGGGCTGGCGCTTATCTTTGACCAGGGCCTGATCCATCCGACAATCCCCGGCCAACACGTCCAGAGCCGTGTAGACAATCCGATTTTCGAGACCCAGGAGTAAATCGAGATTCCGTAACCCAAAGTCAGCATCCAGGACCGCGACCCGTTGGTCCAGTTGCGCTAGCGCCATCCCTAAGTTGGCCGTACAAGTCGTTTTACCAACCCCCCCTTTACCGGAGGTGACAACAATAATGCGGGTCATAGGTTCAAAATGCTTGGCCTTATCTTACAGAGCGATGATCAGCTAGAGCGATGGTGAGCGGAACGCGAACGAGGCGGCTCCCTAGGAGGATATCAGGTTTCAATCATGCCCCATCCCGGCCCCGTCACCCAATCAAGTGGTGAGCCGGGAAAAAACACCGATCCTCACACCTTTACCGAGAGTCGGGCAAAATCTGCTGCTAGGGCAATGCGAATACCGTCACTGCCCACGTAGGCAATTTCGGGCAGATATTCTTCCGGGGGCAGATCAGGCGGCGCGCCACCTTATCGGCAATCCGCAGTTGGGTGGGGTCCATGCGTAGGGCCATAATCCGACAGTCTGGGTTACCGCCATAGCCCGCATGGGCCAAGCCCCGCAATCGGCCCCAGATCAAAATATCGCCTTCGGCGATGATGCTGCCGCCGGGATTCACATCCCCCAGCACCACCACGGTGCCATTGTGACGAATCTCAACCCCAGCTCGGATCGTGCTTTGGACATAAAGGGGCTCCTCTAAAGCCCGCCCTGATTCGGCAGCGGTTTGGTTGAGGTGAGTGACCGGGGCATGTTGATCCACCGAATACCCGGCGGTAACGGCGGCGACAGCGGTCTGGCGACGACTGGTATAAATCCGCTTGAGGGCGAGGTCGGCCTCTGCCAGGACATCGGCGATCGCCTGGAGCTGGCGAGCATCGAGTAAGCGATTGCGGGCCAGGAGATGGACCGTGGTGCGGGGCTGCCAAAACCGTTCCCCAGCGTTGAGGCGATGCTTGAGCTGCTCCCATAATTCTGACCAGGGCAGGGGTAAGCTATCCTCCTCTGGTTCTGGGGGCAGCAGCAACATCAACCGTCCCCCTTGGCTCTTAAAGCGCACCTGCTCGTCCGGGTTCGCTTCAGGGATAGGCAGTTCAGAGACAGGGGTGGGTGGCGGAGACTCTGAGTTCATGGTCCGAGTTCATGGAGGAGCAGTTGCTAAGGGCAACCTGAAGTCATTGGGTTCTGACATACTAGCCGACATATTAGACCAGGATTTCTCAGTCGCTACGTTTTTGGGTGGTTTTAACCCCACGCGCTCCGATGCGGACCGGGTGCAGACCAGGATTATTTATTTCGATCGGCTTATTGCTTGCCCCGTTGACTCGTATTGAATTCACCCTGTGAACTGGTCCCCCTTACACGCCCATCTCCACCAAACCCTAAAGGGGCGACCGCTGCTGCCCCAGGGCTGTCGGGCGCTAGTGGGCGTGTCAGGGGGGCAAGACTCTTTGGCATTGATGCGCTTACTGGTAGATCTCCAGCCCCACTGGGGATGGCAACTCCGGGGCATCCACTGTAATCACGGTTGGCGGGAGGATGCCGATGCCAATGGAGCGTTTGTGATGGAGACCCTAGCGACTTGGCAGATTCCCTGTGAGGTGATTGCCGCTGCCGTTCCGCCCCGAGGGGAGGCCGCTGCCCGCCAGTGGCGTTATGCCGTTTTTCACGCAGTCGCTTGTTGTCAGGGCTGTACGGTGGTGGTGACTGGGCATACCGCGAGCGATCGCGCCGAAACCCTGCTCTACAACTTGGTGCGGGGCAGCGGCGCGGATGGCCTCCAGGCCCTGACTTGGCAGCGACCGTTGCAGGGGGCTGATCCAGAGATTCAACTGGTGCGGCCATTATTGGCGATCACTCGGGCTCAACTCACCGAATTCTGTCAGGCTCAAGGGCTCACCTTTTGGGAAGATAGCAGTAACGGCGATCGCGCCTACGCCCGCAACCGGCTCCGGCTGGATATTTTGCCCCTACTGCGCCAGCACCTCAACCCCCAAGCGGATCGCACCCTGGCTCACGCCGCTGAAATTTTATCGGCAGAGGTGGAGTATTTAGACGGGCAAACCGACCTACTCTGGCAGCGCTGCTGGGATGCCGATTACAACCGCCTTGACTGCCGCGTCCTAGCCGCTGCCCCCTTAGCGTTACAGCGGCGGGTGATGCGCCAATGGCTCCGCCAGAGCACCCCCCAACAAATCAGCTTTGCCCATGTGGAAAAGCTGGTGGCATTAATCACCGCCCCCAACCGCAGCCAAACCGACCCGTTACCGGGGGGAGCGATCGCCCGCATGAGGGCGGGCTGGATTGAGTGGATTCAGGCCCGCCCACCAGACCCTAGCGCCAGTCAAGTTGATTCTGAAACCGATTGAATCAACCGCTGCAAGTACTGCATCGCCGCTTCTGGGGTCATGAGTTTGGCCTGACCTTGACGCAGAATCTCGTACTGTCCCTGGTGATAGCCATGACCGGCAATCAGACCCATTTGAATGGCCTGATTACCCAACGCATTCAGTTGGTTAATGCTCATGCCCTCTATTTCTAGATTCAGGCGTTCTTCCAGGGGATCCATAGCCATAGGACCATTCCTCAATGGGGTGAACTCGGTGGTGACCTCAGTGGGGTGAAAAAAAAGGCTGGCCCCAACGATCCAGCCCGCGCCTAAGCCACCGTGACGCGGGGGCCAACAAATCGATTTTCGGTGGGGCTGCCAGGGACATCATCAATTACCAACTGACTTTCAGCCCCATCCACCTGCACTCGGACCAGATAGTCGCCCGGTTGCAGCTTTTTAAAAGGAATAGTGATCTGGCGGGCATGACTCGCGTCAGCGACGCCCTGACCAAAAACATAGGACACCGGTCTCGCCACAGATAACTCATTCAAAAACAAGACCAGGCGCTGCTGAGGATCCACCGGTAAGTTGAGCTGTAAAACCACCGCCCCCGTGAATAAGTCGTCATCATCACGCTCGGCCAACGCCACCCCTGCCGACTCCACCGTTGGCCTAAGAATAAAGGGGGCAGCGTTAGACTCGACCCCCAAACCATAGCGGGGGGAGCCCGTCGGCAAACTGCCCGTCGCAGGGGGTGCAGCACCTGGAGGCTCTGCACCCCCGCCCGCAGCAATTGGGGCGGCAACGCTCTCAGGTCTAGCCTCAGCTCGGTGGCGCTGATGGCGGTGGGCGGCACTTCAATGCCCCCGATCCGAATCAAGGTCTGGTGCAGCCCTTGCAAGGTTCTGCCCTGAATCAAGAGGATGCTGTCTCCCAGAATTGGGGTCATGGGACCCGTCGCCGGAATCACCCGATCAATGGTGGGCTGATTGAGATAGGGGGGCGGCCCCTCCGGTTTGACGCTGTCGAATCGGCAGGCCAACGCGCAGGGGGGCGTCGCTCTCTAGCATTACCACCATCACCTTGTAAGCCACGGACAAAATATAGGGCGCTTGAAAGAAAATGCTCCAAGTTTTGGATAAATCCTCCAGGTTGAGGTCCAAGGACATGACGGTCAATTGCTGGAAATCATCCGCCAAGGTCGAGTCGCTCAAGAAACTCAGGGTGGCGTCCTCACAGGTTTCGCGGATGAGGTCGGGGGAAATATTGCCAATATCGTTGAGCGTCCGCACGATGCTGCCCATCAACCGCTGGGGGGCCAGCTCATTATCATCGCCGTAAACACTGACCATATAGTGCAGTTCTAAGGCGATCTGGCGCTTCGAAAAATCCCCCTTATTGCGAAAACGCGGCGCATCTAAATTGCTGAGCGCCCCGTTGGTAATGATTTGGTATAAAAACAAGTTGACGCCCGTCTCGGGGGTGCCATTGCCAATATCCGTGGGTCTGACGGTGGTGACGCGCGCCCCATCCACATCCATCTGCACCGAGGCTTGCAGGGTGCGTTGCAGGGTGGCGGTAACGGTGGCGATCGCAAGGTGGTTACTCATACCGGTCAGGTCGAGACGAGACCGAGCTTGAGGGCCTTGACAATGGCTTGGGTGCGGCTACTGACCCCCAGCTTGTCAAAAATAGCGGTTAAGTGAGCCTTAACGGTGGCGACCGTGATGTGCAAGTGCTGAGCGATTGCTCCGTTAGACGCCCCTTGCACCAAGCAATGCAGTACTTCTTGCTCGCGCTCGGTGAGGTGAGCCGTCTCTGCCCGCATCAACGGGCTACCGCTATAAAACTGGAACAGCCGGAAAAATCCCGTCGCCACCTCTGGGGAGAGATAAACCTGATCATTCATCAGGGTCTTAATGGCGGGCCACAGCCGCTCCGCTAGGTTTTCCTTGAGGACATAGCCGTGGGCACCCCCTTGCATGGCCCGGAACACTTGCTCATCATCACGGCGATCGCTGAGTACCAAAACCCGCTCCTGCCCCTGGGTCCGTTCCTGTAAAAATCGCAGCCCTTCGCCACTCCTTAAGTGCAAATCTAACAACACCAGATTGGGAGACTGCTCTGTCGTTAGCTTCAGGGCTTGATCTACCGAAGTCGCTTGGCCCACGACCCGGCAGGTAAAAGAGCCTGTGGAACTATAAAAATCTAAGAGCGTTTGCAGGCCACGGCGAAAGAACAGATTGTCATCCACTAACAGGGCAGAAACAGATCGACATAGGGCAATAGGCTCTGAATGACTCCGCGCAGCAAACATCAATTTCTGCCTCTACTTCTTTCGATTCCAGTTAATGCTTTAGCTAAATCTAGCCCCGCTGCAACTCAATGTCAGGGATGTGACGGAAGCCTCAGGATCTCCAACCCAGGATCTCCAACTTAGGTCTGACGACGAATCTATTGTGGGCGGCTGCATTTAGGATTGATCGCGATCGCTTAAATTTCTTAACGGTTTATCTCTGGGCTTTTTCCCGGAATTTCGACCTTGGTCTAGTGACGCTGCGCAGACCAGCTCTTACGGTTTATGAATAGACTTAAGTCCCCTCAAGATTTAGATCCAAGATGATAGATGGGTTGAGGGGCTAAAGCCGTTGCCCTTTATAGATTCCTGAATCTGCTGTTTCTGATTCTGAATCTACTTTGGAGTGAGGGCATGGGTTTGAGCACATGGGCTTGCCTCGGTTTGGCCCATGGCGGTATGGCGCTAACTAACGAGGAAGTCAAGCATGGCACTGGATTACTTTGCTCCTGGCGTATACGTCGAAGAGGTTGACCGTGGCAGTCGCCCGATCGAAGGCGTCAGTATGAGCGTGGCGGGTTTTGTGGGCTTTTCCGAAGATGTTCGGGGAGACGCAGAGCTGTTCAAGCCCATGATGATTACCAACTGGAGCCAATACCTGGAGTTTTTTGGCAAACCGGGCTCCGATGGCTTCACCGACTTTGACGCTTACCTGCCCTTCGCCGTACAGGGATGGTTTAACAACGGCGGCGGGCGCTGTTGGGTGGTGAGCATCGGTACCAAACTACCTGGTTCAGCCCCGCCGCCGCCTGAAGAAACCGCAACCAAACTCTTTACAGCCGGGGGTAAGCCGTCCCTCGGGATGAACCTGCGTCTACCGGAAGCTGCCGGTGAGGTGCCGGCCCTGCCAGGAGCGGGCGATCGCATCGTCATTAGCGTTCAGTCCAGCACGCCGAAACCCCTGCCCGAAGACGCCCCCGAAGATGCCGAACTGCCCCTCGACACGGGCGAGTTCTTCAGCGTAGTAGTCAAAAATGGGGCTGAAGAATTAGAGCGCTACGACCACCTGACCATGAATCCTCAGGTCGATACCGCCTTTGCTGATTATGCGGTCACGGCCCTAGAGGCGTCAGAATTCATTGTCACTAGCGATATTTCCCGGAGCGGCCAAGCCCTCTCCCGGCGACCGGGCAACGGCAACTACGAAGTGGCACCGCCCCCCTACATCTCCCCTCCTGATCGGATCGCCCGCGACCTGCAAGGGGTACGGGACGATCGCGAAGGCATCCAGGGCCTATTTGAAGTGGACGAGGTAGCCATGATTGCCTGTCCCGACCTAATGCGGGCCTACCAAGATGGCCTATTAGATTTGGACCAAGTTCACGGCATCATGGAGATGCTGCTGAGCCTCTGCGAAAACTCCTTCCCCGGTCCGGCCTACCGGATGGCGGTGCTCGATCCCCCGCCCGTGAAAATGGGCAAAAACGATGATGCTGCCGTTGCCCCCGAAGGGCAGCGTCCCCAGCATGTGGCCGAGTGGCTCAGTGCCTTTAACCGTCGCTCTATGTTTGGAGCCCTCTACTACCCCTGGATCAAAGTCGCCAACCCCCGCAATGGCGGGCGACCGATCATGGTGCCCCCCTGCGGCCACATGATGGGAATCTGGTGCCGTACCGACCAGTCTCGCGGGGTTTTTAAAGCCCCTGCCAACGAAACCCCTCGGGGAGTCCTGGGGCTGGCCTACGAAACCAACATGCGGGAGCAAGAGCTGCTCAACCCCCTGGGCATCAACTGTATCCGTAACTTTGCTAACTACAACCGGGGTTACAAAGTCTGGGGTGCCCGCACCTTAGTGGAGCCGGACAATATTCAATGGCGCTACATCAGTGTGCGTCGCCTGCTCAGCTACATTGAGAAGTCCATTGAAATTGGCACCCAATGGGTGGTGTTTGAGCCCAATGATCAAGACCTGTGGGCGCGGGTAACCCGCACCGTCAGCACCTTCTTGACGCGGCTTTGGCGGGAGGGTGCCCTGTTTGGCGGTTCTCCAGCAGAGTCTTTCTATGTCAAGTGTGATGGGGAACTCAACACCCATGACACGATGATGATGGGTCGCCTGTATGTGGAAATCGGTGTCTGCCCGGTCAGACCGGCAGAATTCGTAATCTTCCGCATTAGCCAATGGGCACCCAACCAGTAAGCAGCCCAGCAGGCTGTGCAGTGGGTGGATGGGTATGAGGGTGGATGGGTAGGGGCGGGTTTAGCCCAACTTAGACGGGGTATCCAGTCAGGACTGTCAAAACCCGCCCTGTCCCTACAGGCATTCAAGCGAGGCGGAGCCTGCCGCAGGGCTGGGGTGGATGCAATTGAGTGGATGCAATCGAGTAGACAGAGAAGCGTGGATAAAGAAGCGTGGATAAGGAAGCGTGGATAAGGAAGAACCGCAATGGCTGATTTAACACCAATTGGCAAGAGTCGATTTTATGTGGAGTTTGACGGCCTCACTGACAAGATGGTGGCCAAGGTTGGAGAGGTGAGTTTCACGGGACAAACCCAGGGGAGTGAAAAACCTCTGGCCTCGACCAAAGGGGGTAAAACCCTTTGGCAATCGACCTCAGCAGGATTTGAAGAAAACCCCAACGTCACCATTGAGACCTATCTCTGTGAAGGAGATATGGACTGGTATAACTGGATGAAGGGCACCATGCCCAAAAGTGAGGGGGGTGATGGCGACTGGGCCGGGAATCGCAAAAACGGCGCGATCGTCGCCTATGACACTAGCGATGAAGAGACCCTGCGCTGGACCCTGACCAACGCCTGGATTAAGTCTTACAAGATGTCTGACTTAGATGCGACGGGCAGTGAGCTGGCTAAAGAGACCTTTGAGATTGTCTGCGAAGCCATTGATCGTGAGAAATAGGAGACCGTGAATTATGGCTGCTGGTGAAATTCTGGCCTGTTCTAAGTTTTATTTCACCCTGGATGGCTTGGAGGAAAAAGTCATTCAAAAGGTGAGTGGCATTGGGGTCACCCTAGAGGTGGCCGGGGACTCGAAGTCCTTTGGGGTGAGTAAGGAAGGTAAGAGTAACATTCAGGCGACGGTGACAGGGGTCAGCAATAGTGACCTTACCGTTACCTTTGTGGGCACCGCTCAGGATGATTCTTTGATGAAATGGTATCGAGAATCTCACTCTGTCCCCAGTCAAGGGGGCGGGGCGTCCGGTGAGGGGGTCCGCAAAACCGGCACCATTACCCTGTTTAACCAAGGGGGTCGGCAGCGGCAGAATGGACTATCACCGGGGTCTTTCCAAAAAGTTACAAATCTTCGGAAATGGATCCGAGCAGTACCGATCTGTTTACTGAGGAGATTGTCATGGTGTACGAATCGCTGGCTAGAACGAAGTAGAACCCCCATTGAGGCGAATTAAAACCCAGTGCTAGTCCAGTGGGCGACTCCCACAAGTTCCGGTCATGATCACGAGCGGGCTGCTTTCCCTGAGTTAAGTTTTCTCCCGAGCTAAGTTAGGGATATAGCATCCGGTCTACATCAAAACCCCATTACCAACGTACTCCCATGGCCACTGAAAGTAATCAATATGAAATCCTTTCTACGGCTCGTTTTTACCTGGAGCTGCACTTAAAGGGGAGTGATGAGCGCATTGACGGTTACTTTATGGAGTGCCAAGGGTTTAAGCGGAGCCAAGATGTAATTGAGCACTGTGAAGTGACCCCTGGCAAGTGGGGCAAGGATGGTAATAGCCATGGGGCGGTCGTCCGCACCAAGCTCCCCGGCAATCCCAAAAGTGACAACATTACGCTGAAGAATGGCTTAACCATTTCAACAACGTTTTGGGATTGGCTGGCGGCAGTGGAAAAGGGGAATGGTCGAAGCAGCGGCGAGATGGCGACCTGACTGTTTACGACCAAGCCGCTGAGGAGCAAGCCCGGTTTCGGTTTGAGGGGGCTTGGCCGGTAAGCTACAAGCTCAGTGATTTTAGCGGCGGCGGCTCGGATCTGGCAATTGTCGATATTGAGCTAGCGGTGGATCAGTTTTACCGCGTAACTTAATGTCCTGAGTTGCTTAACGTCCTGAAACTAATGTGATCGGATCGAGCCTTGGCGTTAACAGTGAATGTTGATTGATGAGTGAGCTAAACCGAGCTAAGCCAGCATGATGCAAACGGAGTTTGAGTTCACGCTGCCGAAGGGGTTTTTGGATGAAGAGGGCAATGTTCACCGGACCGGGGTGATGCGCTTGGCGACAGCCATGGATGAGATTGTGCCCTTGCGGGACCCTCGGGTTAAGACCAATCCAGCCTATGCCACGGTGATTATCTTGGCCCGTGTCATCACTAAACTGGGTGCCCTCGATCAAATTAGTCCGACGATTGTGGAACGCTTTTTTGCCAAGGATTTGGACTACTTACAAAAGTTTTATCGCCAGATCAATGAACTGGAGGCACCTCTGGAGGACGGGTAGATCGGTTTATGGCCCTCAGAGAGGGCTTAGATCCGGGGGGACAGATCCGGGGGGACAGAATCTGGGGGAACAGGCATTGTGCAGGAGGGACTGCCGATGGGATTAGTCAGTGAATATCGTTTTATCCTGCCTCGGGGCTTGGTGGATGAAGCAGGTCAGGTGCATCGCCAGGGGGTAATGCGATTGGCGACAGCGATGGATGAGCTGGTGGTGGAGCGAGATCGCCAAGCCCAACAGCTTCCCAGCTACGGTGCCTTGGTCTTGCTGTCGCGGGTCATCACCCAACTCGGCGCATTGACATCGCTCTCTCCCGACACCTTAGGCAACCTCTTTACCCAAGACCTGGCCTATCTGCGGGAGTTTTATAACCGTATCAACCAGAAAAACGAAGCCCAGATTCCGACCCGTTGCCCCGCTTGCGACACCGCTTTTGCGGTGGATCTGACCCTAGCGGGGGAGTGAAAGGCTACCCCTCCGAACAGCTCCATGAGGAGGTAGCCTGCGTGGCCCTATACTTTCACTGGTCTCTGAGTGATATTTTGGCCCTGGAGCATCGCGATCGCCGTCGCTGGGTCACGGAGATCACCCGCGCCCGCAACGTTGCCCAATAAGGTGGGTTGAGCCCATGGTGTTTCGACGATTCTTAGACAACCCCATCATCCGCGCCGTCAGCGGTACCGTCTTGATCACCAGCTTGCTGTTGGCGGGGGGCGTCGTGCTGGCCCGTCAGTTGGGGGTGCTGCAAGAAACGGAACTGTCGAACTACGGTCGCTTTATCCGCTGGCGACCCGATGAAGGCCCTGACCAACGCCTGTTGGTGGTGGGTATTGATGAAAACGATATCCAGAGTCGCCAAGAGGATCCCCTCGAAGATGGCACCTTAGCGGATGTGCTGGAGGTGTTGCAAGCGGCCCAAGCTCGGGCGATCGGTATTGATATTGGCCGCGACTTGCCCCAAGGCCCCCTAGAAGGGCGCGATCGCCTCCTCGACATCATCAATGGTGACCTCAACATCATCACCACCTGCCTAATGAGCAGCCCGAGTTTTCCGGGGGTGCCGCCGCCAGAAGGGGTGAGCCCCGATCAAGTGGCGTTTGCTGATTTTAATGTGGATGAAAAGGGGATCGTCCGTCGGGCGATGCTCTTTTCTGTCCCCGGTCAGCCGCCCACCATGCCCGTGGGTCAGCATCTCTGTAATGATTCTGAGCCCGAGTTTGACCTGCCGTCCCTGAGTATGGTGCTGGCTCAGATTTACTTGGCTGAAGCGGGCGTGGAACTGACCGCCACGGAATCCCTAGAGCTGGTCTTTGGCGATACCCTGGTGCCACCAATTTTGGGAAGGTTTGGCGGCTATAGCACCACCGAACTGCTCCCCTATGAGGTGATGCTCAACTACCGTTCGGCCCAAAACTCCGTGGAGATCGTCAGCATTACCGATGTGCTCGAAGGCCGGGTGCCTGAGGAGATGATCCGTGAGCGCATCGTCCTAATTGGCTATACATCCTTAGTCACCAAAGACCTCTTTACCACCCCCTATTTAGCCGCTCAAGAGCATGTGCGGGAAATGCAGGGGGTGGTGGTCCATGCCCAAGCCACCAGCCAACTGTTGGCAGCGGCCCTAGATGGCCGTTCCTTAATTTGGGCGTTGCCTGAAGGGGTGGAGATCCTGCTGATTTGGCTGTGGGCCTTGATCGGCGGCACCCTAGCCTTTCGGATCCGGCACATCAGCCTGGTTTGGTTGGTGCTAGGTCTCACCACGGCCATCACCTGGGGCGGCGGTTACGCCCTGTTCTTGACGGGTGCTTGGTTACCGGTGGTGCCAGCGAGTATCAGCTTGGTCCTCTGTGGGTTTGCCACCACCTTTGTTAAGCAGGCCAGCCGCCAGGGCTATACTCAAGCGCTCTATGAGCTAATGCGGGGGCAACTCCAGCGAGAAGCCGATCAGGACACTGAGCATGAGGACTATCTGAGCGCCTTGGTCCAGCGGGCCAGCACCATCCGCACCGGTGTAGCCCCCCCAAAAGCAGCGGCGACCCTAGACCTGAATCATCCTGAAATGCAGACTATTTTGGCTGAGGTCAGGGCGCAGGCTCAAGCAGACTTGGCCCGTGAGCGGGAGCAGCAGGCCAGAGTAGAACCCGCCGAAGTCCCGATGAATCAGGGCAGTCGCCAAAAACGTAAACGCTTAGAGGCTTTACTGGCGCGATCGCAACAGGTGCGCCAAGGGTTAGGCACCGCTGCAACGCCAGCTCCTGGAACGACATCACCCCAATCTGACTTAGAGGCAGGGAGCGCTGAATAAACCACAGCCGACTTGAAAACTTGAGTTTTTATCGGGGGGCGAACTATGGGTTTGGATGGGGCCAGGGTTTAAAAGGGGAGATTTCGTATCGTTCCATTGCGGTTCGACCATCAGGCCCTGCCAAATCCGGGGTGGACTCCTTACGCTAAAGTCAGGGGCGGTGGTCCACCCACTTTGTTTAACTCATGGCTAACTGATGGTCAGCATTAAGACCCTACTTGAACAGCAATCTCCTCCCATTGTCTTACAGTCGGTTTCCGTGGCGGGTTATGCCGCCCCGGCCCAGGTGCAGGGAGGGGATGCGACGGAGCTGGCCAGGATGGCGGCCTTAGCTGAAGCAATTTTGGCCGATCCCCAAGCCTTAGCCCAATTTAGCGATCGCGTGTATGACCGGTTAGAACAGGACATGGGGTTAATGCAAGAGCGGGCTGGATATTCCAGACGCACCAGAATGTAGCGGGCCAAGCGCAAAACGCCGGAGGCATAAGCGCTAGAGAGCATAACGTTCCGTATAGGGATAAAGGTGATGGCTGAAGACGATCCATTGAACTTTGTAACCACCAACCGTTTTTATGTGGAAATGGATGGCAGCTTGTCAGCCTCTTTCAGTGAGTGTTCCGGTATCGATGTCACCATTGACAAAGAGACTTACTCTGAAGGCGGCGTCAATCATCAACAGCGGATTTTTCTGAAGCAAGCTAAATTTGGTGACCTCACCCTCAAACGAGGCATGACCAATGACTTAACGTTTTGGGATTGGCTCAACCAAACCCTAGAGCAGGGCAAGCCAGAGCGGCGCAGCATTAATATTCTGGTTTTTAATCAAGCTGGGGAAACCATGCAGGCTTGGACGTTGATTGGGGCGGTGCCGGTCGGCTGGAAAACCCCTTCCCTACAAGCCGACTCGACTTCCGTTGCCGTTGAGGAATTGGTGTTGAGCTACGAGGGCTTGAAGGTCGTGGCTGATCAGGGGGGCGGCGGTGCTGAAACGAAGCAAACCCGAGATGAGTTGGGCTATTTTGGCTGATAGATACGGGGTTTGGATGCGGGGTTTTCCCCGAAGCTTGAGACTATTTATGTTGTAATGACTGGCAACCCAGCCGATGGCTGATTCAACTTCACCTCCAGACAAGACCCCAGAGGGTCTATCTGAGCAGCCCCTGGGGGTGCTCAGCTCCCTCAGCGGTCTCGGGCTGCGCCTCCAGCGCTATGCCCTTTTAGGTAGCCAGCCCCTACGCATTTCCCAGCCAGAAACCCTGCTCTCTGATCGCGCCTCCACAGTTGCTAATCGGCTAGAAACCCCTCAGTCATCCGCAGATATGGGCCTGTTGGGCAAGGTGGATGTTGCCCTGCCGCGATCGCCCGAGCCCCCCAATCCCCCAGCCTAGAGCCCTCCGTTAGCCCGGAGCCATCGGCGACCTTTGCACCCTTATCAGCGGGCGACATTATCCCCGCGCAACCTTCAAAACGGAGGTCAGGCCCGTCTCTACAGCGTCAAGCCACCCCGTCACCGCTTACCCCAACCCCAGCGGTAGAGTCCATGTCCCCCGGACCTGCTGATGCTGGTGGACCACCGCAACCCCCTCAATCGCCACCCTCGGTTTTCAAACCGCTATCAGCGGGGGATATCATCCCACCACAGCCCTCAAGAGGGAGAACTGCGCCCTCAGCGATTCAAAGAACATCCACGTCAACCCCTGGCAGCTCACGGCAGTCGGCTACAGGCCAAGGCGAGGCCGCCGCTGCCCAGGACCCTGCTCCACCCCAATTGGATGTGCCAGGGAATGAGCCTGCCCTACAGCGCCAGTCCTCAGACGCTTCTGAGGATGGGGCGCTGGCGTTAGATGCGGTCTCCACTGAAACGACAACCGCACCGATTCATCCGAGCCCAGATCCCTCCTCGCCGCCCCTAGCTCAGCGCCCCTCACCAGCAGTAACGTCCCCAACCCCTGAAACCAGCGGGCTGCCACCCGTCGCCACGGCCCCTGATGCTGCGGTTCAGCGATCGCCCGCAGCGGCCCCACCCCCACGCCAGATCCCCCGGCCCAGCCCAGATCCCCCGGCCATCACTGCACCGCTATCAGCGGGGGAGATTATTCCGCCACCCTCAAACGCCCCAAGCCCACCAACATCTGGGACAGATGCGTTGCCAGGGAGCGGCAATCTGCCAGCCTCAACAGCACCGGCGGCAACGGAAACGCTCGCTAATCCCCCTCTGCTTCAGCGCACCTCGGCGGCTCCAGCCCCGCCGGACGCCTCCCACCCGCCTGAGCTGACGAATTCACCCGACCCCCCTGTAGCCGCCGCTTCAGCCGCACCGGCGATCTCCCCTTCCCTTCCCTCAGACACTTCTGAACAGCCAGTTGACCGAAGCGATAGTCCATCGCTGCAACGTCAAGCAGAGCCCAGCTCAGCCAATCAAGTCGCAGCGGGTCAACCGCTCAGCGCCATCGACCCGCCTACGCTCCCATTGGCAACAAACCCTTCGCCACCCACGGCCCCTGCGCCGGAAGGCCGCTTACACCGTCGTCAAGTCTCGCCGTTGTCCCCAGCCGCACCGCGCGATTCCATGCCAGAGACCGTTGAGACCGAGCCTGGGTCTGAGGTCCTGGCTATTGCGGAATCGACTGTTGTCCCCCAAGTCGTTCAGCGCCAAACGGCACCTATCAGCCCGTTATCAACCCCTGAATCCCCCTTAGAGAATGCCGCGAGGTCCGAGCCAGGGACGTTTCAACCGGCGTCTACGGTGCCGGGGACTGCTGCACCAGAATCCATCTCCGAGGCAAAAGACGTGAGCGCGGCTTTTGCCTCGGGATCAGCAGCGGTTGTCCCGATTCAGGCCAAAAGGGCTGATGGTGACAGTCCTGAACAACTGCCCCAAGCGGCCCCAATGCCTGCGGCTGCCCCTGTAGAGCCAGCCGATACCGGCAACGATCGCATTCAGCGCCAGACGACTGCTGAGGTAGCATTTCCCCCTCCCTCCCTGGATACCCGTCAGCCTATTGCTGGCGGAGAGGGACCCGCATCCGTTGTGGACCGGAAGGTTGACGCCGCGATCGCGCCCACCTCAACAGCCCCTCCACCGGAGGCGACCAGACCAGAGGCCCAACCTTTTACTGAGGCAGGCGATATTGCCCCAAGCTTGGATCCTGCAAATTTGGATGCTTTAAGTTTGGATCCTGCAAGTTGGGATACCGCTCAACCGCCAGCCCCTGCAACCCTGCAACGTCGCTCTGAGGATACGCCTGCCGGAGATGAAGGCACGGCGACAGCCGCATTGCCCGCGACATTACCACCCTCAGCGGATCCCCCGCCACCCGATTTGTCCGTTGCTACTGCCAATGCCCTTGAGGGGACAGAGACCTCTCCCCCAGGAATTGATGATGTAGAGCGCCTTGCTTCCAGCCCGACCGCTGGTGAATCGCTGTCCCCGGACGCACTCATCAACCGCAGGGCGGAACCCGATACCGCCGTTCCCATCCCCATCGCCTCGCCGCCGCCGGAGGGAACCGCATTCAATCGGCAACCAGAGCCAGATCCGCAATCAGGGCCAGATTCGCAAACAGTTCAAACGCCCAGCGATTCCACCCAGGTTGACTCCAGTCTGGGGTCATCATCCACGCCTGAATCCGTACAGCGCCGCCCCGTTGAACCGCCCGCTGGGCAGCGGCGATCGCAGCCAGAGCCCCCCGCAGCCAGTACTCCTGCGCTTGATTCAGCAGCAGGGAGCACTGGCTCGATTTCTGCTGCTGAGCCAGCGAATCCCACAGTGCCGCCCTCAGAGAAAATATCTGCTGAGCAAGCGGATGTCGACACGACGGACAGGGGCACGGGTGATCCGGGTGCAATGGTACAGCGGTCCCTATCTGCAACAGAACTGACGGCTCCGTCCACCCAATTACCCGAGCCAGTGTCGGCCACGCCCCCTATTAGCAATCAGCCCCAGACCGCGCCCCCCGAAGTGTCTGGCACTCAAATCGCCGAGATTCAAGCTGCTGCCTCGTCTCCACTAGAGGATTTTGCAACGGCCCCGACAACCGAGACTCCGGCAGACCTGGTGATACAACGTCGAGACCTGCCAACCCACCCCGATCCAGCATTGCCAACCGAGAATTTGGCCCCATCCTCAACGCCGCTATCGTCCCCCATTTCCCCGGCAGATATATCGGGAGGAGAGATGTCCAGCACCTCCCTGGACACAGCATCACCAGCAGCAATCCCGACCATACAAACTTTCATGGATCCCAGCCATGCTGGCGACCAGCAATCACCCTCCCCGCCTGTAATTTCGGCAAAAGTTGACAGCCCTGCTCAGGATGTGACGGTTGCTCACACTGAGCCCTTGTCTCCCCAGCCCAGTCAGCTTGAGACCGACGTTAACGAGTCGCCTCCAACCATTCGCGCCCTAGACAACAAACGCGAGAACCTACCTGTAGATTCGCCGCAGCGCCAACCAGCGCAGTCCCCAGAGGTTACCTTTCCCAGTTTGCCAGCGGTGCTGACCTCCTTATCGGTGATTCAACCGTTTCGGCTGCCGGAAACGGCTCCCATGCAGATCACTAATCCGGCGCGTTTGGCTCTCCCCTCAGCGCCAGCCCCCTCAGCCTCAGCCACTTCGCCAGTCGTTCCCCCGATGCCAACGACAGCAGTGATCTCCCCAGAAGTCGGACCCCCGGCTACGCCAACGGTACAGCGGGACGCGCCACCCGCCGCCTCAGCGACAGATCTATCGGCGTTGACGGGCGAGTCTCAGACCTTAGCGCCCCCGAGTCCGGAATCCCCCGTGCCGCTGTCCCCCACGGCTAACCCGCCCCAGGTCCAGCGTCAGGCGGCTCAGTCTACCTCATCCTCCCTCGCTTGGGGCGATGTGGCAGCGCTGCTGAATGCGCCTATTCCTCAAAAAGACAGCGATAAAACCCGCGATCGCCCGCCATCCTCACTAGCGGTTGCATCCCCAAATCCGACCCCTTATCCCGATCTAAAACCTTTTCAAACCCTACAGCGCCAACTGGCTCAGCCCGGAGCCAACGTGATTCAGCGAGATGAGAGCGCCTATGCCACCACCATCACTGCCCAGGATTTCGAGGCGTTACCTACAGATGCCTCCCCTGAGACCCTAGAGCTGCTCGTGCAGCAGGTTTATGGGCTCATCTGCCAACGTCTAGCGGTTGAACGCGAACGCCACGGTCTTTTTCATCGTCGCTAACGAATCGCGAACTAAACGGAGAATCTAACTATGCCCTTAGAAAAAGCCAAGCTGATGGCCGTTGATGGCGGCGAAGATATTGAATTTATGTACAACCCTGGGGAGCTTAGCTTCAGCCGTTCCGTTGAGATTGATCAAGCCCCGGGGGCCACTACTGAAGCGGGAGAGAATAAAACCAGCTTCAAACACCCCAACCCTTATAGCCTGAGTATTAGCGGCTTAATTTTAGACACCTATGAAGATAACAGCAGCGTTTTGATCCCCTTGGGAAAATTTACTAAGGCCGTCGAATTTGCCTCGGATGGCGAGGGTAAAGGGCAACGCCCACCGATTTATCTCTTTACCTGGGGCGGTGTCAAGTATCTGCGATGCTTTATTAAAAGCCTGAACTTTAAGCTGACGCTGTTTTTGCCGGATGGCACCCCAGTGCGGGCCACCGTTGATTTAAGCCTAGAGCAAGTAGATGCGCCCACCCCAGCCAGTAGCCAAGGGACACCCAACCCCAGCGCGAGCAGTCGCTCCGCCTCTAGCCGCAGTGCCTTTCTGCGCTAAGCCCTTCTCTCTATTCTTCTGAGGACGTTCTGTGCCATGCCCGCCTATATTGCCGAGTTAACCCTCAAGATTGGAGGCAGTGATGCCCCCGACGAAGTGCTTGAGAATATCCAACAGGTGGTGGTCGAAGAAAGCTTACATTTACCCAGCATGGCCACATTGGTGATTTTCAACCCTTATCAACCGGGGGGAGAAGAGGAAGACTTCTTTAAATATGGGACTAAAGCCTACAAAGACCTGTTGGCCATGGGCGAGAAAATAGAAGTGAGCTTGGGTCGCAGTACGACCGAATCTACGGAATTTGAAGAGGATAAATCTTCGACTCTTTTCAAGGGCGAAATCACGGCCATTGAAACCCACTTTACGGCTGATTCCCAAGCCCCAATCGTGGTACGGGCCTATGACGTCACCCACCGGTTGCATCGCGGTTGCCATAATCGTTCTTTTCAGAACATGAGCGACACGGATATTGTCAAAAAAATTATTGGCGAGGTGGGGCTCTCTGCGGGGACTGTGGATGACGCGGGTGGCCCCTATGGCTATGGCGATATTAATGACAGTAAGGGATATGTTTTTCAGCATAACCAAACCAACATGGCATTCATGCAAATGCTGGCCAACCGCAATGGCTTTGAATGTTTTGTTCAGGACGACAAATTTCACTTTCGCAAGCCGAAATCTGAGCGCACCCTCAACTTGACTTGGCTACAAACCCTCAGTAGTTTTAGCGTCCGGGTTTCTAGTGCTGAGCAGGTTAAAGAAGTCGAGGTCCGAGGTTGGGACTATGCTAAGAAAGAAGTGGTGACGGAAACCATTAGCAAAGATGAAGTGCTGACCGAGAATAGTGCCTATGGAAAAGGCGCTGAAAGCAGTCAGAAATTTTCAGGTCAGCCACCGACCCCTAGCATGATTGTGGTAGATCAGCCGTTTGCAGAAGCCAAAGAAGCCAAAGCGATCGCCCAATCTCTGTTTAACGAACTCTCTGGGGAATACATTGCCGCTGATGCCAAAGCCGAAGGCAACCCTGAGATTCGCCCCGGCAAGTCGGTCGAACTCAAGGATTTAGGCCCTTACACCGGCAAATACTACATTACTGAGACCCGCCATACCTACCAAGGTCGGCTATACACCACCGAATTTAGCGTGCGCGGGTTACGGGGGAATGACATCTTTTCGATGATGGCGGGTCAAGCCACGACCCGCCCACCAGCATCACTGATGGTCGGCATTGTGACCGACAATGTGGATCCGAAAAAATGGGGCCGAGTGCGGGTAAAGCTCCCTGCCTTGACCGAAGAGCACACCACCTATTGGGCGCGGGTCGTTGGGGTGGGCGCAGGATCCAATCGCGGTTTTGACTGCTTACCTGAAATTAATGATGAGGTGCTGGTGGGGTTTGAGCAGGGGGATATTCATCGCCCCTATGTGATTGGGGGGGTGTGGAATGGCAAGGATGCTCCCCCAGCAACGGTTGATGATAGCGTCGCCGATGGCAAAGTACGACTAAGGACCTTTAAAACCCGTTTAGGCCATACCCTACAGTTTGTAGAAGAGGATAAGGGGGCCGCCAAGCAGGGGGTTTACCTGGATACGGTCAAAGGGCACAAGCTCTACTTGAATGACTCAGATCAGTTCATCGAAACCAAGACAGCCGATGGCCACCAGATTCGGTTAGATGACAAGAACAAAAAAGTTTTAATCAAGACCAGTGGCGGTCAGCAAATTGAGATGGCTGACAATGCTAAAAGCATCAAAATCTCGGGTGGCAACACGATTGAACTGTCTGCCAACACTAAAATAACGTTAAAGGTCGGTGCAGCAAATATTGAACTGACTACCACAGATGTCAATATCAAGGGGATCAATGTTAAGTCCAATGCAACGGCAACGGCTGAGTTCAAGGCTGCTGCTGGCCCTGTAACCATCAAGGGCCTCACCGTTGGCATCAACTAAACCCTGGTCATATCCAACCCGTAGTTCGCCCTACGGTCAAAACTCAAGATTTCCTGACACTAGCGTTTTCTATGTCAGGAACGAGGTTTAGTGTCAGTAAATTCAAAACTTTCCCCATCCTCACTCTATCAGCCCTTAGCCCGTAGGCGTTCCCCAGCGGACACTGTAAAGTAGGGGAACTCAGCCCGCTCTCGTCGTCGTCTGAAGGATCATGCACCATGGGGATTGGAAAATCATGCAGCTAAAGCGATTCTGGCGGCAAACGGGGCGGCTAGTATTGCTAGCAGGTCTAGCGAGCCTGTCCTTTACTGCCCTAACTTGGTCCAATACCGGGGCGCGGGCTCAAAGCGGCGGCACCATCACCCTCAAAGCCGATGTGCAAGAAGCCAATGCCCTCACCGGCGTGATTACTGCGCGGGGCAACGTCCAGGTGGAATACCCCGCCCAGGAGATTTACGCCACCTCAGCCCAGGCGCAGTATTTCAGCCAGGAGCGGCGGATTATTCTCAGTGGCAATGTGGTGGTCAACCAAGAGGGCAACCGCATTGAGGCCGAAACCATCACCTATTTGATTGATGAGGGCCGGTTTGTGGCGCTGCCTCAACCCAACCGCCAGGTGCAGTCCACCTACTTGGTACCTGAAACCCTGGCCCCTGAAGCCGGTTCCGGCGGCAATCCTGGAGTTCAGAACCGTAATCCTTTACCGGATCCAGATGACACCCTGCAAATTTCACCGATTACCCCAGCCGATAATCCCTAAAGGCAAGGCCCGATCACCCGCTGCTTGGCACCCATTGGGGAGAGCGGGGCAGGGGGGCGAGGGAAAATTTAAAACCGGATCATCGCTTTGACCATACGCCCCGAGAGCAGGGAACCCCTCTGATACAATTTGGGCTGGAGGGTGTCCCCACCATTGATCCACATGCTTTTCAGGTCCCCTTGAAGATCATTTTAGAAAACGTCCAGAAAACCTACGGCAAGCGCCAGGTCGTCAGTCAGGTGAGTTTGGCCGTTGCCCAAGGGGAAATCGTTGGGTTGTTGGGACCAAATGGGGCCGGCAAGACAACCACTTTTTATATGGCAACGGGGCTAGAGCAGCCCGATCGCGGTCGTGTTTGTCTCGACCAAATCGACATTACTGAGCTGCCCATGCATCAACGGGCACGTTTGGGGATTGGTTACTTAGCTCAAGAGGCCAGCATTTTTCGGCAGTTGACCGTGCGCGATAACCTGCTGCTGGTGATGCAGCAAACCAAGGTGCCCACCGAAGAACATCAGGCCCGACTGCACACCTTACTCAAAGAATTTCGCCTAGAGACCGTCGCCAATACCCTGGGGGTGCAGGTGTCGGGGGGGGAGCGCCGTCGCACCGAGTTGGCCCGCGCCCTGGCCACGGGCATTGACGGGCCAAAGTTTTTGTTTTTGGATGAACCCTTTGCCGGGGTAGACCCGATCGCCGTCGCCGAAATTCAATCCATTGTGGCGGACCTGCGCGATCGCAACATGGGAATTTTAATCACTGACCACAACGTTCGGGAAACCCTACAAATCATTGACCGCGCCTATATCATGAGCGAAGGGCAAATTTTGGCCTCTGGCACCGCTACCGATCTGTATGCCAATCCCTTGGTACGTCAGCAGTTACCTCGGGGAAGGCTTTAAACCCTAGTACTCGATGGTTGAATTCACGTGACCATTCTAATT
>JAAUQE010000134.1 GCA_012032425.1 Leptolyngbya sp. RL_3_1 | reverse complement strand
CATTGAGTCGGTCAAGGCGGTTGAGGATCTCAAGTCACCGGTGACCGGTGAGGTGTTGGCGCGTAATGATGCCCTCTTGGCTGAGCCCGAGCAGATTGCCGATGACCCCTACGGCGATGGCTGGCTGCTCAAGATCAAGCCTGAAAACCTTGAGGATTTGGATGACATGCTGCCTGCGGAAGATTATAAGGATCAGGTCGAGGGCCTATAGCGCCAGCCGCGCGCCATCTTTCCACCCCCGATTCGCCCCCGATCTCTTCGCCCCCGATTAATATGCAGTCCGGTTGAATACCCACGAAAAAATCAGGAGAACGGCGCAGGCACTGCGCCCGGTGCAGAATGCAGGGCTCAATGGCGGAATTCATCTGACCCTTCCAGGTCTAGCTCCCTGGCCCCTTGAGCCCCCCTGCGCTAAGCAATCATGCTAAGACTTGAGCCCGGTACTAGGCTCTGTCCCGTCTCTAGATCAAACAGATGGACTTGCTCTGGAGCGATCGCCAGCCACAGTTCTTCCCCTAGACTGACGGGACGATCAGGCTGATGCGCACCTGTAGGGGAGCGTCTTTAAGCATGACCGTCAGGTAGGTTTCGCTGCCCAGGGCTTCAAGTGCGGGCCACGGGTCACCGGCAGGTTTTTGGGGGCCGGCAAGCTGATACTGAGATGTTCGGACCGAATCCCTAGGGTGACCGTTTTACCATCGTAGGGGCAGCAGCCGCTCTGCCCAATCACCGGGAGGGTGAGGCGAAAGCTGGCGTGGGTGACGACGAGGGGTGCTTTGATTTGCACCGGCAAAAAGTTCATCGTCGGGGAGCCGATAAACTCCGCCACAAACCGATTGGCAGGGGCTTGATACAGCTCTAGGGGCGGGGCCACCTGCTGAATTTGGCCTTGGTTCATGACCGCAATGCGATCGCCCATGGTCATGGCTTCCACCTGATCATGGGTGACGTAGATGGTGGTGATCCCCAACTGCTTTTGCAAATTCACAATCTGGGCACGGGTTTCGTTCCGCAGCTTCGCATCCAGGTTGGAGAGGGGCTCATCCATCAAAAACACCTGGGGATTGCGGGCGATCGCCCGCCCCAAGGCCACTCGCTGCTTTTGCCCCCCCGACAGTTGTCGGGGGTAGCGGTCTAATAGCGGGTCAATTTGCAGCATTTGGGCCACGGCCCGCACCCGATGATCGATCAGGCGATCGGCGGGAGAACAATAGCGCAGCCCGGGGGGTAAGGGACGGGTGGCGGTGGCCAACAGCGGCTGCCACCAGATCCGCGCCTCTAGCGCCCGCTGCAATTCTAGGTTTGCAGAAGCAGCGGCACCAGCAGCGGTGCTCTCCCCGCTTAACTCGCTGGGGGCAGCAAGGTGGGGGGATGATTTGACCGGCATCCGGCGCAGGCCAAAGGCCAAGTTGTCGTACACCGTCAAATGGGGGTACAGGGCATAGCTCTGAAACACCATGGCGGTATCCCGCTGCTTGGGGGGGAGTTCATTCACCCGCCGCGTCCCAATGGTGATCGTGCCAGCGGTGGCCGCCTCTAACCCGGACAATAGCCGCAGCAAGGTACTCTTGCCGCAGCCCGAGGGTCCCACCAAGACCATGAACTCCCCATCTTGAATCGCTAAATTAATTCGTCGCAGCACCGCGATCGTTCCGGCCTCGCTCTCCCCAGCGGCGCTTGTTAAGGTTGGGGCCGCTGCATTGGGGCGAGCTTGTGCCCCCTGGGGGAAGGTTTTATACAGGTTTTCGACAACAACTCGGGCCACGGCGGAGGGGGAATAACGTTAAGGGGCAAGCGGAAGAATCATACATCGAAAGAAATCGCGCCAGTGCCTGCCCTAGCTTAATCCTCAGCGGTGCCTCGCTCCACCCCGGTGGCCAGGGTGCACCGCGTCAATTTTCTCCCCCATTTTTCTCAAGGGGCCAAAGCGATAGGTGGCGGGCCGTTCTCGCCCTTGGCGGGGAATGCTGCCCACGGGAATCTGGGCGGCACGGTTGGCAGTGGTGATCACAGTGATGTCCCCGCCATTGGGGGCCGCAGTAAGCGCCACCAGCAGGTCTCGCTTTTGCTTAAACAAAAAGGCCTGGGTCCCCAAACTGCCCCGCATCGCTAGGGGCAGCGCCTTCACCGGTAACCGTTGGGTAAAACCCGCCGCTGACACTAGTAAGACACAGTCGGCCTCATCCTGCACCCGCGCACAGCCAACAACGCATTCTTGCTTACGCAGTCGCACCGCCTGGGGACCCTGGGCCGCCCGTCCCATCTGGGACAGATTATCGTCGTTAATCACAAACCGCAGCAGTCGCCCCCCGGAGGTGGCGATCACCAGTTGTTCCTGGGCTTGGGCCAGGGTGACGTAGGCCACTTCATCCTCGCCCTTGAGTTTGAGGGCGGTGAGGCCCCGCCCGGTGAGGTGGGTGAAATCCGCCAGGGGCAGCCGTTTAATCCGGCCTTGGCGAGTCAGCATGATCAAATCATGGGTCTGGATTTCGGCCCCCAGCACCCGTTGATCCACAATCATTCCTGGCTCAGTGGGCACCGAGCTGGGCAGCAGGCCCACCAAGGGCACCCCTTTCGATTGCCGTTGGCTGGTGGGGATGTCTCCCACCGCAACGGTATAGGCTTTGCCGTCGCGGGTGAGGGTGAGGAGTTCTTGGGCAGTGGTGGCGGTATTGACCTGTAGGGTCACGTCGTCAAGCGCTTGGAAGTCGGCGGTCACCTCTGGGTCTTGGCGGGATTGGCGACGGTGATAGGAGCGGGGGGAGGAGCGGCGCACGTAGCCCTTTTGGGTGAATTCGAGGATGGTCTCCTCGTCCTCATGTTCAGCAATGATTTCGGCCAGTTGCTGAGTTTCTTCCACGCGCTCCGCCTCGGATTGGATGCGGGTGCGACGGGGATCACCAAAGGTTTTTTCAGGGATCGCAGTTCTTTCTTTAGGGCCTTCAGCAGTTCCTTGCGATCGGAGAGTAACCGCTGCAATCGGGCTTGCTGCTCGGCCAGTTCGTCATATTCTTCCCGCAGTTTTTGCTGTTCTAGGCCGGTGAGTCGCCGCAAGGGCATGCCTAAGATCGCATCGGCTTGGCGATCGCTCAACTCAAAGGCCCCCTGCATTTCGGCTTTGGCGGTGGTGCCGTCGGGAGCCTGCCGCAGGATATCAATCAGTTGATCCAGGTTATCCAACGCCTGCAAGAGGCCCTCAACCAAGTGAATGCGGGCCTCGGTTTGATCCAGCTCGTGGCGATACTGACGGACCAGGGTGGCTTCGCGAAAATTCAAGAACGATTGCAGCATTTCCCGCAGCGGAAACTGCCGGGGCTGCCCCTGGTCGAGGGCCAACATGATCGCCCCGAAGTTGCTCTGGAGGGGGGTGAGCCGGTAGAGGGTGGCCAGCACCACGGCGGGTTGAGCCTCTCGCTTTAGTTCAATCACCACCCGCATACCGTCGCGATCGCTCTCATCCCTGAGGTCAGAAATCCCTTCGATGCGACCGTTGTTGACCAGATCGGCGATCTTTTCAATCCAAGCGGCCTTATTCACCTGGTAGGGCAGCTCCGTCACCACAATCGCGGTGCGGCGTTGGCGACCGCGACCGGTGGGAATCTCCTCAAACTCAGCAATGCCGCGCACCGGAATGCTGCCCCGGCCCGTGCGGTAAGCGTCCCGAATCCCCGCGCGGCTAATGATTTCCCCCCCGGTGGGGAAGTCAGGGCCGGGGATCAGCTTAAACAGGGCCTCGTCTTCCAGGGCAGGGCGGTCAATTAGAGCAATCAGCCCATCCACCACCTCCCCCAGGTTGTGGGGCGGGATATTGGTGGCCATGCCCACGGCAATACCCGAGGAGCCATTTAGGAGCAAATTGGGGAGCTGCGCTGGCAGCACCACCGGCTCCTGCTGGGAGTTGTCAAAGTTATCGGTAAAGTCAACGGTGGCCTCGCCAATTTCCCCCAACAGGGCCGTGTGACCCACCGACGCCAACCGGGTTTCGGTGTAGCGCATGGCGGCGGGGGGGTCATTGTCCACGGAGCCAAAATTGCCGTGGCCGTCCAGCAGCGGGTAGCGGCTGGCAAAATCCTGGACCATGCGCACCAGGGCGTCGTAGACCGACTGGTCGCCGTGGGGGTGGTATTTACCCAGCACGTCCCCCACGACACGGGCGCATTTGCGGAAGGGGCGATCGGGGGTGAGGCCCAGCTCATGCATGGCGTACAAGATGCGCCGATGCACCGGTTTGAGACCATCCCGGACGTCCGGCAAGGCCCGACCGACGATGACGCTCATGGCATATTCCAGATAGGACCGCTGCACCTCTGTATGTAGAGCAGTGACCACCACCTGCCCGGCGGTTGGGATATTGAGCGGATCGGCCATGGGCTACTGTCCTTGAAAGGGAAAACTGAGTGAATTGTCAGGGTTATGGCCCCGACAAAGGGAGTCATAACAATGCTGTAAGGTATAGGCAAATGCCCCGATTCCGCAATGGTTATCCTATAGATATCAGGGTATTTGAGAAATCTAGGATGGGGTTCAAAGTACAATCATGGCGTTTTGTTAGGCTAAGCCTTAGGTGAAAAGGAATCATCATGAAGACCGTCCTCATCGTTGAAGATGACATGATTAATGCCCGCGTGTTCTCTAAAATCTTGACTAAGCGGGGAGGTTTGGCCGTTAAGCATACTGAAAATGTCGATGAGGTGATGCGCATTGCCCAAAACCGAGAAGCCGACATTATTTTGATGGATGTTTCCCTGGCCCATAGCGTTTACGAGGGTAACCCCGTGGATGGGATCAAAATCACCCAAATGTTGAAAGCGGATCCGGCTACGGCTAATTTGCCCATTATTTTGGTCACGGCCCATGCGATGCAGGGCGATCGCGAAAATTTCCTCCAGCAGAGCGGGGCTGATGGCTACATTTCGAAGCCCGTGGTGGATCATCAACAGTTTGTGGATGACATTCATGCCATGCTGAAAGACTAGGGGCTAATGCATTTGTACTGTTAAATCTCGATTCCAGCAAGGGCTGAGGGTTGATGTCAGCAAAGATGCCAGCAAAAAACAACGGCGGGTCTACCTGAGTAGACCCGCCGCTGTCATTAGGAGATTTCCAGGCAAGAATTTACCCTTTGTAGCTTCGGTAGGGTGGGCAATGCCCACCAGCCAGTAAAAGTTAATGGTGGGCGGTGCCCCTACAACTCAAAGCTGATGCCCAGCGTTAGGCGTCATCCAGGGCCGCAATCCCAGGGAGAACCTTACCTTCCAGGAGTTCCAGGCTAGCGCCGCCGCCGGTAGAAATGTGGCTCATCTGGTCCGCCACCCCCACCTTCTCGACCGCTGCCACGGAGTCGCCGCCACCGATGATGGTGGTGCAGCCCTTAGCGGTTTGAGCTGCGAGGGTGTGGGCGATCGCCTCGGTACCTGCCGCAAATTTGTCGAACTCAAACACCCCCATGGGGCCGTTCCAGATCGCCGACTTGCACTGCTCTAGGGCCGCTTGGAAGACCTTGACGGAATCCGGGCCAATATCCAAGCCCATCCAGCCATCGGGGATCGCCTCAATGCTGACGGTTTGGGCATTGGCGTCGGGGCAAAATTATCGGCTACGACTACATCGGTGGGGAGCAGCAAATCCACCCCCTTTTCCTTGGCCATGGCTTCGAGGGTTTTCGCCAATTCCAGCTTGTCCTCTTCCACCAAGGACTTACCCACATTCAGGCCCCGCGCCTTGTAGAAGGTGAAGATCATGCCGCCGCCAATCAGCAGCTTATCGACCTTGTTGAGGAGGGTCTCAATCACGCCGATTTTGCTGGAAACCTTGGACCCACCGACAATCGCCGCTAAGGGGCGCTGGGGATTCTCGATCGCCGCTTGCAAATACGCCAGCTCCTTCTCAATCAGGTAGCCAGCGACCGCAGGGCTGAGGAATTCGGTCACGCCAGCGGTGGAGGCATGGGCACGGTGAGCGGTGCCAAAGGCATCGTTCACGTAGAGATCCGCGTTAGCGGCTAATTTCTGGGCAAAATCCTGGTCGTTCCCTTCTTCACCCGCGTAGAACCGCACGTTTTCCAGCAGGGCCACGCCGCCATTCGCCATGCCATTCACTGCTGCGGCCACCTCGTCGCCGATGCAGTCGTCGCACTTGACCACGGGCTGACCCAGCAGTTGGGAGAGGCGATCGGCCACCGGGGTCAGGCGCATACTCTCAACCACCTTGCCCTTAGGACGGCCAAAGTGGCTACACAAGACAACCTTGGCCCCCTTACCGGTGAGGTCTTGAATGGTGGGAAGGGCAGCGCGAATCCGAGTATCATCGGTAATTGCCCCCTGATCATCCAGAGGAACGTTAAAATCGGCCCGTACCAGGACCCGCTTACCGGATACATCGGCTGCTGTTAGGGCTGCTACTGTCTTTTTCGCCACAGGCTTAAACCTCCTAAAAAACTGCGTTTATTACGTTTCCACGACTCCCCCGAAAGGAGCGCCGTCCTTGATTTACCCTAGGTGCAGAACCTGTGCCTAGCCTCAGCCCCTAGTGATGTCTGTGGCCAAGGTCACAAAACTACATCTAAAGAAGTATCTTACCGGAGTCTGTGTTTCCGTTTTAGACCCTATGTTCAAGACGGTTTTATTTCCCGTTGATATGAGCCCCGAGGCTAAGCAGGCCGCTGCCGTAGCGGTAGATATCGTCAAGCACCATCAAAGTCGGCTGGTGCTGTTGTCTGTGGTTGAAACTGCTGGAGAGTCTGATGCTCCGGCTGAGCAAGCTTCCCCCGAGGCCGTGGCTCAACTTTTGGCCCAGGTCAAGGATCTGTTTGCCCAGCAAGGCATCGAGAGCGAAGCGATCGAGCGTCAAGGGCAGCCAGCCTTTGTGATCTGTGATGTGGCCGATGAGCTAGATGTCGATCTGATTGTGATGGGCTGCCGAGGGGTGGGGCTGATCGAAGACCACCAGGACGAAAGTGTGACCACTCGGGTGATCAACCTATCCCCTTGCCCCGTTTTGGTTGTGCCCTAAACATGGGGAGTCAGCCATGAGTACCCCAGCGATTCAGTGGTACCCCGGCCACATTGCCAAGGCCGAGCGGGCCTTGCTGGAGCAGCTCAAGCGGGTGGATGTGGTGCTAGAGGTGCGGGATGCCCGCATTCCCCTGGCGACCCACCATCCCGCATCCCGGAATGGATCAACAATAAGGGTCATATTCTGGTGCTCAACCGGGTGGATATGATTTCTGCCGAGGCCCGCACCGCCTGGGAAACCTGGTTTCGTAGCCAGGGGTTGCCGCCGTACTTTACCAATGCCCAGCAGGGTAAGGGGGTGCTCTCGGTGGCGAAAGCGGCCCAAGATGCGGGCGCGGCGGTAAATGAACGCCGCCAAAAGCGTGGGATGAGAGCCCGTCCGGTGCGGGCGGTGGTGCTGGGCTTTCCCAATGTGGGCAAGTCGGCGCTGATCAACCGATTGCTGAAGCGCAAGGTGGTGCCCAGCGCCCGCAAGGCGGGGGTGACGCGACAACTACGGTGGGTGCGAATTTCTGAAACGCTGGAACTCTTGGATTCGCCGGGGGTCTTACCGGCGCTGCTCAAGGATCAGGACGCGGCGCTGAAGCTGGCGATTTGCGATGACATTGGCGAGGCGGCCTACGACAACCAGCGCATCGCCATGGGGTTTGTGGATGTGCTGCGATCGCTCCACGTCTCTGACGCCACCCGCCCCTACATCGAGACGTTGACTGAACGCTATGGCATTGGGGTTGAGGGGATCAACGGTGAAGATTACCTCCATGTGTTGGCGGAGGGGAACTACCAGGGCGATATCGAGCGGGCGGCCCGAACCCTATTGCGAGACTATCGGGTCGGCAATTTAGGAGAGCTGCTGTTGGAATGGCCCCCTGAGTAAAGGGGAATAAAGGCTATGCCACGTCGTAAAATCACCTTTCAGCAGCTTCTATGATGAAACTTAGCCGGTTCGTTTGCCGGTCATTCAAAGTAGGCTGCACTTCCCAATGCGCATGGGATCCTATCCCTCAAAATCCATGGCTGCGCCCCGAATCACCCCCGAAAAATGGCTACCTATCGGGCCTCTGCCCGCCAGCGAGACCAGCAAAAGCGTGATCGCCTGCAAGCACGATACCAACAGGGGCGAGCGATCGCCCAACAAGCCGCCGCGCTCCTCAAACAAGACTTCCAGGTCGAGAAAGTCGTGCTGTTTGGCTCCATGATTTCGGGCGATCGCATCCATGATCACTCTGAGAGGCTGTTTGAAAAGGGGGTAAACCAGTCTTGGATAATACTGGAGTCCATCAGTAGTCTGGCTGTAGCCCTGATGGTGTCGTCGCCTGTTTTGGGTAATCCCTGTCGCTAAACGCAATCCAGAGAACTTTTCAAACAGCCTCCGACGTAGACTTGGCTGTGTGGGGTCTCAATCCCCGCGATCTTTACAGAGCCGTGGGTCGTTTGTTGGCCTTAGATCCGGATATTCCCATTGACGTGGTCCCCATCGAAGACGCCCGGTCGCGATTACAGGCCACCATTGAACAAACCGGGGTTGTCTTGTGAGCCCAGATCTTGCTGTTTTAGCTTCAGGGACAGCCTAATCGATCAAATCTGCCGTCTTACCTCGGCTGTCGAAGCATCTCAACGATCGCATCGTCTTCCCCTCGCCGCAACGCATAGTCCAGAGCGGTACGATCCCATTGATCGATGACGTTAACGTCTGCGCCATGGTTCAGTAGCAGCGCCACCAATTCGGTATGGCCTTTAAACGCCGCCAGAATCAGGGGCGTCACCCCTTCACCATCTACCCAGTTCACCTCAGCACCGTAATCAATCAGTAATTCAGCAATGTCGGTAAAGCCGTCACGGGCGGCATAGGTAAGGGCAGTGTTGGTGTGGTAAACCAAGTTGGGGTTTGTACCGCTGGCTAGGTGCGATCGCACCGCGTCGATATCATCGGCTAAAGTGGCTGCGATCAAGGGGGGTGCTGATGTGGGTCCCGTTGAGTCAGCGGCTGGGCTGGGTTGGGTTGGCGGGGACATCGCGCAGCCGGTTAAGTTTGCAGCCATGATGGCGATCAGAGCCGCTAGCAGGGTTCTCGAATGGCGAGGCATCACAACACATTAGGGCGCTATGGCGCAGGATAACGGCAAAACCGCGATCGCGGCGGCCTTTTGGCAGCGTCAGCTCCAGACCCTGGATGGGGAGCTGATCCCCTGTGACTACATCACGCCGCTGTTGGCGGCTCCAATCATTTTCATCGGTTACGTGCTGCCGCTACCGGCGTTAATGCTGAGCTTTGGTCAGGCGATCATTCGCAACCCGGCATCGGTGGTGAATTTTTATCGCCGCGCCCAGGGGATGCACTGGCGCACCAACCTGCTGGGGGCGGTGCTGGCGCTGTTTGCGGTGGGGTTGAGTCTGTGGCTGTTTAGAGAGGGCTGGCCGCAGATGTTGAGGGTGTGGCGAGGATGCCGGGAATGGCGTCGCGAACGTAAAACCGGTGAGTATGGCTACGGTCTCTTACTGACGCCGCAATATTTTGCGCTGCGCTGTTTTGAGCCGCCCTATGAGGAGGCACCATTAATTTTGTCGCGGGACGAAATTGCGGCGGTTTATCTGGGGAGTGAGCGATCGGAGGCCAGCAAGCAGCGGGTCTATTACAACGTGGTGCAGGTGGTGCGATCGGACGGTGCTCAGGAGAATATCCGTTTACCGTCGGTAGTGGTGGATTGTACGGCCCAGAAATTACATGCCAAGTTTTTGGCTTGGTTGGAACGGTAATGCCGACGCCCTAGAAACGCGGTGAAACTTTGACCCGCTTTTCAGGAAGTTGAGCTTCACTAGAGAAAAGCGCAGGGGGATGGCCCGTGTTTGGTCTAGATAACTTAATGGATCTGCTCTTCGACACCGCCATGGAGAGCATTGGCCGCAACGAGCGCGTCATTAAGCTGCTCAAGCGGCTCAATCTGGATCCGGAACATCCCCCTGCCGACTTTGAGGCGGTCTACAAATACGCCCTAGTGGAATACGGGGTCGGTAAACCCCGCCCGGTCGTAGAAATCTTTCGGCAAAAAGAGATTCAAGACCGCTTCCGCGAAGCCTTTGAACAAAGGAACGCTGCTGCACTCATCAATCAGGCTGAAACGCAGTGGGCACAACAGCAATTACCCGCCAACACCCAGACGGTACACATTGATGTGCGTCGAGAATGTCTGGAGTTCAGCAGCATTTTTGTCAGAATAGCCAACCGCACCCAAACCCCCGCAGAAGTTTTGGCCCGACACCAAGTCGCCTCTTTGCAGCAAGAGCTGAGGGTGATGAGAGAACGGATGAATCGTCTCCCTACCCTGGAAGGCTTCCGCACTGAGATCGCCCGTCTGGCTTTACCCGCAAGTCAGCCAAACCAGTTACCTCCCTCATCCACCCATTCACCCGCCCACCCATCCACCCCCTTATTCGCCCTGGCTCAACAAATGCGGGGCTGGTTCGAGACCCTGGGCTTTCGGTTTGAAGCCCATGAGATCTGGCAAGCGGATGACTTTGAATAGATTATAAATATCCCCGTGCGGCGAGGTCGCTATGATCGCATTCTGGTGCGGGGCATGGATGGCGAGGCGGGTCTGCGGGATGTGGAAGTCCTGAAGCGATCGGTCGAGACCACCGCACTGATGAGGGCTGGTTGATCACCGCCCGCCGCATCAGCCGCGCCGCCCGTGATGCGGTAGAACAACCCGAAAATGCGAACCTCGGCTGCTTCACTCTGGATGAATTGCTGGATCAAGATGCCGACTTTAGCGGCTATCTCGACTGGCTAGAGGCCGAAATCCGGCAGCGGGGCATTGATCAAACCTATGTGCCCTTGGCCTGCACCAAGGAAGATATCGACCCCGATACCCGGCAGCGCCTGGGGGTGAGCCGCTACGGCGATCGCGATGGCTGGATCGACGGCTACATTGACCTCTGGCTGGATGATCCCGCCAAGGAACATATTTCGGTGCTGGGGGAGTTTGGCACCGGCAAAACCTGGTTTGCATTGCACTATGCCTGGGAGGCGCTGCAACGCTACCGCGAAGCCCAGCGGCGAGGGCTGGAGCGACCCCGACTGCCGCTGGTGGTGCCCTTGCGAGACTATGCCAAGGCGGTCAGCGTCGAGTCGCTATTTTCAGAGTTCTTTTTTCCGCAAGCATGAGATCCCAATTCCAGGTTATTCCGCCTTTGAGCAGCTCAACCGCATGGGCAAGCTGCTGCTGATCTTCGACGGCTTTGATGAGATGGCGGCGCGGGTGGATCGCCAGCAGATGATCAACAATTTTTGGGAATTGGCGAAGGTGGTGGTGCCCGGATCAAAGGTGATCCTCACCTGCCGCACGGAGCATTTCCCAGAAGCGAAGGAGGGGGCGAGCATTGCTGAATGCGGAGCTACAAG
>JAAUQE010000133.1 GCA_012032425.1 Leptolyngbya sp. RL_3_1 | reverse complement strand
TCCCAACAGTCGCCACAAGGGTAAGTTCCAAACGGAAGCGTACTTAGCCGAGCAGGGCATCCCCTTTACCGCCATCCGCCCGGTCTATATCTACGGCCCTCAAAACTACAACGATCTCGAAGCCTGGTTCTTCGATCGCATTGCCCGCGATCGCCCAGTGCCCACCCCTGGCGATGGCATGGCCCTGACCCAGCTCGGCCATGTGGAAGATTTGGCGGCTGCCATGGTGGCAGTCTTGGGGAATGCCCAAGCGATCGGGCAAATTTACAATATTTCTGGGGAGCGGGCGGTCAGCTTTGATGGCTTGGCCCGAGCCTGTGCCGCCGCTGCCGGTAAAGACCCAGCAGGGTTACCGCTCGTGCATTACAACCCCAAAGATTTTGACTTTGGCAAGCGCAAGGCTTTTCCGATGCGGGTGCAGCATTTTTTGCAGCGATCGCTAAGGCCCAACGAGACCTGGCTTGGCAACCCCAGTTTGATCTGGTGAGCGGCTTAAAGGATTCCTTTCAAAAGGATTACCTGGCTTCCGGGCGCGACCAGCAGACCCTCGACTTCAGCCTGGATGATCAGATTTTAGGCGGGTAACTCCTGGCGCAATGTACCGGATGGCATCAGGTCTAACACGATTGGGGGGTTGAGGAGCTAGGGGGCTGGAAACCGGCATAGTCCAGTAACTTGCACCCTTGATGACTCGGTGCGGGTTAGGGGGTGATTAACAGGGCCGTATCCCCAGTGGTAATGACTCCGGGCTGCACCACCCGCCCATAGACCCGGCTGAATCCTGGATGGTGCTTTTGGTTGATGCGGCTGTAGCGGCGATCGCTAAACCAGCGCATGTTTTTGCGACAGGGGGTGGTGTAGCTGACGACCTCTAACTTCACCGTTGGTCCCAGGGCGAGCTGCACCCCAGGTACGACTAGAGACCAGTCCACACCGGCAAGGGTGACGTTTTCCCCCGCACATCCCGGCTTAAGCGCCCTGTGCCCTTCTTGCTGAAGCTGTTGAATGATTTCTAAAGACCAGAGGCATACTGCTTTTTCGGGCCCCCCATGGATCTTGGGCGTTCCCTGGTGATCTTCTGCTAGACCTGTGACCGTGACCGTCGCTTGGGAAATCGCGGTCTTGGGAACCCCTCCTGCCGATACGCTGATCTGAAAAATACGTCCGCTCATCGCTCTCGGCGCTGCCGCCCTGAATCTGCTCTGCTCAATCTTCGCAGATGTGCGTCGCCAGTTAACCGCGATTCCGTTGTTTAGAGACAAGCAGGTGAATAACGTACCGTTTTAATAGGGCGCAAGGTTGTAGCCCTTTGGACATGGCTTCGCTAGTGTGGCCCTACATCAGAAACTTTTGTGCCTGGTGTGCTTTTTAGTGGCAGATCCCTTACCGCTCAATGGAAAAGGTGCCAAATTCATCAGTGGGGATATCGTAAGTCACCTCAACGCGATCCACCTGGGCTGCCTTAGGGCCAGTTCTGGCCCAGGCTAAAAGCTGGTTAATGAGCGCCTCTTCTCCCTCGGCCACGATTTTGACGGAGCCATCAGCCCGATTCTCCACATACCCGACTAATCCCAATTTGCTGGCTTCGTTGCGAGTGTGGTAGCGAAAGCCGACCCCCTGTACTTGGCCATAAAGCTGAATGTGAATCCGGACCATAACCCTGAATAAAGTCGCTAAAAGCGCTTTGACGTCTGTTTCATTATTGGAGTTGCATTCAGGGATAGGGGCTTAATTGGTTACATCTCCATCGTAGTTTAACGGATGTGAAGTTCTGATGAACAGGGTTGAGCTGGGTCACGGCGCATGCGGTTCTCTGGGGCAGGGCGTTACAGTGAGCTTTATTGCGTTTTGACTGCTGCCCATGCCCTCCACGAACAGTACTGATCTGGCCCGTTACATTGAAGCCACCGAGGGGGTGTCAAAGCCTTGGTTGTTGGTGCTTTTGCAATTGCAAAGATTGAAGGAACAGCGCGCCACCTTACCCCCCGAGGATTATATTCAGCAGTTACAGGACCTCCATGAAACCCTAATGGGCTTAGGGGAGTGGTGGGTGGGGCTTGAGGACGAGGTCTTTCGGGATCGGCTGTGATGAGGGTGCCAAAGTCCTACGGGTATGAGGATCGCCCTTATCTCAACCGTGAACTCAGTTGGCTGGCCTTTTATCGGCGGCAGTTTTATGGGGCTATCCACCGCGATCTGCCCCTGGGGGAGCAACTGCTGCGACTCTGGCAACTGAGTCGGCAACTGGATGAATTTTTTATGGTGCGGGTTGCGGCCTTGTATCAGCAGATCACAGCGGATGTTACCGCGCTGGAAAGCCCCCTCAGCCCGGATGGTCTTAGTCCCGCTGACCAATTACAACAGGTCCGGGCAACGCTGCTGCCTTTGCTGGCGCGTCAGCAGGCCCATGAGATCCGCCAGGTCTGGCCCCAATTGGCCCAAGAGGGGTTAGTGTTTTGCCCTTATCGGCAATTGAGCGATCGCCAGCGCGCAGCGCTGCAACAGCGGTTTGAGCAGGATATCGCCCCCATGCTGGGACCTTGGGTGACACCGCCCGATCAACAACTGCCAGACTTTGCCAGCTTAAGTCTGCACCTAGCGGTGGCGGTGCAGTCGCGCCAGGGTTGGCAGTGGGGCTGGATCAAAGTGCCTCGGATTTTGGCGCGGTTTGTGTCCCTAGAGACCCCCGTCTCTGGCCAAGCCTGGACGGCGGTGCCCCTAGAGCAGGTGATTGCGGCCCATGCCGCCAGCCTCTTTCCGGGGTGTCGGGTGGGGGGTGTGGTGCCTTTTCGGGTTACCCGCAGTGCCGATCTAGGGCTAATTGACAGCGAGGCTGACAACTGGATGACCCTGGTGGAATCGAGCGTGCAGCAGCGATCGCAACAGGGCCAAGCGGTGCGGCTAGAGGTGACGGCGGCCATGCCTGCTGGGCTGCAATCGCGGCTGTTACAAGTGTTGGGGCTCACCGCTGCTGACCTGTATCCGCTGTTGGGATGGCTCAGCTATGGCGAATGGATCGAACAAATTGACCAACACCGCCCCCACCTGCGGGCACCGGCCTGGACGCCCCCAGCCCCTGCCAGGGACCGATCGCCGCCGCGTTCCCCTTGGCGGGTGCCCGCACCCCCTGCTGTCGATATCTTGACCGGGCTACAGCAGCAAGACCAGTTGATTCATTTGCCCTATCAGTCCTTTGGGGGTACGGTGGAGGCTTTTGTGGCGGCAGCGGCGGTGGACCCGGCGGTGCTGACGATTAAAACCACGCTGTATCGCACCGCTGGGGATGTGCCCATGGTGCGATCGCTGCTCAAAGCGGCCAAAGCCGGTAAACAAGTCGTCGTCTTGGTGGAACTGACTACCACCTTGGATGAGCCCAGCAACCTCTACTGGGCGCAAAGCCTGGAAAAAGCCGGAGCCCACGTGGTTTATGGCGTTGTCGGCCTCAAAACCCACACCAATCTGGTGCTGGTGGTGCAGCGACTGGGGGATACCATTCACCATTACGCCTACATTGGCACCGGCGACTATCTGCCCTGTCGGCCCCAGCCCTACGCTGATTTAGGACTGCTGACCGGTTGCCCCATCCTGGGTACTGACCTCAACCATCTGTTTAACTTTTTGACCGGCTATTCTCGCCATGGCGCGTATCAACAGTTGCTGGTGGCCCCAGTCACCCTGCGATCGCACCTCCACCGCCTGATTAACCAAGAAATCCACCATGCTCAAGCAGGGCGACCGGCCCAGATCCAGGCCCAATTAAATGTGCTGGCCGATCCAGAAATCATTGATGCGCTCTACACTGCCTCCCAGGCTGGGGTCACCATTGAACTGGTGGTGCGGGGGGTCTGCTGTCTCCGACCAGGGGTGCCAGGGCTGAGCGATCGCATTCGCGTGGTCAGCATCTTGGGGCGCTATGTTGAGCACAGCCGCATTCTCTATTGCCATAACGACGGCGACCCTGAGGTGTATATCGGTAGCGCCGATTGGACCCCCAGAGGGCTAGATCAGCGGATTGAAGCCCTGGCCCCGATCCGCGATTCGGCCTTGCAGCAGCAGATTCGTCAATATTTGACCTGGTGGTTAGCCGATACCCAAGATGCGTGGCAACTCCATGGGGAGGGCCGCTACAGTCGCTGTTGCCCCGTGACCGGAACCCCCCCCTTTAGCGCCCAAGCCGCCATGGCTGCAGCGGTTAAGGGGCAAACGGGTAAATAGCGTACCGTTTTCCCAGGGCGCAAACCCTTGCGCCCCTACTTCAGTGACTTGTGGGCATGGGGTGTTATTTAAGCGCAGATCTCTAACCAGAATCCTTATGCCCAGGCCCTTGCTGGATGTCTGGGCTGGTGTCCTCCACTGCCTTGGGCGGTCAACGCACATCCCCAAGACCCATGGGGAACTGGACTGCTCTGACGCACCGCATTGGCTGGGGCGACTTCCCTCCCTTGCCAGCTCATAATGAACACAGCAACGGTAGTGAGACTCCCATGGCTGAACTCAAAATCTTGCAGGCGGATACGGCCTACTCTTTTCGCTCCTACTTCGAACTGTCGAACGATACCGACGAAGTGTTGGCAGAGTTCGGCTATGGGTTTACCAAAAAGCGTTTACGGCTTCCCAAAACCACCCGTGTCATTGATGGTTTACCCGCTCTGCAACAACAGCTTGAAGACACCCTGCCCTTTGTCCCCCTCACCAGCGAAACCGCTAAGCGCGAGATCTTAATTGCGCCCATCCTGAGTCGCGTCGCGGTGATTTGTCAGCAAATCCTGCGGATTGAATATCCCCTGAAGGTGAATAACCTGCTACAAGGCAATCTGGATTACCTGATTCGGTCCAAGCAAAATCTTGTGGTGGTCGAGGCCAAGCGAGATGACTTGACCCGTGGGTTTACCCAGTTAGCCGTAGAAATGATTGCCCTATCGATGCTAGAGAACGCGCCGCAGCGACTGTATGGCGCGGTGACCATTGGCAACCTGTGGATTTTTGGCACGCTGGATGCCAGCACCCAGACCATTAGCCAAGACATCGGCTCCTATACCTTGCCGGATGACTTAGAGGATCTGATCCGAATTTTGGTTGGCATTTTGGATGGATAGAGAAAATCCCAAAGGATTCCTGAATGGATTGTGGTGCAGGAATGGGGCGGGGTGGCATTGCTGTGATTAGCCGGTGGGGTTAACGGGCACCCCGAGGTCACATAGGGGAGCTGGGCCGCCGTTTGACGTACCGCATCCGCCTGAGCCACGAGCTGACCACAGGCATCCCACATGCCTTCGAGAAACATCCGCTGGGGACCGTCGGCCAGGGTCACCGGTAGGGTTTGATCGCCAAACTGCACGGTCAGAGTGGTGAGGTCGAGGGTTAAGGCATCCTGGGGGTGCTCGGTAATCCACTGCTGCAATGTTTGGACTGCCTCTGACGTGGCGGTGACACAGGGAATACCCATGGCCACACAGTTGCCAAAAAAGATCTCCGCAAAGCTCTCCCCAATCAGGGCTTTAATGCCCCAGCGGGCGATCGCCTGGGGGGCGTGCTCTCGCGAGGAGCCGCAGCCAAAATTACGGTTCACCACCAAGATCTCGGCCCCTTGGTACTGAGTTTGGTCAAAGGGGTGAGCGCCACCGGTCTGGGTGCGATCGTCGGCAAACACCTGCTCCCCCAGCCCATCAAAGGTGACGCACCGCAAAAACCGGGCGGGGATAATGCGATCGGTATCAATGTCATCCCCAGTTAAGGGGAGACCACGGCCAGCAATCTGCGTTACCTGGGTCATGGAGCGTGTCGCCATCCAAACGAAAAAGCCAAGTTTCCATGATATCGCCTGGGCTAAATCACTAGCCGCTCAATAGCCTCCGGTCAACGGATCCGGCGTGGCGCTATCGGTGGCCGAGTCAATTTTGTTCGTAATCCACAGGGATTGGTAAGGAGCCAATTGGTAGCCGTCGCCCACGGTTAGAATCGGTGCCCCGCTAATCAGGTCGGTCCAGTCATCGGTGCTCACCAAGTTGATATCGGTGAGCTGGAGATCCTGGGGCTGTTTACTGAGGTTGTGTACGCAGAAAATACTCTGGTCCCGCGCCATACTCTGCCGCCAAAAGGCAAACAGGGCGGGGTTGAGGGGGTGCAGGGTGTATTGGGTGGCGTTGGGGTGAAAGGCCCGCTGGCGACGGCGAATCTTGATCAGTCGCTTCAGCTCCTTCAGCACCTGAGCATGGGGGGAGGTGGGATCCTGAAGTTGAGCGGTCAATTCCGCCAAGTTCCACTTATAGCGGTTAATGGTGCGGTTGCGACCGGTTTGAGCCACCCCCTCGTTGTAATTGTGGGTGGCCAGCAAACTGTGGATATAGAAGGCCGGGATGCCTTCCAGAGACATCATGATCGTCTGGGAACAGAGAAACCGTTGGATTTGCCATTCGTCTTCCCCCGCCACCGTGCCCTTCATGGCGTCGAACAGGGAGATATTGATCTCATAGGGGGATTCGCTGCCGTCGGCCTGACTGCGCATGCTGATCTCCCCGCCAAAATCCTTCATGGTTGCCAGCAGGCTACGGTATTCCTCCGCAGCCAGTAGCCCTTCGGCGGGCCTCATGCCAATGCCGTCATGGGAGGCGGTGAAATTAAAATAGGCGCAGCCAATTGGGGCTGGAGGCATACTCATCATCCAGGTCTTGAGGTGCTCCGACTTGCCTTGCATCAGGGCATTCAGCAGTAGCGGCGGCAGGCTGAAGTTGTAGACCATGTGGGCCTCGTTGCGATTGCCAAAGTAGCTCAGGTTTTCGCGGTTGGGCACATTGGTTTCGGTGATGATCGCAATGCCGGGGTCGAGGATTTGCAGCAGCTCCCGCAGCAGCCGGATGACAGCGTGGGTTTCAGGGAGATGGATGCAGTTGGTGCCCAGCTTTTTCCAGAGGTAGGCGACGGCATCAAGGCGGATATAGCGGGTGCCAGCGGCCACGTAGCGCAGAATAATTTGAATATATTCCAGCAGCACATCGGGATTGGCGAAGTTAACGTCGATCTGATCGGCGCTAAAGGTACTCCACACATGCTTGGTGCCCTCTACGGTGTCTAGGGGGGTGAGTAGCGGCAAGCTACGGGGGCGCACCACCTCCGAGAGGTCTTGGTCGGGATCGGTCTCAATCAGATAATCCTTCCCAGGAGACTCCCCCGCCTGAAACTGTTTCACCCATTCATGCTGGCTGGAGACATGGTTGACGACCAAATCCACCATCAGGTTGAACTGGTGGGCAATGTGCTGGATGTCCTCCCAACTGCCTAGGGCCGGATCGACCTGGTTGTAGTCGATCACGGCAAAGCCGTCGTCGGAGCTATAGGGGAAAAAGGGCAGGATATGGACGCCGGTGACGGTGTCTTGCAGATGGGCGTCGAGGAAATCGGCCAAGACCGCCAGGGGCGATCGCCCATCCCCACTCACCCCATCCTCGACAATGCTGTCGCCGTAGGTAATCAGCAAGACGTTGTTGTGGTTCCACTTGCGTAAGTCTTCGTGCCCTACCTGTTGCAGATTGGGCAGCATCAGCTCAAATAGCTTTTGGGTGAGGGATTCCACCACGTCAGGGGGATAAACGATTTGCAACAGGGGCTTCACCCGCTGTGCAAAGGGTAAAAATTTCTCGTCTGAGGTAACGCCCATGCCAGCCTCTCCTCCTCACAAATTCAGCGCGTCATCCTGACAATGGGCGATCGCCCCGGATTACGATGCATAACTGTACCGTGGCCTCCGGGTTGCCGTGTCACCGTTCCATGATGAGTCGCCTCAGCCTAGCGGGATGTGTCATTTGTGGCAATGCTGGCCGTCCTAAGTAGTTAGGCGTAATTAAACAGAAGACCCTCATCCCCCTTTCTTGAATGCCGAAGGCTATACCCCCTTGTCTGTTGAGAGAGTAGTGCCAGACCGCATCCCCTAGGCATGTGAATTATTTCATAATCCGTGGAGAAGCAATGGTCGGTACTACTATTCATGCCCTGAGAACTCGAAGAATCCCCAGGTCCCATAACGGAGACCGTATCGCGCAAGGATGAGTGCAGTGGATGAAGCCTCTAAACAATGCCTACTGCCATCGTATAGCGGAGGTCAGAAACGATGTCTACGCCAGTGGAACAGTATCAATGGATTGGCATTGATATCAGTAAAGATAATCTCGATATCTATGACCCACTGCATCAAGTCCATGCTCAGTATCTCAATAATGTCGAGGGTGTTGAGGCGCTACTCAAAAGTCCCTAAAGATAATCTCGATATCTATGACCCACTGCATCAAGTCCATGCTCAGTATCCCAATAATGTCGAGGGTGTTGAGGCGCTACTCAAAAGTCCCTGACGGGGCGCGTGGATTGTGCCGTGGTGTGCGAAGCCAGTGGTGGCTACGAGACCCTCATGGCATCAAAGCTAGCTGAGCAGGGCCTACGGGTGAGCGTGGTCAACCCCAGACAAGTGCGTGACTTTGCCAAGGCCACCGGAACGTTAGCGAAGACCGATGCGATTGATGCCGCCATCATTGCCCGCTTTGGCACTCTGTTGACGCCACCCGCCACGGTGTTGCCTTCCCAGAGTGAGCAACCCGATAAATCGGATTGGCAATCACCAATCCCTCCTGGGCTCCCATGCGGCATAGACCCAAATCGAGCAGAAACTGAATATCATCGTGGGGCACTTCCCGCAGTTCTTGCCCCGCCAGCATGGGCTCAATCACCGCCCTGACCCGATCCTCCTGCAAAATGCTCGCCAAGCTATCGAGGTGGGTGTCCTGCCGCCGAATCAAAACGTCTTTGGCAATATCTACGGCTGCTGGGGTAATCGACTGACTGACATCGGGCACGATTTCCTCCACCAGTTCCTTCGCCAAGGCATTCACTAACCAAGGCTGCCCTTGGGTCAGCGTAAAGGTCTGCTGGGTGGCTTCAGCCGTAAAAACTTGCCCAGTTTCGTCGGTATGTTGCTGATAGAGCTGCGCAACCTCGGCGGCGTTGAAGTTACGCATGGTCATGGACTTGATTTTGATGTTAAACGGACTGGCCGTATGCAGCCGTCCACTGCCCCCCGAGGCGACTTTATAATCCCGGACATCCCGGAGGCCCACTAGGGCCAAGGTGTGGGGAAAGCCCTGGGGACGGCGGGGATAGCCATCGCGCAGTTGCCGCAGCACAGACAGCAAGGTCTGATCTTGCAGGGCATCGATTTCATCAATAAAGATGGCTAAGGGCCGGGGAGACTGCTGTGCCCATAGCCGTAGCGCCTGACCAATGCCTTGCACACCCGACCAATCTGGCGGCTGGAGTTTGGGGGGTAGCCAGACGCTGGCCGCATCTTGCCAAGCCCGCAAGATCGCGGCTTCTGCCCGTAGTGGGTCCCCTGGGAAGACCGCGCCCACTTCCGTTGAGACCATGACCGCATTGTATTGCCCACTATCGGTAAGCTGTTTTGCCAGGGCCAACATGGCGGTGCTTTTGCCGGTCTGCCGGGGCGCATGGATGACAAAATAGCCCTGTTGTTCAATCAAGCGCTTCAACTCGGGCAATCGCTCTAGGGGCGACAGCATGTAGTGAAGGTCTGCTTTACAGGGGCCAGCAATGTTGAACCAGCGGGTCATGGGCATGGGGAAAGGGGATGCTCTAGTCTAGCGGCTGGGGTCTAAGGGATCAGAGAATGCCAGGTGATAGCTGCTCTAGGGGGTGACTAGTTGTGGGTTAGCGCACCCTATACCCGTCCATATTTGGGATAAGCTCAGAAACATGGCTTCAAGGCAGGCACCATGGCGCTTTGGGAAACTTGGCAAGACTTCAAAGCGGCGCAACAGGAAATAGAGCTACCCGCCGGTACGGTCGTCCATATTCCGGTGACGATTCGCTATATCGATGTTGGTACCGGTCAGACGGGTACGATTCTGCTGATGCATGGGATTCCCACCTGGGGCTATCTTTACCATGCAGTGATTCCTATCCTCGTTAAAGCGGGCTATCGGGTGATTGCACCAGATTTTTTGGGCCATGGTTGGTCCGATCGGCGCGATCGCTTTGACCGATCTTTCCAAGACCAAGCCCGCATGATTGGAGCATTGCTGTCGGCCCTAGGGCTGACGCGGGTGCAGGTGGTGGGGCACGATACGGGCGGAGCGGTGGCGTTGATTTTGGCGATCGAACAGCCCCATCGGGTAAACCGTTTGGTGATTAGCAATGCGGTTTGCTATGACCGGTTTGATGATGACATGTTGGATTTTGGCCATCCCCTACGGTGGAAGTCGCGATCGCTGGCGGACCTAGAGACAGCCCTAGAAGAGAGTTTAGCCATGGGGCTGGCTCGCCCAGAGCGATTAACGGCGGCATTTCGAGCCGGAATCATTGCGCCCTGGATCAGTGAAGAGGGGAAGCTGAGTTTGCTGCGCAATGCCTCGGCGTTGAATGCCAATCAGACGATGGCATTGGTGGATCGCCACGGCACGATTACGGCGCGGACGTTGGTGCTGTGGGGAATGGATGATCCGTGGCAGAAGGCTGAGGATGGCAAGCAGCTAGCCTCGGAGATTCCGGGGGCGCGGTTTCAGCCCATTGAGAATGCGTCGCACTGGATTCAGCAGGATGCACCGGAGGCGTTTGCGGGGGCGGTGCTGAAGTTTTTGGCTTCATAAGGTCACATCACCCCCTACGGAGACCCCATGCAACCCGGTATTTTGGCCCTAATCGGCTCTGGACTCCACTGTAAACAGAGGAATATCCTCAAGTTCCGATGGGGTCAGGATATATTGCTCACAAACTAAACTGAGGCGGCTGCCAACCGTTTTCACCGGGTTTACCGCATGGGTTAAGTCGCCCTGAAAGTAAACAAGGGTGTTGGCCTGAGGGATGATTTTGCCGACTTGGCGTTTTGCTGATTTGAGGATCAATTCTCCCCCGCTCATATTTTCGGGGATTTGCACATAGAGCACAGTCACCAAGAATGGGGGCTGAATAGTTTTGCAATAGGATCGCAACGAACGATCGATGTGAGGATCGACGCGGGAACCGGCTTCTAGGAGGAGCGGATTTAAGTAAAAAGCATTGCAGTCGGACTGCATGACCATATCCAAATAAGGTTTAAAGAATGGAAACTTTTGCTCGACCATAGGCAATCCATCGCGCCGAAAAACAACTGAGAATCCCTTTGTCTGAACAAAGTCTCGACTTAGATTATTTGTGGCAAAGTAGAAGTTTGAGTTGATTTTGCTCCACAGCTTTTTGAGATAACGATCAGATAGAACGTTGTCTTTGATCTGGTAAGCTGTTGTGCATTTAAATTGCATTCACGGCATTTCCCTTATTTTTGATATTGCGCCCCCAATTTATTACAAGTTCACCGTCATTTAACAGCCTGTTGACAAGAGCTTCTAGCTCTTCAATCGATTTAAATAGACGATTGGCAATAAATTCCTTGGCTGAGTGCCAGACTAATTC
>JAAUQE010000132.1 GCA_012032425.1 Leptolyngbya sp. RL_3_1 | reverse complement strand
GCTTGCGCCCTGGCTCAATCGTTTGATTGGGTTTATAACCCGGCTACCCTAGGCGTTTAGACTGGGATTGATTCCCCTTCACCCCCATTCAGTTGAAATCATCCATGTCTACGTCTGCCGCTCCCAATTCCCTGACTTGGCTGGCGAATGGCTTCCTGGCCATTAAGCCCCTAGCCGCCCTCGCTAAAAACCGGGCTCGCACCATGATGATTGAGCGGGCCGAGTCGATTGGGGTGTATTGGCGAGATGAGGTGCAGCGGCTGAAGGCGCGGGCAGGGGAAAGCCCGTTTTCAGAACAGTGGTCCCACGATCTGGCCGATCTCCAAAATGCTGACTTGTCATACCCTGACTACTACGTCACCAGCTTCCATGCCTATGAAGAGGGCAATCTGGGTTGGCAACCCGCCATGGAAGTCGAGGTCGCAGCCAAGGCAGTTCATGCCCGCATCTGGCCCGAGGCAGGGGCTCAAGGGGATGCCCAATTACGCCAGAGCTACCATGACGTTCTCAAAGCCAACCTCGCAACCGCCCCGACCAACATTGTGGATTTAGGGTGTGGCGTGGGCATGAGTAGCGAGACGCTCCAGGGGACTTTTCCTGACGCCCAACTGACGGGGGTTGATCTCTCACCTTATTTCCTGGCAGTGGCCCAGTATCGGCAGCAGCAGTCTGTGCGAGCAACAGCGGCAACGGTGTCTGCCCCTACATCTAGCCCCACTATTCATTGGTACCATGCCGCCGCCGAAGCCACGGGCTTGCCTCAGGGGCAGTTTGATTTAGTCTCGGCTTGTTTAATGTTCCATGAATTGCCGCAAGTGGCAGCGATCGCCATCCTCCAGGAAGCGCGACGACTGCTGCAACCGGGCGGTCATCTAGCAATCATGGATATGAACCCCAACTGTGAGACCTTTGCCAAGATGCCCCCCTTCGTCTTGACCCTACTCAAAAGCACCGAGCCCTATTTAGACGAGTACTTTAGTCTGGATATTGCGGACGCCTGCCGGACGGCGGGGTTTGCACCCCCTACAGTCGTGACTAACAGCCCCCGCCACCGCACCTTGATCGCCGCAGCAATCTAGTGGTCTGTCAATCCTGAACATCAGGGTTTCGTAGGTTGGGTGAAACGCAGTGGAACCCAACAATCATGGGCTGCGTTGGGTTTTGCTATCGCGCCACCCAACCTACAAATTAAAAGCTGACAGACCCCTAGGCATTGCGGCAAGAAATGCCCTTAAAAGTTCTCTAGGATGCGCTGCACAATCTGCACACCGGTCACGGCTTGCCAGCCAAACAGACCCACCAACACAATGTTTAGGGTGATATGGGTATAGCGGGCGGCGTCATTCCCCTTTTGCATAAAGGGCACCAGGGCAGCGGAGGTGGCAATCAAGCCCGTCATCCCCAGACCCGCTAACAAATGAGCACCCAAGAAAAGCTTGCCATTGTTAATGTAGGTGACCGCCATGCCGCCGATGCTGCCCAGCACCATCAACGCCAGTAGGGCTGAGCCCAACTGATGGTGGCGCACATTAAACTTCCCTTTGATTAGCTGCTTTTTCTCGTCGCCCTCAGCGTTGCGGGTGCGACGAATTTGGATGCCAAGGTAGAGGGCGTAGACGGTAATCCCCAACAGGATCCACATAATCAACGGGTGGATGAAATTGAGCCAAGGTTTGATGGGGTCGAGTGCGCCAAGATCCATGATGGTGTCAACTGTAAATACTGCTTTACAAAAGATTATAGATTTCCCTTTCCCTTGCAGCTAGTACCGGACAGTCAAGTCCTCGCACGATTGCTCAGAGCAGGGGAGCTTAAGGGGCAGGGGTGCTCGAAACGGGAATGGTCCGTGCAGCCGCGATCGAGGCCTACGAAATTTCGTCAGACTTTTACCGGATAGGGTTTTAGCACCGTCCATTAAAGGATCTGCGCTTAGATAACACCCCGTGCCCACAAGTCACTGAAGTAGGGGCGCAAAGATTTGCGCCCTGGGAAAGCGGTACGCTATTTACCCGCCTGTCCCTAAGCGGTCAGCGGTCAGCGGTCAGCGGCGATCGCGGCCAAACGGTGGGCAAAACTCTGCTCAAAATTATCGGTGGCAATGAACTGCTCCAGTTGTGCCGTCAGATCGGCTACGGGGGCGGTGCGACCGCGCCAAAAACGCCTCCGACTTCTCCCACACCCGGCGACCGACCTCACGACCCAGCTCGCGACCCACTAGGTCCCCTGGAGCAAAGTGGATGCCGCCATAGCGGCGAGACATGCCCGCTTCGTCCGCAGCCTCCGAGAAGGTCGCCCAAGTTAGTTCCACCGGTTTGTGGATATATTCCACCTCTGAGTACTCAAAGACATCGCTATAGCCAAAGGCATCGCTGCCGGTAAAAGTGGCCAACACTTCAGCGGAGGCGGCACTAAAGGTGCTGTGGCCCGACACAAACTCGGCAAAGGCGGGGGAGACAAAGCAGGCCGCTTGATAGGGCATCCAGTCTTCGCCGTTGATCCACTGAGTGCCCTGGTAGGGGCCTGCCCAAGCCCGAATCCGCTGGCCGCGAAACAGTGCTTGAATGGCCGTAATCGGGCGCACCGAATCGTAGTCGCGCTTGACGCCCCAAGCCAAAATTCCGGCATCGAGGTTGGCGTTACTCAGGGCAAAGAAGAGCTTGGCATCGTCATCCAGGCTGTGGTGATCTCGCAGCGAAACCACCTGGCCAAACAAGGCCCAGTGACCGGGGGGAAATTCCGAAGACGGGCCATCGGCCCAGTATTCCGCCATGGCCTTTTGGGGCTCTGTTAAATTCGCGCTGACATTCACAATGTCTAGGGCCTGCTGGGTAAAGGCCTCGGAGGGATAGGTGGCGGGCTCCGAGGCGGGGGCGATCGCGTCACCATCCGCCAGCGCAAAGGGCACCACATTGCCCCAATGGGGACCGATAAAGGTCTGCACAATGACTGACCCATCATCAATACAGCCCCCCTGAAAGTTGCCGTTGGGGGTGGCCAAGGGCTGCCAGCGATTCAGATCAACCACTGCCTCTGGGCTATTCACCGGTTCATAGCCGGTGTAGTCGCTGTAGGCACCGGGGTGCGATCGCCCAGTTGATTCGCGCCATCATCGTGGCGGTAGGCCAAGATCGCTGCCGCTGCTAAGTTACCCAAACCAGCCGGGGTATAGGGGTCGGTGGTGGTGACGCTGGGATCAAACCCGTAGTTGCCCATTTGCCAGTCGATGTAATCAACCATGTCAGGAAACAGATCCACCAAAACCCGGTAAGCGGCATAGGTCATGGCCTCGGTTTTGTCGGCTAAGCCATCCCCCGCAGGCCATTGCCGGTAGCGATCGCCCAACAGCGTCCCGACAGCATTAGCACGGTACTGGCTCCAGACCTCGTATTGCGCGGTGTGGATCATCGCCAAGGCGCGGGCAACCGCAGGTGGGCCAGGGGGCAAGGCGCGAATGGCATCAAGGGCCACGTTGTCCCAGAAGATCACGGCATTTTGGGTTTCTAGGGGGGTGCCCACCGGCAGTTGGCTGATGTCGGTATCGGTCAATTGAGCGACACCCCGATCCGGGAGCAGGCCGATGCAGAACAGGCTAAGCAGCAGACCACATAGAAGATGAAGGCCAAATCGGCGGGCATTAGACATGTGGGGTCCCCGTTGTAATCGTGCTGAACCCATGACTGGGCCAGGGGCTGGGCAAGGAGTAACCACGGTTTAGATCAACTCAATTTCGGAAAAAACGCCCGCCGCAACATCAATCGACCAACGGTACGCGGCCTCAAGTGCGCTTCTGGACCCACGCTACGCTAAGAGCAGAAACTTTGAGCAGGAACTTTGAGGCAGGAAATGGTGCAAACCGTTGCCATTACCGAAGCGATTACCAACCTGCAAGCAGCCCATGAACAGCTCGGCATTGAGCGGGCCACTGCACCAGACTTTTTCTGGGAATGGCAGGACAATTTACCCGTCCTCACCCCAACTCAGCAGGGGGCTCTCGATCGGTATCGCGATCGCTATCTCACCTATGCCGCCGATGGGATGATTTCCGAAGGTACGGTGCAGGTGATTATGGTGTCCCCGCTGTTAGAGTTACTGGGCCTATGCGATCCGCCCCGTCGTATTCAAGGGGAGCGCTATGTCGAAGTCGCGATCGAGAACGACCAGCAGGTTTTACGCGGACGTATTGATGTGTTGGTGATTCAGCAACGACTCTGGCTAGCGGTTGTCGAAGCTAAGCATTTTGGCTTCAGCGTCCTCCAGGCCATTCCTCAAACCTTGGCCTACATGATGGGTCGCCCCCAGACCCAAGCGACGATCTATGGGTTGATCACGACAGGAGAAGACTACTTATTTCTCAAGCTCCAGCGATCAGAACCAGCTCAGTACGCGCTTTCCCATAAATTCACGCTGCTGTCGGACGCAGACCATGGCCTTTATCAGGTGGCCCGTATCTTGCAACGGCTAGCCGATCCGGTTTAACGAGATGGGCACCCTCACCCAGTCCAGCCCCACGGCATAAAAAGGGCGACTTTAGTCGCCCCTGGCCTTACTGGTTGTTGGTTATAGATGCTTTCGCGGTGACTCTGAAAACTTTCAGATTCAGCTATCCGTAGAATGCCGTAGGCCCACCGTGGAATCAAGTAAACCAGCCCGATCTTTGCAGTAGCCTTACACCATGGGCAGAATTATGAAGCCCTGATATAGCGCTGGCCCTTAGCGCAGCAGCAAATTGGCTCGCAGTCTTGTCCTAACCGGACTGGCGACTGCTATCGCGCCACCCAACCTACAAATTGAAAGCTGACAGACCACTAGAGCTAAATGGGGCGGAGGCGCGCCACCTTTAAGAAAAATTCACCGGACCCTTGACCGGCATAGGCCCGTACCCGCACGGTGTAAACCCCAGACTCGGTAATCCGGGAAAATAGCAGGGAGTTGGTGGTGCCGTCGGGACCATCATCATTTTCATCCACCGTCGTGCCATTGCTATGGAGCAGGGTCACTAAGGTGTCGACTGATTGGAGGTGAGATCAATCGCCACCTGATCGCCCGCTTCTAGGTACACCGTATAGTCGCGGGCGTAGCCGCCGAACCCGGTGGGAATATCCTGATCTGAGAGCGTATCGGTAATTTCATTACTCGGGGGCAATGGAATCGGGTTATAGAGCTGGGCTGCGGCCCGTAAACCCGATCCCATGGCCAAGCCCATCGCTGCCATGGGCACCAGTACCGTTGTGCGTACAAAAGTCGATAACTTCATAGCCGAATCAATATCCGAAGACGCCAAGCTAGCTCTGCCATTATGGCTGAGGGGATGGCTTCCCGAGGGAAATTGCAGATGCCCATAACCTTTTTCCCATCACCGTTTTATCGCGGGCATGGGGCAATGCTCTATGGTGCAGCAGGGCTGGCACTGGCCGGTTTCTTTTGGTCCATGCGGATGGCCTGCTCGATCGCGCTTTTTTCCCGCGCCCGCTGCACAAAGGGGGCGAGTTGGGGTCGATGCCATCCGGTCAAGATTTCCATATCTTCTAGGGCCATCCCTCGCATAAACATCTCCACACACCAGGTCTGCTGGGCTTGCTCCAGCCTGGGAGGGCTGCCGGTGACGGTGCTGATATCGGCGGTCACCCCTTGCCAGTATTGGTTCAGCCCAGCGGCGGTCAAGGGGGTGCCGTCTGAGTTGAGAAACAAGGCGGGCCAGTCATCCTTACGGGATCTCAGCCATTGAGTGAGGGGGTTTTTGTGATAAGTGCCGTAGCGCTTGCCTAAAATCCACTGGTTAATGGGGACTTGGCGACCCTGGCGCAGGCCAATGCATAAGCTTTGCTGGGTGCGATCGCTCAGATAATGCACCCGCTCTAGTTGCAGCAGCTCGGAAGGCGCTATTCCTGCCCCAAATAAGACGTACATCAGGGCATAGCTCTGGGGGTCCTGCTTTTTGGCGGTTTGCAAAATCTCATGGACCTGGGGAGAGGGGAGATCGGCAATGGGGGAATGGCTTTGATCGGCGATCGCTGCGCCTGCAACCGCCTTATCGCCTCCTGTAGCCAAGAACCCTTGCTGAAAAAGTCGGCCTAACTGGGCTACTAAAGCATCGCGACTCTCCCAGGGACCCGCCTCTTCGCTGGTTAGGGCCATGAGGGCGTGACCGAGCAGCAGCCGATTGAGCAAGGCGGCAATGCGATCTGGGTCACGGGCATCACCCCATTGATCTGGTGCAACCATCACTTGCAGGGCTTTGGCCACGGTTTGCTCGACTTGCGTGAAACCATGGGCCAACACCTGGCGGTTCTCGGGGGAATAGTGACGGGCTTCGCCACCAGCGATCGCAGCAGTTCTGGCACTCGATCGCTCATTGCCAAGCAGCCTCGGGCATAATCCTGAAGGGCCTGTTGGAATGATCCCGTCGTCAGCAGGGGCTGCACCAAAATGCGCTCCACCTGGTCAAAGGCCGTCCCTTCACCCAGCACCGCCAAGAGCAGCCCGTACTTATTCCCAAAGTGACGAAACAGCGTTACCTCATTCACCTCCGCCTGCTCAGCAATTTGCTTGGTGGTGGTCTCAGCAATACCCTGGCTAACAAACAGGGCCAAGGCAGCTTGGATCAGGCGATCGCGGGTGGCGGGACGAGACATAGGCAAAACCAATGCAAGTAGTACTTGCAAAAATTGAATTAGTGCTGTTACAGTTTAAATGCAAGCAGCACTTGCAAAAAGCTATCCTATCGGCTCCATTGCCGACTATAAAAACTTCGCTGCTGCTGCCTTGGGGCGCAATCGTCCCGGAATGGGATTAGCCCGATTGATTCACGCGTTACTTTTTAAGGATTTCTATGCTCACAGCCCACAGCCGTCAGGCTCCTCTCCGACCCGGTGAAAAAGACCGTATATCCTGGATTACGGTGCTGTTCTTCGGGTCGTTCCATGCCTTAGCTTGTCTGGCCCCCTGGTTCTTTTCTTGGTCAGCGCTAGGGGTTGCCATTGGTCTGCATTGGCTATTTGGCAGTTTAGGAATTTGCCTCGGTTATCACCGCCTGCTCACCCACCGCAGTTTTAAGTTGCCCCAGTGGTTGGAATACGGATTTGCTATTTTAGGGACCTTAGCCATCCAAGGCGGGCCGATCTTCTGGGTCGCGGGCCATCGTCTCCACCATTTGCACACGGAAGATGTTGACCAAGACCCCTATTCGGCGAAACGCGGATTTTGGTGGAGCCATGTTCTGTGGCTGTTTTACCCAAAGCAAGCCTTCTTTGAGGCTCGTGCCTATCGACGCTTTGCGCCAGAACTAGCCCGCGATCCCTTCTACCGCTTTCTAGACCGCTATTTCCTCTTGCTACAGGTGCCCTTGGCTGTGGTGCTCTACGCGCTGGGCGGCTGGTCCTTTGTGATTTATGGCATCTTTGTGCGGGCGGTAATGCTCTGGCAAAGCACTTGGCTAATTAACTCGGCCTCCCACATGTGGGGCTACCGCACTTTTAACGTCGATGACAACTCTCGCAATCTCTGGTGGGCAGCACTACTGACCTACGGTGAAGGCTGGCACAACAACCACCATGCCTATCCCAATGTGGCGAAGGCGGGTTTGCAATGGTGGGAGGTGGATTCGACTTGGTGGGTGATTAATGGGTTGCGATCGCTCGGTTTGGCCAAGCGAGTCGTCCTGCCACCGACCCATTAAATTGCAGCGTTCAGCCTCAACGAAGCAGCCTCGCCATTAAACCTAGAGCTACGGTACCAAGCAGCCATTCGCCTCGAACTCAGCCACCACGTCAGGATAGCGGCTGGCGTAGATGTCAATATCCGCTGGGCTTTGTAAGGGGCTGGGGTGGCTGTAGGGGTAGGAATAAGCCTCGCCCTCGGTCACAAAAAAATTGCCCAGGAACGCTCCCTCTGTCACCAAAGCACTGCCGCCGTCGGTATAGAGGGCACCGGCCACAATCATGCCCCGTTCAAACTCGCTGCCCCCAAGATAGGTATCCACAATGCAGACCACTCCTGGGGTGGCCGTGGGGAAAATGGCAAGGGATTCTTCAATGGCAACCCATTCTCCGAGGAACGGGGCAACTTCACGGTCCACTTCAGTCCATGCCGCCACCATCGCGGTTCGCTGCTGCCGTTGCTCTGGGGTGCGCCAGTCGGTATGGAACCCAGAGGTCAACAGTTGGGGAATGCTTTGGCTCAATTCCGCTTGCAAATCAGCAATTTCCGCCACGGTGGGATAGCGCTCAAAGGGCAGCACTTCCGGCTTAGCGCCAGCATCCGGTTGAGCCCAGATGGGGACCATGCCAACGCCCAGGCTGACCAGAAATAGGGGGGCGATCGCCCATCGTATGTGCATGGTTAGAATTCTCCATTAGATATCACTGGTCAAAATAAAACGCCAGTCGGTGTTATCCATGCCATGACTGATCACACTGGCGATCGCCCCTGGCTGAATTCCTTGCTGGGCCAGAATCATGGCCAGATGGTCGGTTTCAGGCACACAGAACATGTGGGTATATCCCGGCAGGGGAGCCGTGATTGGGGCTTGAGATGTATTGCCCCATTGCACATGTAACAAGGGTAAAACTTGCCCGTTACTGCGGAGGTGCAAATCCTTAATGCCCTTTAAGGAAAGATAGGAAATAGTTCCCCGGTGATGGGTGAGTAAGGGCTCCAGGTCATGCATTGACGCCGCATCCAAACTATAAATGCCTAAGGTCGTAGCGTGACGAAGCGGGACCGTTGTCAAGCGGAGAAAAGCCCTGACCAGACGGTTGGTGCGCGCATCGCCCGGATTCATAGAAATTGCATAGCCCCGATCGCAGGTACCCCGATTTGAGGCGATCGCATGTCGGAGCAGCCCAAGGGACAATAATTGACGTTGATAAGCGGGATGAACCTTTAGATCACACAGATACCAGGCAAAATGGGGCACGTCCCCCCGCTGGTCGGGAACCTGACGTAGCACCCAAGCACCCACTGCGGCAATCCGATCGCCATCCAGGGCAACGTAGTAATGAACCTGACCTAGGCGATCGAAAAAAGCAAAATAATCAACGCCATGATCAATCTGAAAGAAGTCATCACCGAGGGGATAAACGGCAGCTTGTTCGAGGGCAGCAATGCCGGGTTGAAAGGCAGCCCGCTCCTCCAGTAATACACGATGGAATAACATAGATCGTTGTATTGGGTCGGGTTTAAAATCTACTGGTCATCATTAGGAACAAAAGCCCACGACGACTTCTCGATAAAAGAAAGAACGATCACCCTGCTGTAGTTGCTGACTCAGGGCATGATCTACCGTAAGATGCTCGGCCATAATAGCGGCTAAATCATGATCGCCATTTAATCGACGTCCAATTAAGGCACCACCAGGGGCCAGACCTTGAACCGCGATCGCCACCATAGAATGAAGTTCCTGTACTGGCATCCAGTCAGAAATATTGGAGAACTGAATCAGATCAAACTCACCCAATTTTACAAGCGCTAAAAGTTTGTCTGTGAACAAACCCTGATGCAGTTTCAACCGATCTGCCCCCAGAGCACGAATTGCTAATTGAGCATCTGGCTGCAAATAAATGGGAACGCCATTCGTCCCGGTCGTGTAGCGATCGCCCCATACTTGAGTCAGAAAATAGTTTTCCCCTGGCCCAAACTGAATCAGCGCCTGGGCAAAAACATCCGCAAAATGTTCACCAAAACTACGATCCATCGAGTAGTTGACAGCCGCTTCACCAAAGGTATTTGCTAGTCTGTCGCGCTCAAATACCGCATCAAAAATAGCGCGCCATTGGGGATGCTGAGTCGCGATCAGAGGCTGCTCCAGGGGATTTAAGCCGATCGCAGTGAATTGCGCCGATAATTCTCGAAACAATTGTTCAAATCGTCCCACCCGATTAACCCCAAAGGCAATTTGTTCGGAACGATGGTCCCAATAAAGTCGGGTCGCTTCAGGCAGACCAGATCGCAGTTTGGCATAGCGCGTCAGGCGATCGACGGGTGCTGTCCTAGCTGCAACAGGGAATCGATCAATTCCTAACACTTGAAATTGATCCTCTAACGATAAATTTAACAAGGCTTGCCGACGCAATTCCACCAGATGCAATTGGGCAAGGTTGGCATCAACGGCATCAATCTGGGCGATCGCAGGACGACTCAATAAGCTCAGCGCTGTGCATCCCCCCGATGCCACCAGCAACAGGCGCAATGGATGGTTTTGGGAGGTTGCCAGATGATCAATCACCTGGAGTTCAATATTGGGATCTTCTCGAACCTGGGAAAACGCTATATCAGAAGGTGGGCTGCAAATCAGCATAGAGTCTCCAGAAGTAATAAGCACCCAGCAGAAGTCCTTGGGCGATCTGGAGCCGGGAACGGGATTCGTGCCAGCCCGGTTCTGCTAATGCCAATAAATCTCTGGCATGTTCCGTATCCAACTGCTCGTGCGTCGCGTAGTGGGACTGACTGCCGGGAGGTGTCCACTGTCGCTGATCCAGGGTATGGGCGATCGTCCGACTAATATCCACATACAGGTACTCAATCATGCCCAACAGGGCCGCTCCCGCTTCTCCAGATTGGCTCAAACTGTAGGTGAGAATCGATTGGTTAAAGGCCAGCACAGGCACCGTGCAGGGCGATGCCAGGTCATCAGCAGTGGCACCTAACGCTTGCAGATATTGGCAGAAAGTGAATTTATGGGCGCGGCGGCGATCGCCATGGCCATGTTCTTCCGCCACATTATCCGCCAGGGGGAGGCGTTCCTCTAACCTTGGTATCCGGGCCAGAACCGCTGCTAACGATTGGGAAAAGGATTCCACCGCAAACCGAAAGGGAAGTTGACTCTGACAAAACGCCTCGCGAGAAGTCGAATCCTGTTGCATCCAACCCAGGTAAGGGTGACGACGAAAATCATAATCCTCCGCTATCTGCCTGACGGCATGATCTAGGGAGGGCATTTGTATCAGGTCATCCACAGTCAATTCAAACCTGATGGAGTGGTTGCTCGGTCGAAGTTTCAGGAGTTGCATAAGAGGAGAAAATAGTGGGTAGAAGAGGATAACCACATCCAACTTGAAAACTTGAGTTTTGACTGTGGGGCCAATTACGGGCTTGGGTGTGGTCAAGGTGTAACCGTCCCAGAAACTACGCTGGCTGAGCGAAGTCGAAGCCAAAACCCAACCAGAACGTCCCCTTCGACTCCGCTCAGGGGACGGTTACGTCAAGGTTTAGTTGGCGTAGGTTGAATTAAGAGACGAAATGCAATTCATGATTTTGCTAAGTCGCCGGGACTAATCAAACTTCACACTCGCCGCTGATTTTCTCCCTTCGGGAGACACTAAAGCGAACGACTCCGCTCAATCAGCTAGACGCTTTATCCTGCAAGGATTTGAGGGTTGAGCGAAGTCGAAACCCGTCTACGAGATAATTGAGCTTACCTACTTAATGGCTAATCACCACACTTCCACGGGTGGCTCTTTGGCTACTGGCAAC
>JAAUQE010000131.1 GCA_012032425.1 Leptolyngbya sp. RL_3_1 | reverse complement strand
TGTGCAGACCCGTGCCCAGCACAAAATTCACCCCATACCAGGCCATCAGCACCGCATTAAAAGCCACCACGCTGGCCACACTAATGCCAAAATCCCCAATCCAGCCCACCAGCCGACCATGGAGCGGCGCGAGGTAGCAGAGCAGGGCAATCAACGCCCAGGTTTCCTTGGGATCCCAGCCCCAGAAGCGGCCCCAGGAGAAATGCGCCCAAATGCCGCCCAGAATAATTCCCGCCGTCAGCAGCAGAATTCCCACCTGTAGCACCCGGTAGGTGAGCTGCGAGAGGGTTTTGATCCGCTTTTTCGCCCTAGGTGCAAACAGGTAATTGCCCAGGGTGACATGACCCAAGCCCAGGGCCAACGCAAAGCTGGCGTAGCTCAGAGCGATGGTGGGCACATGGATGCTGAGCCAGAAGTTGTCTCGCAGCACCGGCACCAATGGCGAAATGCTGGGATCCAGTACGGCGGGCAAACTATCGGCCAACACTAAACACACCACCGCCAGAGGGGCAGCGGCCAGCAGATAGTAGCGACTGCGGGAGATGAGTTCAAAGGTGAGGGCGATCGCCGCAATCCCAAACCCCACCCACACCACCGACTCATACATATTGGTCACCGGGGGCCGACCGGCAATCTGCATCCGCAACCAGAAGCCATAGCTCTGCACCGCAATCCCCGTGGTGAAAAGGCCGATCGCACCCCAATACAGATCCCAGGGTTTCACCCAGAGACTCACCAGCATCACCCCAAAGGCCAGGGCATAGAGTTGCCAAGCCTTAGCAAAGGGATGGAAATGGTTGAAATTCACCTCCCGTTGCAGGGTGACATCGGCGGGGTAAATCGCGGGGCTCAGCTCCTTCAGTCCCTGCTTGAGTTCCGTGGCGAATGCGCCGATCATCGGTAGATGAGTGTCGCCCCCCCGCAAGAGCGCCTGCTGCATCATCGCGAACTGGGCCATCAGCGGGGCCACCGTTTCGGGGGCATAGAGCTGTTGCGCTTCATTCAGTCCGGCCCATTTACCCTTGCTATCCTCGGGATGGGGCACGATCGGGAGCGTGTTGTCACCGACGGACTGGTATAGCAAGTTGAGCCGATCTTCGATGGTGAGGGCCTCCCGCTGATCGCGGCTCAGATCGCGATCGCTGAGCTGATTTTGATGGGCCTGCCGCACCATCTCGGTCAACGGCCCATTGGTGATCAGCTCCTGAAAGGTAAACTGCTTGCGCTCTAGATCCAGCCCCGTCGCCTCCTTGAGGGGGCGATAGCTCACCAACACAAAAGGTTCTTCATTCCAGTTGCGGGTGTTAAACCACAAGGCCAGATAGGTGCCGAGGTAGTCTGCTTTCACCCCGTCCGCCTGCTGGTAACGGGTGGAGCCGTGGATTTTGGCCACGGTTTCCTTAGCCACGGTGTCGAGGGGCTTTTTGCGCCCATCCAACTGCACCGCCAGGGTCCGCATCGACTCTAGACCGTCGGGCTGAAACTGGCTCAGGGGCATAAACAGTAACAGGCAGCCCAGGCAAAAGCCGACAACAAATTTTGATTAGGGAGAGACCTTTCATGGTGGGTATCGTTATCTCAATTTTGGATGGGCAAGGGACCAAAGCGTTTGAAAGCAGTAAGTGTAGGGTGCTGTTAGCGAAGCGTAACGCACCATAGATCCGATATTTCCATTCTCAGAAACCTGCTCAAGGATCGACAGCTATTTACCGAATACGGCCAAAATTGGAATGGTCGCTGTGGCCCCATCGGTAGATGGAGCCGCCTCAGGTTCCGAAGCGGGGGTGTCAGGGGTATTCCCTTTAGAGACAGCCCGAATTTTTTTCATCAGTCCAGGTCCATAGAACATGGTGCTGATCCCCATCACCACCATCAGCGATCCAATCCAGGTTAGGGCCGTAACCCACCAGGGCTCCCGCTTAATTTGCAAGGTGGACTGCTTCAGGTCCCCCGGATTCCAAGAAGCCTGGGCTAACTTCCAGCCCCGGAACCAAGTGGGGTGGTTCATCCACACCGTGCGGCGCACCGCCGTGTCGGTTTTGGCATCAAACAAGGTAACCTTGCTGGTCCACATCGCCACCGATTCACTGCCTTCATTACGCTCCACGATGAAATCATCCAGCTTCACGTAAAAGGGGAGTTCGAGCAGCTTCGGGCTAAAGGCGGCGAAATAATCGCCCTCTGGGGTGGTCAGGGTGGTGGGTTCCCCCCAGGGGAGCCAGAAGTCTTGGCCATCGGCGACCACCCGCAGCGCCGGAGCCCTGCATCGGCGACTGTGCCGCTGGCCACGGGGTCACGGGCACCACCTGGCGCTGCACCTGGGCATGGTCCAGCCGCTGGTTGAGGGAAATCTCGAAGTCGGCCCAGCCGGGGGAAATCGCGTCATCGGTACCGAAAGGGCCGGACTTAAACCCTTTGGAAGACAGCGCCGCGTAATAGAGCTGCTGGTCTGGCCCCGCCACCACCCGAAAATAGTCCGAGGCGGTGACGGTGGGGGCATCGTATTGCACGGCGATCGCCATCTCATCCCCCGTTTTCACCGGTTCCAAACCCGGCTTAGCAAACACAAACCAGCGGGCTTGGGCCTCCCCCTGGGTGAGGTTGAGTTGCACCGCCGGATTCCGAAATTGCTCTGAGGCCGAGGTGGGCTGATTGTTGCGGCCTAGCCGAAAGTCCGGCCAGACCTTCACCAAGTCCACCGTGATCCCATTCGGTAAGGTCTGGGTTTGCCCGAGGGTTTGCTGCACATCCAGACTGCGGGTCCCGAGTTTCCCGGTGCCGAAGGTTAAGGTGCCGAAAGGGGCGGTCTCTTTGGGGGGAGGGCTGAGCAGTTGCTTGAGTTCCGCTGCGTCCTGGGCTGGGGCGATTTCTAAATGGGCGGGGCCGATATCCATCTGCCGATAACCGGCAGGGGCAACCGCCAGCCAGCGCTCTAGGGTCTGACCCATGCGATCGCTGCGGAGCTGCACCTGCACCGCCAGATTCGCCACCGGACCCCCATCGGTAAAGTTGACGGTCTTGATGGCGTTGTCGCTATAGCCCACTAGGTCCAGATCCCCCAATTTCGAAGGCACAACGGTACCATCTGATTTGATAAATAGGTCCGTTTGCTGGCGGGTTTGATCAGGGGCAATCAGCTCTAGCACATCGCCCGCCACGCGAATTTGGTTGTTCGGCCCGCTATCAGTACGCACGCGCAACATCCCTTCTGTACTGATGTGAATTACTGCTGCTGAACCGGCAATGATCACAATTAAACCCCAATGGGCCAGGGCAAACCCAACTTTTCGAGGCCCTTTCCAAACGATACCGTTCAAGAATCTGGACTGAAGGTTGAACTGCTAGAAGCCAGCTTTGAAAAGGTAAAGCCTCAGGCAGACGCATTCGTTGCCAGCTTCTACGACAACTTATTTGCCGACTATCCCGCTGCCAAACCGCTGTTTGAGCATACGGATATGTCTAAGCAGCAGAACATGCTCAAAATGGGCTTGGTCATGGTGGTGGAAAATCTACGCAACCCAGAGGCTTTGAGTGGCGCGCTCAAAGGCTTAGGGGCGCGCCACGTCAAATACGGTGCTCTGCCCGACCACTATCCGCTGGTGGGCAACAGCCTATTAAAGACTTTTGAGCAGTATCTCAGTTCTGATTGGACTGCTGAGACGAAGGAGGCTTGGGTGGGTGCCTATGGGGCGATCACCGAGCTGATGTTGTCAGGGGCTGAGTATTCGGAAGAAGCAGTCAGCCTCGACAATGCTGCCCCTTCGGAGCCTGAAACGGATGCCGTGGTTTTGCTCGAAACCAGCTTTGAAAAGGTGAAACCCCAGGCCGATGCCTTCGTTGCCAGCTTTTACGACAACCTATTTACGGATTACCCAGCGGCTAAACCTTTGTTTGAACATACCGATATGTCCAAGCAACAAAACATGCTCAAGATGGGCCTAGTCACGGTGGTGGAGAATTTACGCAATCCAGAGGCTTTGAGCAGCACCCTCAAAGGGTTGGGTGCCCGCCATGTAAAGTACGGCGCTTTGCCTGATCACTATCCTTTGGTGGGTAATTCCCTGCTAAAAACCTTTGACCAGTATTTGGGTGCAGATTGGACCCCTGCGGTCAAAGCGGCCTGGGTGGGTGCCTATGGCTCCATTACCGAGCTGATGCTAGATGGAGCCGATTATTCCCCCGATGACGTGAAGTTGGAACCGGCCATCCCCGCCGAGCCTCCAGCCAGCAATATCAGCACCGGCACTGCGGCAGGGCTGGTGGGTGGCGGTGCCGTCATCCTGGCCATTCTGTTCTTCTTGATTTAGCCCCACGGCTGTATGCAACGCCCCCAAGGTGAATCAGAGGACTAGTCATGACTGCAAGGGGAGATCGATCCTTTGATTGGCGATCGCTGATCAATCTCAAAACAGCCATCATCTTCGCCTGCATCGCCCTGATCGGTTGGTTCGCGGCGGCGTTCGCCTTGAATCATAAGCAGGTGTTTTTGCCGGGAGAAACCTCCGTGGGTCATTACCTCTTTGAGACCTCCTGCGCCTCCTGTCACGAAGGCTTTAAGCCCGTGAGCAACGACACCTGCACCAGTTGTCACGAAGCCGAGCTAGCTGAAGATGCACATGGGACCAAGAAGTTCTTAGATCCTCGCTGGGCGGGGGACTTGGCCAATTTAGAGGCCCTCACCTGCACCACCTGCCACAACGAGCATGTCCACATGTTCGATCGCGGCGTCCATCTCCAACCCGACCTCTGTATGGTCTGTCACGAAGGCATCATCAACGGTGACCTCCAGAGCCATGACGGTTTTACCGCCGATGGCTGTTGGACGGCGGGCTGTCACAATTACCACGATCACCGCTCGATTTCGACCGGGTTTATTCGCCAAAACCTGGATCAGCCACCGATGCTGCCCGTTCAGGTTTTACCAGAGCGGACGGTTTTCACCCAACTAGAGACGGCTCCCAGCCCTGACCTGGGTCAGGAGTTTTTGGGAGGGGGGACATGACTGTGACCAAAAGTCTGATCTCGCGGCTGATATCGAGCTTGATGGCGCTGGGGTTGCTATTCGGGCTGATGGCAGGATCGACGGTGGGCTGGGCTGCCCCAGTTTGGGGGGGATGCGGTTGATCAAGCCCTGGTAGATGAGAGCACCCAACTCTGGCAGGGCAGTGCCCATGCCCTGAATGATGTGAACTGCTCCAGTTGCCATCAAGACGTCGCCACCCAAGCCTTTGTCGCCCGTCCTGATCAGGAAAGCTGCCGTTCTTGCCACGAGCAAGCGGTGGATACCTTTTTGCTGGGCAAGCATGGCATTCGGTTGCGGGAGGGGCAAACCCCGCTCACCCCAGCCCTGGCCCGGTTGCCCATGAAGGCCGAAGCCCATGACCTGCAAATGACCTGCGCCACCTGCCATGACGCCCATTCAGTGAATACGGTGCAGGCGGCGGTGGATTCTTGCTTGACCTGCCACAACGACAGCCATTCCCTCAATTACGAGAACTCTCGCCACGCCGACTTGTTCGCCGCCGATCGCACCCTACCCCAACCCTCGGGCAGCTCCGTGAGCTGCGCCACCTGCCACCTGCCGCGCCATGAGTTGCAGAAAGGGGACAGCAGCATCACCCTGGTGAACCACAACAACACTTATACCCTGTTGCCCCGCGATCGCATGGTGAAAGCGGTGTGTATGAACTGCCACGGCGTGGAATACAGCTACAACAGCATTTTTGACGATGCCCTGGTGGAGGCCAATTTTGACCAGCCCCCCAGCCTGTCGCTAGAAACCTTTGATATGGTTCGCGCCTTTGAAGAAAAGCGGACCGATTCGGGTAGTGAATAGCGACGCCCGTCAATCCCGTGTTCGTAACCACGAACGGCCTCACCGGCTTACAGACCACACACACTGCTGACTCAACACACACCACTTAAACGTTCTGAGAAGGAGAGCATTTCCATGGCTATTGTGAATCGATGGATTCGTAGAATTACCACCCGAGCGACTGCCTTTATCGCGATTGTTTTAGCGATCGCGGTTACGGCAGTGGCTTGCAGCGGTGGCCCCGCCGCTGATTCCGGGGAAACCGTCAGCGGCATTCCCCCAGAAGTCGTTGTGGATTATATCCATACCGTGGCCGCCTCCGATCGCACCGCCTACACCAAGCATGTGGTTGGCCGTTTGAAAACCCTAGAAGGCATCGATAAGCCGGATGGTGTCGTGACGGCGGAAGCCACGGAAGCTTGGCAAGAAACTAACGGCATTCCCCTACCGGCCCAGATGTTTCGCCTCGGGGCAGAGCTGGCGTCAGAAGATGGCAACTTCACCATTGGTCTGATTTCCCCTTGGAACATTAACGATAACCAGGCTCCTAAGGGGGAATTTGAAGAAGTCGGCATGCAAGAGGTGATTGACACCGGCGAACCGTATAAGGGATATCAGGAAATCGGCGGTCAGCAGTTCTATTCTGCAATTTATCCCGACCCCGCCGTTGCCGAGGCTTGTGTCAGTTGCCACAATACCCACCCGGTCCATCTAGAGCGCTACCCCGACAAGGTCTTCGAACTGGATGATGTCATGGGTGGCGTGGTGATCAACCTGCCCCTGGCGGGAGCTTAAGCGCTAGTTAACGGCTAGCAGATCACGCTCCTAGTGACTAACACCACAACTGGGGAACGGGGCAACGCCCCTCCCTCCCCAGTTAAACCTTTATGTTCCTCACTCCATCACCGTTTAGGCCCATGAGCAGATTTCCCCAGCGTGAACGGGATCCCCAACTGTCTTTATCCTCGGATTCGGGAGAGCAGCCCAGGGCCACAGTACCGGTGCCGGATCTGACGGCCATTGCCCCCCAACGGCGATCGCCCATCCGCCCTCGGGGAATTCAACCCAATTTCAAGACGCTGATCCTCCTGACGATATTAACGGCGCTGTTGCTGCTGCCTTTTGCTTTTAGCGCCGGTTACCTTGATGCCTTGCGGGATCAGTCAATTGACCTGCATCGCTTCTTGCGGGGGGAACTTTATAAACAAGGCACCGGTTTTGGGGCGCTAGCATTCGTACTGCTAGAGGTGATGCTCACCGTCCGCAAACGCAGCCGTAGTTGGATTGGCCGGATCAAAATCCCTGGATCGATGCAGCTCTGGCGGAGCCTGCATATTTTTCTGGGGGTGGGCTTAGTCGGTTTAGTTTTGGTCCATACCTTGGGGGCCAACGGGCTCAATTTCAACGCCGTTTTTCTCTGGGTGTTCTTTGCCACGACCCTAACGGCGCTGGTCGGGGTAGTGGCTGAAACGGGCATCTTAGAATCGGCCCGCAACAGCTTTGGCCAGCTCCCTGGCAGCGACGCTGTTCTGACCAAAGGCCCCCTAATTCGGGGGTTACGCTCGATATGGCTGGTCAGTCATATCTTCTTAGTCTGCGTGTTTTCGGTGATGTTGGCGCTTCACATTTTCCTGGCGTACTACTGGCAGTGACCCTGGCAGTAACACCGAGTTGGCTTAATCCTGTTGTGATTTATCCCTGGGGCAAGACACCATGACCGTTCATCCCATCCCAACTCGAACCAGATTCCGCCAAACCTATGGCATTGTGATCGCGGTGATTGGGTTGTTTGCGATCGCCGCCCTGGTACTCACCCGACCGATGGGCGCGATCGCGCACCTGTCCCCCCTGTCGGGACTGATCACCCTTAAAGCCAGTGCCCAAACCGCCATGGCCTATGGCGAAGCCATGGCCAATCCCCAGCCCACTCTGATTGAGTTTTATGCCGACTGGTGTACCACCTGTCAGGCCCTAGCCCCAACCCTGGATCAGATTCATCAGCAGTTTGGAGAATCCCTTAATTTCGTCATGATCGACATTGACGCCCCCCAGTGGCAACAACAAATTCAGCAGTTCCAAGTGCAGGGGGTGCCCCACTTGGCCCTCGTGAACCCTGACCAAACCGTTGCCGACACGTTCATTGGCAAGGTACCGCAATCCGTGCTTGTGAACCGGATTACAGATTTGATGATGTAAATTATTTAGTTTTCGAAAGACCGATTACGAAAGACTTAAGGCCGTCCTTTACCCAACGGGAGACCTCACCCATGGCAATACTCAATCGGTTACTGCGTTTTTTAGAATGGCTCGAACAATCGGCTGATTTAGCTGAGTTTCTCACCCAACCCATTGGCTTAACGCTGCTCGTCTGCTTATTCAGTTACCAAGCGCTACTGCTCAGCGGTTCCAGCACAACAGACTCGGCCCTGCTAGCCAGTGTCGCTGCCTTAGCACTCCATTGTGTAATCAGCCGCCCGAAGTTTTAGCGCAGGCGGTTTCGAGCCGGTCAGTCTGAATCCACTTTAGGCAACATTCAGCGCTCCATGACGCTGCAACCATTGCTTTTGCGCATCCGAGAGGCCGGTCACGTCGGTAAACAGCGCCCCTTCGACCCGACAGTCCGTGAGGCAAACCCGATCCATCTGGGCATTTTCCAAATTTGCGTGGCGTAAATCAGCCCCCGTCAAATTCGCTTCCGTGAGGGTTGCATATTCCAGGGTGGCGTTATAGAGCGAGGCTTGGGTTAAATCGGCCCGCACCAAAATACTGTTCCAAAAATCAGACCAGTCGAGCTGCGCCCCTTGCAAAATCGCGGCGGTCAGGTCTGCCTGCTGGAAGTTGGCGCTAGTGGCTTGAGCTTCCGAGAGGTTGGCTCCGACCAAAAGCGCTTCGGTGAAATTCGCCTGGATTAAATCCGTTGCCGCGAGGGAAATGCCGGAGAGGGTGGCTTGACACCACTGAGAGCGATTGAGGCGAGCCCCTTCAAGGCTAGCGCGGCTGAAGTTAGCTCTGTCTAAACAGGCTTCGATCAAGCTGGCGTATTTAAATCGGGACTGGGGGGCAGTGACTTCGCGCAAATCAGCCCGATCAAAGCGGCCATAGGAGCCATCAGCGTGATCGAACTGGACCCCATAAAACTGAGCCGAGCTAGCTTGGCATCGCTGCAAGTTGGCGTTTTGTAGATGGGCCTGGGTGAGGATAGCGTTGGTCAGGTTGGCTTCTTCTAGACAAATCCCTGATAAATCCGCCAGGATGAGCGTCGCGCTAGAAAGATTGACGCCCCGGCAGGAGGAATTTTGGAGGCGGGTGCGGCGGAGATAGGCTGCCGTGAAGTCGCCTCGGTCCAGACGGGCTCCACTCAGGTCAATCCCACTGAGTTCCGCATGATCCAAAGAGTTTCCGGCTTGAACCTTAGTGAGAACGTCGGATGCGGTGAACTGAGCCATAGGACGGGAAAAAGGATTCAAACTCCATCCTAGACGCTTTTCGTATCATTGGATACAGAATTCAATCTGAACTTTACAGCCGCGCTACCGGCAGCGTCGTGCAATAGAGCAAGAGATTTGATTCACCCTTGGCCCATCTCGCCTACTGGCCATCTCGTTTACAGAACCCTCAGGCAAGGTAAAGACGCCCTAGAGCTGAACGTTGCTGAGATGGCTGCGGGGATCGGTGGTGCGCTGGGTTTGGATTTGCTGATAAAGCTGCCGCTCTTGATCGCTCAGGGTTTTGGGAGGGGCAATCACCACTTTCACCAGTTGATCACCCCGACTGCCTTTGGGACTGGGCCAGCCTTTACCCCGCAAGCGCAACGATTGACCGGAGCGAATCCCCGGCGGAAGCTTCATCGTGACGCTGCCGTCGGGGGTCGGCACATCAATATTGCCCCCCAGGACGGCCTCATCGGGTGCGATCGGCACCTCACAGACCAGGGTGTCCCCATCGAGCTGGAAGACATTATGAGGGAAAAGATTCACCACCAAATAAATATCGCCGCGCTGGCGGGTTTGCGGGTTCATTTGGCCCTTGCCCCGCAGCCGGATCTTGGTGCCCTGCTTGGCCCCAGGGGGAATTCTCACTTCCACCTCTTGGGAGCCAATTTTGAGGCGCTTACGGGTGCCCTGAAACGCCTCGCTCAGAGTTAGAGAAATTGGGGCCTCTTGATCAAAGGATTGGCCGACACTGGCCCCACCGGTGCACGGGGGTCAAAGCCAAAGCCGCTGCCGCCGCGACCAGTTTGGTAGGTATAGGGATTGGCCCCACCCGGACTTCTAGGACCGCCAGGACCGCCAGGACCGCCAAAACCGCTGCCAAACCGCCCTAGCAGTTCATTGATAAACTCATCGAAGCTGCCGTATTCGTTAAAGTCAAAGCCGTTAAAGTCAGCCGGATTAGCAGGCCCGCCCCCCCGGCTGGCCTGTTGCCAATAGCGACCAAACTGGTCATATTTTGGCGCTTCTCGCTGTCTGACAGCACCTCGTAAGCTTCGCTGACTTCCTTGAATTTGGCCTCAGCAGCACTATCGTTGGGGTTCACATCTGGATGATATTTGCGCGCTAGCTTACGGAAGGCGCGCTTGATGTCATCGGCACTGGCCGACTTACTGACCCCGAGTACCGCGTAGTAGTCTTTGAAGTCAGTCGCCGCCATCCAGGGTCTCCCAAACGCTTACTTGCAATGTTAGAGGGGGATGCGCAGTGCATGGGCTGCATTCACTGCACAGGTCTTGTCTGTTCAACCACATCCAACTTGAAAACTTGAGCTTTTACCGTAGGGCAAACTACGAGTTTGAATGTGGCCAGGGTTTAGTCACCAGAATTTCTAGACTATCCTGGGGCCTACCAGTATCAATTAGTTTTAGCCTACCAAAGGGGATCGGGATCAGGGGTTCGGTTCTTTCGCCCTGGCCATTGCCTGCTGGGCCGATCGCCGCGCTATGGGCTGCAACAAAATCACCGGCGCAGCCAGCCGATCTCCCCCAGGCTGGGCAGACAAGATTCGGGATCCTCCCCTGAGGGCGGGGGACATCTCTACCTCCGGGGGATGGGGGCGATCGGTCAATATGGGGGCATTGGCCGGTCATGGATGTAGCAAAGGCAATCCGTTGTCGAGGTCCTGCGGGCATAGAGGATAGGTAAAACGAGGATAGGCAAACCGATGAGCATGTTGGAATCAGTCGGAATCGGGTCGCGGCTAATGCGGATATTGGCGGCTTTTGGCATGGTGGTCTTGACGCTGTTGGGTAGCGTTGCCCCGGCTCTAGCCCAAACGTCTGCCGCTGAAGCCGCAGCAACCGCCCCAGCAGAGGCTCCAGCGCAGATCGCCGCCCCTGCCCGCCAGAGCTTTGTGGCGGCAGCAGTGCAGCGGGTGGGGCCAGCGGTGGTGCGGATTGACACTGAAACCACAGTGGTGCGCAATAATCCCGGCTTGCTTTTTGAGGATCCCTTCTTTCGCGGCTTTTTTGGAGAACCCGATGGCTTTAGCCGCCCCCCCCAAGAGCAACTGTTGCGGGGGCAGGGGTCTGGGTTCATCATCAGCGCCAGTGGCGATGTGTTGACCAATGCCCATGTGGTGGATGGGGCCGATCGCGTCACCGTCACCCTCAAGGATGGCCGCACCTTTGAGGCGGTGGTGGAGGGGGCAGATGAGGTGACGGACTTGGCTGTTGTGAAGATTGAGGGCGAGTCCGAAACCCTACCGGTGGCGTCCTTTGGGCAATTCTGAT
>JAAUQE010000130.1 GCA_012032425.1 Leptolyngbya sp. RL_3_1 | reverse complement strand
GTTGAGGTCGGCCCCGCTGAGGTGGCCCTGCTGAGGTCAGCGGTCTCGGCAGGGCTTCTGGCCATACGGCAATTGACTAACAGAAAGACTCCACCGACAACCGCCGCGATCGCGCCCAGATCGCGGACGGGGGCTTCACGATCTGGGTGAGCCGGGGTGGCGCGCTCGGTGTGGGCTAGGCGATCGCCATCTGGCTGAACCCTGTGATCGGGGAGTAACCCAAGCCCCCCTACCATCCAGACAAAGACTGGGGTGGCGATCGCGCCCATCACCCACCACTGCTTGGGCCTGATCTGTGGCTGCCACTGCTTGAATCGCTCCCGCACGCTTGAGCCTCCTTCAATGCTGAGCTCATTATTGCGCCCCTGATTCGGGAGGGCTCTAATCTTTATGCACGCTTAAACACCCCGCCCACGCCACAGTAAACGAGCCTCTCTCGACAGGTTCCAGGCGACGACTCCGGTGCGATCGCGGCGGCACGGCTATACCTGCGCCGCCATCAGGGTGATCTGCGTTAACTCAGGGGGGCAGCGCCACCGCCCCGGAAAATAGGTGCCCAGCCCCCGATTCACGTAGAGCTGATGGGGCGGCTGATGGGCAGCGTCCGGCGCATCAGGATCCACACAATGCAGGCCCGAAGCCCATTCCCAATGGACCATGACCCGATCGCACTCATCACTCAAATACCGCACCCGCCGCCGAATCACCCGAGGCACATAGTGCCGCAGCCGCCGCACCACCAAGGGCACGGGGCCGAGTAAAGGCAAAACAATCTGGCCCCCATGGCTATGGCCCGACAACTGCAAATCTACTCGCCAGGGCGTTAATTGCTCCGCTGCATCCGGGTTATGGGCCATCACTAGGCGCGGGATATTGGGGTCGAGTTGCTCCAGGATCCGGGGATCGGACTCCCCTGACCAGAGATCCGCTAGCCCCACAAGCGGCAGTTTCGGCCCCAACGGATAAGCAATTTCGTTCCATAGCACCGGAATATTGGCCCGGTGCAAACCGTCAATCACCATCAACCGACCGCTGGGGGTGCAGTCATCGTGGTTGCCCAAGACTCCATACACGCCGCAGCGACTCTGGAGCTGCTTCAGAGATTTTGCCAGGGGGGTAAATGGGGCGGGGATCGCGGGTGACAAAATCCCCCGTGAGCAGCACCAAATCTGGGGCTAGGGCATTGCTTTGGGCGATCGCCGCCGCTAATAACGACTCCGAAAGCCCCACCCCGTCAAAGTGAAAATCTGAGAGCTGCACCAGGGTCGTCCCCTGTAGTGAGGGCGGCAGCCCGACGATGGGTACCGTCACCCGCTCAACCGTGAGTGGTCCCGACCGCAAAGGCTGCATAGGCGTCAATCAGCGTGATGGGGGTTGAATGGCTCAGTCATGTCAGCGGCACGGTTAAAACGGTAGGGCGAAGGAATGAGGATTGAATCACCGCACCGCTAGATTAAGCGCTCCCTGATGGTAAACCACCGGTTCACCTCCAGTTTCTAGCCCCCCTGCCCCCGCTCTGGTACTGGCCCAGATCGCTTTGGGGGAATAGGGCGATGAGGCTCGATCTGTAGCAGGTTTAGCTCCGGATCTTTCGGCAATACAGGCGATTTTTAATGGAGTATGATCGGTGGAATGTCTGCCATCCACCCCGCCCAAGTCGTTCTAAAAAGATGCCTGATTCGTCACCTCAGACCACGGGAACTGCCCAATCCAAAGTTCAAAAACCCATCAACCCCTGGATTGAGGGCCTCCAAACCATCGGTCTCAGCGTGGTGCTCGCCATGGGAATCCGGACCTTTGTGGCCGAGGCCCGGTATATTCCCTCCGGCTCCATGGAGCCCACTCTCGAAATTAACGATCGCCTCGTCATCGAAAAGATCAGCTACCACTTCAACCCGCCGGTCCGGGGTGACATCGTTGTTTTTTGGCCCCCTGAGAGCCTTTTTCCCCAGGGCAAACGGCGGGATGCCTTTATTAAACGGGTGATTGGTCTGCCGGGAGATACCGTCGAAATCACCGGCGGCACCGTTTTTGTCAATGGTGATGCCCTAGACGAAGACTACATCAAGGCTGAACCCGACTATGTTTGGGGACCCGAAACGGTCCCCAGTGATCAATACCTGGTGCTGGGGGATAACCGCAACAGCAGCTATGACAGCCACGCCTGGGGCTTTGTCCCTCGGGACAACATCATCGGGCGAGCCGTCGTCCGGTTTTTGGCCCCCCCAATCGGGTCGGGGGTCTCTAGATATAGGGATTGGGAGGTTAGGGAGAGACGATTTCAGTCACGACCCGGCCTCCACTAATCACCACTCGCTGCTCTTGAATGTAGCCCACGGCTTCCGGCCCTCGGACTCGGGCCGGGGGATTACCCTGGCGATAGTCCACTGCGCCTTCCGCCACGACGGTTTGATTGGCCAAATCCCAGCGGAGGCGATCCGTATTAAGCCGCCCATCATTGCGGGTGCTCACCACCACCACTTCGCGGGCGAGATCAATGACTTGCGCCTCTAGATCGAATTGCCCCTGTTGCGCCGAGAGGGTTACAGCCTCTGCTTCGCTATCGGCTCGTAAGGGGCGATCCATGATCACCTGTTCGCCATCCACATCCCAGCGGGCGTGATCGCCGGTAATGCGTAGGGATAGGGCAAGGAGTTCTACCAATACATTGTCGGTGAGGGTCACTTGGTTTTCGGGTAAGTCCAAAAGACCGGTTTCCCCCGTGATCACCTCAGTGATGGCTCGGTTTAAAAAGCGCTCAACCCTCAATAAAGCTGGGCTTTCAACTTCTTCTGCCTGCCAGCGCCACTCTAGGGCTTCCGCTTGCAGTTTCAGCCAGGGTTCGGTGCTGGGGTCCTCGACCACCGTATTGGCGACTACCTCCCCTTCTAGCTCCATTCGGTTTTCCCGCTCATAGACTCGGGCTTCATTAGCCGCCACCCGGAGCTGGGGATGGGTGCCGGTGATGCGATCTCGCAGCACCATCAGGTCATCTTGGGCGCGCCACTGTAATTCATTGCCCCGCAGCACCGCCTGACTCTCAATGCCAGTGGCGACAATATTGCCCGCCAAAATCACCAACTGACCATCTTCAAGAATTTCACCCCGCTGGGCGGTGACCCGGTAGATCAGCGTCCCATCTAGGTAAAGCTCCCCCTCTGGCCGAGTAATCTTAGCCGTTTGTTGATCCGGGCTATAGGTCACCGTCTCGGCATGGACCCGCCATAGCAGCTCGCCATTTTCATCCGGCTGTTCTAGGGTGACGTCCCGCAGGGTCAGCCCCGACGTTAATGCCTCCTGCTGGGCCTCATCGCCAACGTAATCGGGCACTGGCCCCTGGCGGAGGGTCCGTAAGCCGATCACCAAAGCCACAAATAGGGCTAAGCCGCCTAGACCCAACCAGTACAATCGCTTCATGGTCACTCCCCTCACCTGGGCTCATCCTAGCCCGGAATCGCCAAGGGCCTCAGGGCGGATCTGATCCAGGCTGATCCGTCTTGGGCCGCTCTGGTCTGCTGCTATTTTCGACGTCTTGAAATCTTAGGATGTTGCTACACCGGATGTTGCTGTAGGGTGTCAGCTTCCGCCACGGCGTCCGCCGCCGCCATAGCGGCGAGGGGGCGGTAGGTATAGCCGTTGCGAGGCGCTTTGCGAATGTCGTCCTTGATGGACTCTAGATCGATGTAGAGATCCGAGACATTGATCAGGCTATCGCTGGTCATCGAGCGGAGGCTAATCACCTCGACGCGAGAGCCCCGGTAGCTGGTGGCATCCACTGCGTAGGCCAATCGCCATCGCCGCTCACTAGCACCGCTGTGTCATAAAAGTTGACGAGGGCCATCATGTCTACGGCAATCTCGACATCCAGGTTGGCTTTTTTAGACCCATCGGGCAACTGCACCAGATCCTTGGCAATCACCCGATAGCCGTTGCGCCGCATCCACAGCAAAAACCCCTGCTGCTTTTCGTTGGTGCGATCGACACCCGTGTAGAAAAAAGCGCGGAATAAGCGCGAGCCGGAGGTGAGGCGACGGAGCAGCTTAGTGTAGTCAATTTCAATGCCTAACTGGAGTGCGGCATAAAAGAGATTTGAGCCATCGATAAAAATAGCGACTCGGCCACGATTTTCAAGAACTTGCTCTGGCGTGAAAATCAAATCTTGGCCCAGCATTTCAGGGTTGTTCAACATGGGTTTTATGTCCTTCTTTTATATCTGAGTAATAAATCAAGGGAATCAGCAGCGGGCTGGAGCTTGGTGGCTGGTCGGAGCGGGCTGATCTGGGCGGGCTGGTCCTAGGGATAAAGGGAAGATGGGCGCTACTCACTGGCCAGTTCAATGCGTTGAAAGATCGGCTCCGCTTTCCCGAGGGGCTGGCGGGCCGGTAGGTACCCCCAGCAGCTATGGGTGCTATAGGCCAAGGTTTGACCAATGGCGCGATCGTTGAAATCAGCCGTTAGCCCCAGTTGCTGGTAAATGGCCTGGGCCAGTCCCGGCACCACCGGAGAGAGGAGATAAGCCGCCAGCCGCACAGATTCTAAGACGGCATAGAGCACCCGTTCCGTTTCTACCTGTTGTCCCTGTTTATATAAACTCCAGGGGGCTTTCTCATCTAAAAATTTGTTGCCGCTGCGAATTAAGCCCAAAATCGCGTCACAGGCCTGACTAAAGGCCAGCGCTTCATAGGCCGCTGCGACGGTGGCGGCAAGATACTTGCCCTTAGATTTCAAATCGTAGTCCGCCGGAATTTGCGCTTCGGTGACATCCGGCACCTGCCCTTGGCAGTAGCGACCAGCCATCTTCAGGGTGCGATTCAGCAAATTGCCCAAATCGTTGGCCAAGTCCGCATTCAGCACATGGATAAACCGAGTTTCACTAAAATCGCCGTCCTTACCAAACTCAATTTCTTTGAGGAAATAATAGCGAACCGCATCGGCCCCGTAACGCTCGGCCAAGTCCACTGGGTCGAGGGTATTGCCCAGACTCTTGCCCATCTTTTGCCCGTCTTTGGTGAGAAAGCCATGGCCAAACACCCGTCCCGGCAGGGGTAACCCCGCCGACATCAGCATGGCAGGCCAGTAAACCGCATGGAATCGCAAAATATCTTTGCCGATCAGGTGGGTCTGAATGGGCCACCACCGCTGTAAAGCGTTGTCTAGGGTGGGCTCATCATCGGGTTCTAGCAGGGCCGTCACATACCCCAACAGCGCATCAAACCAGACGTATAGGGTGTGCTGGGGATTCGTTGGCATCGGAAAGCCCCAGTCTAGATTCACGCGGGAAATCGAAAAATCTTGCAGCCCTTGACCCACAAAGCTGAGGACTTCATTCCGGCGGCTCGGGGGCTGAATAAAATCCGGCTGATCGGCATAGAATTTTTCTAATTGAGGTTGGTATTTAGATAGCCTAAAAAAATAATTTTGTTCGTCTCGCCATTCCACTGCTTTATTGGTGTGAATGGGGCAGCGATGCTCTGGCAGCAGATCACGCTCTTCTTTGAATTCTTCGCAGGCAACACAGTACCATCCCTGCTGATGGCCTTCATAAATATCCCCTTGCGCCCATACCCGCTGGAAAAATTCGGTCACGATGGCTTGGTGGCGGGGGGCGGTGGTGCGACTGAAGCGATCGTACGTGATGTTGAGCTGCTGCCAGAGGGACTTAAATCCGACCACAATTTCATCGCAATGGGCCTGGGGTGATTTCTGGCGTGCTTCTGCCGTGCGCTGAATTTTCTGACCATGCTCATCAGTGCCCGTGATCATCAGGACGGGCACCCCCTTCAATCGTTGAAATCGCGCTATCACATCCGCAGCAATTGTGGTGTAAGCACTGCCGATATGAGGTAAATCATTAACGTAATAGAGGGGAGTTGTAATCGAAAATTTAGGGTTACCGGCGGAATCTAGACCCATAGAAAAAGACAGAACTATGATTACTCCCAATGGCTTTTCTCATCATACAGCAGGGATTTAACCCCAGTTCTATGGAAAACCTGCATTTTTGTCCTCGTCACATCAGGCAATCATTTCCTAAGTTTGAAAGCAATTAAATATAGAAAAACTTTAGATGACGCAAGCTTAAACAACATTCCACTGGGCTACGGTCTTGGCTTGACCTAATATTGTGTTTTCGATGTCAACAAGCATTAGGGAAAACTTTGAGGGCGTATTCCGCAGGGCGGGACATTAATTAAGCGTCGTCCTGGATCGCTGAAAGCATTGATATACCGTTCCTGATAATGCCTTGAGGCGCTGTGTACCCCCCATCACCCCATCACCGCTGCTACCCGTCACCCACAACCTCGTCCTTCACCTCGGTAAAGGACTCAATGATCGTGACGGCTTCCTCTGGCGCTAGGTCTTGACAAGGGGGTTCTGGGGATTGCTGGTCGTTAAGTTGGTCGTTTATATAGGCCGCCCCAGCGAGACGATAGAAGCCACCGCTGTATTCCAGCCAGTCAGACATGAGTTCCGGCTCGGGAAACTGCGATCGCAGATCGGGGTCCGTAAAAGCACCGTAGTTGAGACCATAGTCCACTTCTGGGAAGAGCGGTAGGTTCAGGGGCAGGCGATATTCTGTCGCCGGGGTGCCGCCGACCCCACCAGCGGTGTACTCGACTAAAAAGCAACGGTTGTCTGGATGGCGATAAAGAATGCTATAGCCCTGCTCACGGTCACCGCCAGCCGCCACTGCGATATCTGTGACCACAAAACCGTCTGGAATCGCCGTGGGAATCACCACCGGCACCCCCAGGGTTTTGAGCTGAGCCATATGGTCAGGAGCCAGTAACGCCAGAAAGGCATCGACGGGTGGGGGCGGGGGGACCGGGGGGTGGGGCGGCAACCTCAGCGGGGGCCGGTGCGTCAGCAAGGGGGGCGTTGGACGAAGGAGGCGACGACGCGCCGCAGGCGATCGCCCCCAGCCATAGACCCACAGCAGTCAGACGCCATAGATTGCGCGTCAAGGGTTGTATCGGCATGATCGATTCGGCTCCATCGATTCGGCTCTCTATAGCGCTGGTCACTTTGCTTAAGACACCTCGGAACGTCTGGTTCTGCGGCCCACAGGCACAGTGGCTAGCAGTCTTGTCTTAATCAGACTGGTGACTGCCATAGAGACGACCATCGTATCGGATTAGATTCGGATCAGAGTTGACGCTGAAGGCGGGGGGAGTTGCCGTCGTAGAATGCGACAGGGGAGCTTAAAGGCAATGGCATCTATGGTTTACGAGGCAATATTGCGGCCTCAGGGTATCGCGGTCTAATCAATTCTCTTGGTTTTACTGTTTTCCTGCTGATGGGCTGACAAAATCTTACCCAGAGCCCTGTGGGAGAGGGGGTGGGGGAGAGGGGGAACCACTTTTGTCAGCCAACCAGGTTTTCCTGTTCCACAGAATAGTGAGGCTGGGGAGATCGTGAGGCTGGGGAGATCGTTTCCTGATCAGCCCTGAAGGGCAAACCGGGTGAGTGGCAGCTCAGTCATCAAGTGAGGTATATATAGATACCTTTCTAGCCTCTCAGCCCTGAGATGCTTTGCTGTCAGTCTCACCGCCCCCTTGAGGCTTGCCCAGCGTTAATACCGCCGCTGAAAATACCCATCTACCCTGGCAAGCTGGTTCCGATGTCTAGTTTTTTCGTTTGGAAACGTCACCGGTTTAGTTTTGCGATCGCCTTGGCTGTCGCCCTGATGGTGACCCTATGGATGGCTCCGGTCTCTGCCCAGCGCTCCATTTCAGTACAAGTCGATCGCTGGTTGTCGGTGCAATCCCTCGGGGGCAATGTCTGGTACCTCAACAGTCAGGGATCCCAACGGGCACAAGTGGGCAATCGCCTCACCCTGATCAATGACGGGCTCCGTACGGGTAGCGGTTCGACCGGGACCCTGACGGTTGATACTGGTATTGGCACGATTCAACTCCTGCAAGATACGGAGATCCGGGTGCAGTGGTTAGACTACGCCCCTGATAATGGCCACATTACTCATCTGTACGTGCCCCGAGGGCAGGTGCATGTGAGCCTACGGCGCTTTACCCATCGCGGGTCCGAGTTAGAAATAGAGACCCCCTCAGGGGTGAGTGGCGTGCGCGGTACCGAATTTGGGGTGACGGTCCAGGCGGATGGCGTGACCGGCATTGTCACTCGCGAGGCGCGGTTGCAGCAGAGGCGCAACGCGATCAGGTCTTGGTGCCTGCCGGTTACCAGACCGTGATTCGCCCCGGTGAGGCTCCGCTGGAGCCAACGCTGATTGCCCCGCCGACCCTAACCCATCGTCTGCAATACCGCACCAATGGTTCGCGTCGCTGGGTGCAACTGATTGGCCAAGTCGATTTGGTCAATCGCGTTTATGTCAATGGTGAGCAGCAAACCCTGAATTATTGGGGCGAGTTTGTTTATGAAGCCCCTGCCGTTCGGGGTGGTCGAGCTCAGGTCACGGTCGTATCTCCCTTAGACGAACAAGCGGATTATGAGATTTCGCTTTTCTAGGCGATCGCGGCCAGGGTTAACCGGACTGCTGTGGCGGCTGCTACCAGGGGGAATCGCGGCGTTGACGACAGTCCTGCTGCTGGGCTTCGGCACCCTTGAGGTTCTCGACCAGGTCGTTTATCGGCTGCTGTTTCAGAGTCGGGGGCCGATGGCTTGGGATGATGAGATTGTGCTGATCACCATTGATGATCGCAGCCTCAGCCAGATGGGCCGATTTCCCTGGCCGCGTCATCACTACAGCAATCTCCTCCAACAGCTCTCAGCCTATCCCCCCCGAGCGATCGCCTTCAGCATCCTCTTTGTAGAAGACTCTCCCGATGATCAGGGCCTCGCCCAAGCGATGGCAGCCCTGGGAAACGTGGTGTTGGCCCAAGCCTGGGATGCCCAGGGTCAACCCTTAACGGTGGTGCCAACGCTGCGACAAGCAGCGGCTGCGACCGGACACATCGCTGAACCCCTAGACGAGGATGGCTTTGTGCGAGCCATTGAGACCGTTCAGGCAGACCAAATGGCGCTGGGGCTGATCACCGTTGCCCTGGCGGATCCTGACCTCGATTCAATCCTAGGGGCTCAATTAGGATCGCCCCTATGGATTAACTGGCCGGGCCGGAGTCAAGAGATTGCTCAATATGCCTTTGTGGATGTCTTAGAGGGGCAGGTGCCGCTGTCTACCTTTGAGGACAAAATTGTTTTGATCGGGGTGACGGCTGCGGGTTTTGATGAGTTGCCCACCCCTTTCAATCAAAATCCCCCCGTCAGCGGTCTGCATCTCCATGCGGCGGTGATCGATAACCAGCTCCAGCGACGCCCCCTCCACCCCGTCAAAAATATGGTCGGCACCGGGCTACTGCTGCTTGTGCTCGGTCCTGGCCTGAGTGCGGTTCTAGTCGGGCGCTCGAACTATGGGCAGTTGGCGCTATTGGGCGTGGGTTTAGTCACCCTCTGGGGGCTGGGATTGGTGCTCTTCAACCAGCAGTATTTAATGCCTGTGGCCCCAGTCATGGTGGTGTTTGGCTTGACCGGGCTGAACACAATTGTAGGACAGCGACTCCGGGAGGACTGGGTGCTGCGGCGGTTGCTGCAAGCCCTGTGGCAAGACTATCATCGCGATCGCGGTATGTACGCCAGTGCTGTGCCCCTAGAAGTGACCTCCATGCCGGGGCCGGGCCTAGCCGTATCTCAACTGATGGCGCTGTCAGAGCAGTTGAGTCGCGGGCAAGCGATTCAAAACACCATTGCCCGCAATGTCTCGATCGGGTTGCTGTCGGCAGACCTGACGGGCACGATTAATTTCTGCAACCCTTTAATCACCACCGCCCTCAAAGTACAGCCTGGGGATAGCTTGCCCGCCGCCCTCGTCCCCGACTGGCTGGACCAGTCCACCTGGGACACAGCCTGGGGGCAGTTGCTCCAAGGCGATTGGCTAGAGCCGTTCGAGCTACAGCGGGGGGAACGGTGGTTTAAGCTCCAGCTCGAACCGACCCTGCCGCCAACACCCTCGGTTAGCAAGATGATGGCAACCCAGCGAGACCAGGGATGCGTGCTGCTTTTAGAGGATATTTCGCGGCAGAAAGCGATTGATGTGCAGCTCCAGCGGATGAACCAGACCCTAGAGCTAGAGGTGCAGCAGCGGACCCTAGAACTGGAGCGCCTGAATGCCAATCTCAAGCGCGAGATCCGCCAGCATCAGCAGACGCAAGGGGAGTTGGTGCATCGAGCCCGTCATGATGCGCTCACCGGGTTGCCCAATCGCTACGGGTTTTCAGAACGGCTAACGGCGGCCATTCAGCAAGTCCAGTCAGGCCCAGAGACGCTGTTTGCGGTGTTGTTTTTAGATTGCGATCGCTTTAAGCAGGTGAATGATTCCTTTGGCCACCTGGTGGGGGATCAACTGCTGCGGGCGATCGCCGATCGCCTCAGAAACTCCGTCAAAAAGACAGATTTGATTTCCCGCTTTGGGGGGGATGAATTCACGATTTTGCTGTCAGACATCCATGATTTAGCCGATGCCATTCAAGTCGCCCAACGGATCCATCACCAATTAGAAACGCCCTTCTATATTGACGGGACGCAGCTCTTTAGCGGTGCCAGTATCGGCATCGTCATTAGTAGCGCCAAGTATACGCAGCCTGAAGAAATGCTGCGAGATGCCGATATTGCCATGTACCGGGCCAAACAAGGGCAGGTGGGGTATACGGTTTTCGACCCAGCCATGCACCTAGAAGAGAAATACGCCCTCCGCCTCGAAATTGGCCTTCACCAAGCCCTAGAACAACAGGAACTCAGGGTCAACTACCAACCGATTTTTGCCCTAGATACCCAAGCGATTTTGGGGTTCGAAGCTCTCCTGCGTTGGCATCACCCCCAAGAAGGTCTAATTTCGCCAGAGGTCTTTATTCCCATTGCTGAAGCAACTGGCTTAATTATTCCCATCGGGGAATGGGTGCTTGCCCAGGCTTGCGCGCAGCTTCGACAGTGGCAAGAGGTTGGCTGGTTAAACGCTAACGTCTTTATGAGCGTTAACTTATCGGTGCAGCAGTTTCGTGAATTTGAGCTGGTTGACAGTGTGGATACCATCCTGACTGAAACCGGTTTGAGTAGCCATTGTTTGAAGCTGGAAATTACGGAAACGGCGATTATTTCGAGCTTTGAGTTGGCCAAAAATATCTTTTGTCAGCTCCAAGCCCGAGGCATTCGCTTGGGGATTGATGATTTTGGCACCGGCTACTCTTCCCTCAGTTACCTGCACCAATTTCCCATCGATACCTTAAAGATCGATCGCTCCTTTATCAGCCTGATTGCTGAAGACAGTCGCCATGTGGGCATCGTTCGCACCATTAATGACTTGGCCCATCACCTCAACATGACGGTGATTGCAGAAGGCATTGAAAACCAGGCACAACTGGATCGGCTACGACAAATGGGCTGCACCCTGGGCCAGGGATACTACTTTTGTCCGCCGCTCGAACCCCACGCGCTGGAGGCGTCCTATCTCAATCAGCCCCTACAGGAATCAGGGGGATAATGATTGGACTATTCCGGTTTCTAGCCCCCTCGCCCCTTATGCCCCCAG
>JAAUQE010000004.1 GCA_012032425.1 Leptolyngbya sp. RL_3_1 | reverse complement strand
CAAAGGCAAAGTCCTTGAACAGCAAGGGTTACGCGCTTTGTGAAGCAAGAGCGTTTCACAAAATAATTGTGCCCATCTACTTACCGTTAATTCCCATACAGAGGGATTACCCAGAACGAGCAACGGCAACATCAGGGATCTAACCGATGTACTGACTGCCTAAAGTCGTATCCAATACTGGTCTACCCACTTTTCAAACAGCCTCTCAGGTGATGCGGGGATCAACCAGTCCGGAGGCCCTACCCCTCCTCTGGAAAACTATCCGGATCAATACCCAGGGCGCGTAATCGCTCCGCCAACCGCTCTGCCCGTTGCTGGGTTCGCTCCTTCGCCAACCGCTCCTGCTCCGTATCGGTCAGCAGCCAGTTGCCATCACGATCGCACCACCGTAGCCAATACCCTGGAACCGCCTCAAATGTGCCTTCCCAAAGGCCCAGTCCAATTTGTAAGTCCGCCAGCCAGACGCGTGGAGCTGGTGCTTGCAGCGACTGTTCTTGGTATTCACTGCCCACCAGCAAAAAATACCGCAATGATTGCGTGCGCCGGTCATAGGTTAAGTAATGGGGTACTCGCAAATAGCGCTCATACACGGTCAGCTTACTCGGGAGGACGGCCTCTCCCTGCTCACGGCCATTATCCGGCTGGAAAGGCAACAATTCTTGGCCCGTCGCTGGGTCAAACCGGCCCAAGTCAGTTTGCTCTGTGCCTGGAGATAAGAACTCAATCACCACATGGGGCGATCGCCCTTCCTGCCAGGTCACATAGCTGCGGCGGAGTTCGCGCCCTTCATATAAGTGGGGGACACCGACCGCCAGAAACCAGACTGGGCGCTTATGCCACAGGGGGTGGTGTACGTCGTAGTAAAGATTTAGGTCTGATCCTGCGAACCAGTTTTCGCGGCGATAGTCCGCCAGGGTCAGGGTTCGGCTCAACAACTGAGGCTGCAAGTCATGAAACTGGTCTGGCAAGCCCGGTTCCTCCGGAAATTCGCTGGGCAAATCATCCATGGTGGGCAGGGTCTCCCGAGGCGATCGCGGCGGATCGACCTGGGGAATGGAGTGGCCCATTGTGTAAGTCATTGGCAACACCAGCAACAGAATAGGAGGAAATGGGGCGGTTGCCTTATTTTAGCGGTGGGCCGGATGACCTCGCCCCAGGGCCTGAACCCAGCTTAAGGAATTGAGAATTAGTACAAATGTTGTTACCGTGAAACCACTTTACGGAGAACCGGGTGGAAATTCTGCTGGGACTGTTGATCGGGTTAGTCCTGGGTATGGGCATGGCGAGCCTATGGTGGCAAGGGCGGGTGCAGCGGGGGCGCGATCGCGCCCAAGCCGATGTCGTTGCCGATCGCGCCACCGCCCTAGAGCGACTGCAACTGCAAGAACAGCGTTTTGCAAACCCTGCAAGCCCAACTGCAAAATCGAGAGCAGCACCTAGAACACCTGCAAGTTGAGCTGCGCCAAGCCACCGCCGATCGCGCCACCGCCGAGGCCCAGGCCGCTCAAATCCCTGCCCTGCACCACCAGCTCCAGGTTAAAGCGGACCAGATTCACCAATTGCAAACCGCCACCAGCACCCTCCAAGCCCAACTGAGCGTCGCCAACAGTCGCCTCACCCAGGCCCAGCAGCAATCCATAGAACAACAGGCGTTGCTCGAACAGGCCCAACAGCAGCTCACCGATACCTTCAAAGCCCTCTCCGCCGACGCGCTGCAACGCAACTCCCAGAGCTTTATGCAGTTGGCCGAGACCACCCTGGCCAAGTTCCAATCCCAGGCCCAGGGGGATTTGGGGCAGCGGCAGCAGGCGATCGCCTCACTCGTACAACCTTTGCAAGAGTCCCTCACTAAGGTAGATACCCGCCTACAAGATCTCGAAACCGCCCGCACCGCCGCCTACAGCGGCCTCTCGGAACAGGTCAAAGGGCTGGCGGTGGCCCAAACCCAGCTCCAGCGGGAAACGACCAACTTGGTTACAGCCCTGCGATCGCCCACGGTGCGGGGCCGCTGGGGCGAAATCCAGCTCCAGCGAGTGGTGGAAATGGCGGGGATGGTGGAGTACTGCGACTTTTATCAACAAAACTCGACAGACACCGACCAGGGTCGGCTGCGGCCCGACCTGGTGATCAAGCTACCCAACCAGCGCCACATTATTGTGGATGCCAAAGCCCCCCTGCAAGCCTATTTGGATGCTTTGGAGGCCCCAGATGATGGCACGCGGCGCGATCGCCTCCAGCACCACGCCCGCCAGATTCGCACCCATTTGAATCAATTGGGGAGCAAAAATTACTGGGATCAGTTTCAACCCGCCCCCGAGTTTGCGGTGCTGTTTTTGCCGGGAGAAACCTTCTTTAGCGCTGCCCTAGAGCAGGATCCAGGGTTGATTGAGTATGGGGTAGAGCAGCGAGTGATTTTGGCCACGCCGACGACGCTGATCGCCTTACTGAAGGCAGTGGCCTATGGCTGGCGGCAGGAACGCTTGGCGGAGAATGCCCAGCAAATCAGCGAACTGGGCCGCGAGCTGTATGATCGCACCCGTACCTTAATTGGCCACTTAGGCAAGCTGCGCCGGGGACTCGACAGCAGTGTCGATGCCTTTAACAAAACGGTGGGCTCACTGGAGTCACGGGTGTTAGTGACGGCCCGCAAGTTTAAGGATTTGGGAGCCGCCGCAGGCGATGATTTGGAAACTGTAGAGGCGCTGGATCGGGTCCCCAGATCACGGTTGGAAACGAAGGAAACATGATCCGATTCCCCTGACTGCGTCTTTGACTGCTCGTTTCACCTTGATAGGGGTCAACGGGAGCAATGCCGGCAGAACGCGGTCTGCATTTTCTCGTGACTTTGTGACGGCTTCAGCACGATTCACTTAAGGGACAAGCGGGTACATAGCGTACCGCTTCACCAAGGCGCAAGCCTTGCGCCCCTACCTCAGCAACTTTTGTGCCTGGTATGTTTTTTGATTGCGGATCCCTAAGCAAACGCGTCACGCCACACCGCCACCAAGCGACCTTGAATATCCACTTGGTTCGCCAAAAATTCTTGGATGGGATAGTCCGGGTTAGCGGGCTTGAGCTGGACTTGGTTGCCCTGGCGGTGGAAGTATTTCAGCGTGGTCTCACCCCGCTCCACCCGAGCGGCAACGATGGTGCCTTCCCGAATCCCCTGGGGATCGTGAACGGGCCTCATAATCACCATGTCACCATCCTGAATCATGGCACCGATCATACTGTCCCCATTCACCTTCAGGGCATAGTCCCCTGACTTAATCGGTAACCCCGCCAAATCTAGTCGCGTCACTTCATCGGTGTAGGCTTCATTCACATAGCCAGCGGCGATTGTCCCGTAAATGGGGATGCCATGAACGTCTTGGAGGATGCGAATGGTGCGAGCTTTGCCCTCATTCCAGTCGATATAGCCTTTCTTTCGTAAGTGATCGAGGCGGCTCTGAATGGGTGCTGGCGATTTCAACCCCATTGCTTTCATCATTTGTCGAATGGAGGGGGAATGTTGATTTTCATGAATGTAGTCCACCAGCCAGTCGTACAGCTCTTGTTGGGCCTCAGTAAGGGGTTCCATGACCATTATCCCGAAGTGTACTCAATCAGAACAAGTGTACTCTCGACCAATACATTTGTCTACTCTGCCATGGCTGCGTTGCGCTGCCGCTCACCAGCCGATCAGCCCTATCAAGATCCTCAATTGGGACTTACGCAGGGAAACAGATTTCAGCGGGTTGCAAGATCCCCCCGGCTGCCTGTCCCCCTTGATAAGGGGGGCATACAGGATCCCCACGCTATCGGGAGTGACAGCCATCGTGGCTGCGTAAGTCCTGAATATAAAACGCCCCAGTAGTGCATACTAGGGCGTTTTAAAAACCAGTCAAGAGCTTAGAAAGTCAATTAACGGATATATTCCTTCAAGATGCTGTTGCGGTTGGGATGGCGCAACTTACGCAATGCTTTCGCCTCAATTTGACGAATACGCTCGCGGGTGACGTTAAAGATCTGACCAATTTCTTCCAACGTCTTCATGCGGCCATCATCCAGGCCATAGCGGAGTCGCAGAACATCGCGTTCCCGAGCGCTGAGGGTACCCAAGACGCCTTCCAGGTCTTCCCGCAGCAAGCTCTTAGAGACTTCATCTTCAGGGGTTTCGCCATCGGATTCAATAAAGTCGCCCAGGCGAGAATCCTCTTCTTTCCCAATCGGGGTCTCTAGGGAGATGGGAAGCTGGGCCGATTTAGCAATAAACCGTAGTTTCTCAATGGTCATCTCCATGCGAGTCGCGATCTCTTCCTCCGTTGGCTTGCGCCCCAGCTCTTGGGATAGGAGCTTGGTGGTTTTCTTGATGCGAGAGATGGTCTCGTATAGGTGGACGGGTAGGCGAATCGTGCGGGACTGATCGGCGATCGCCCGCGTAATGGCCTGACGAATCCACCAAGTAGCGTAGGTGGAGAACTTATAGCCCTTCTCGTGGTCAAACTTTTCTGCGGCTCGAATCAGGCCGAGACTGCCCTCCTGGATTAAATCCTGGAAAGAGAGACCACGATTCATGTACTTCTTGGCGATGGACACCACGAGACGCAGGTTAGACTGCACCATTTTGTCCTTAGCCCGACGACCGAGGTGCAAGCGCCGCTGAAAGGCTGGGAGGGGCATTTCAACCGCTTCCGCCCACTCTGCATCCTGGGGCTCGCGATCTAAATCTTCCTCAAGCTGGTCGCGAATCCGCTCTAGCTCCAGCAGGTCAGCAATCTTGCGGGCCAGTTCAATTTCTTCCTCAGCCCGAAGTAAGCGAATCCGGCCAATTTCCTGAAGATAGAGCCGAATCGAATCTTCGGTGTAGTGCTTTTTCTTGGCTGGACCCCGACGTCGCGAGGCTTTACCTTTGGTTGCTGTCTTACCAGGCGCGGCTGTTTCTTCTACAGAACTAGCATCATCAGCATTGTTACTGTCATCTTCAATTAAGAGATCGATCCCCCCTGCTGGCTTGATAGTGCTGAGTAGTTCATTAGCTTGAGTCATACCGCGTTCCTCGTGCTCCTTCGTAACTGACTGACTGTCGCGCTTTTAGCCCGTTATCTACACGACCTAAGTTAGGCCATGGCGCTGAATTCTGGCACTCCAGACTTAGAACAACCATCTACATATTTTCAGAGATGGCGATCTCCTCAGCAAAGATTATCGTAGGTAGGCTAAAAACTTTTTTAATGTAGACCGCTGCCGCTAAAGCGCCCAAAATGGTGAACCCGATGTGCCGCTTTTCGCGTTGCCCCACAATTGTAGTCCTTTTAACCAGGGAGCTACCACCCGACCTATCAAAATCCCCTGTTTGTCAATGGCTAGTAACCCGCATATTGGCGATAGTACGTAAGAATTAGTGGGAGATTTCTCTATGCTTTAAAAGTTAGGCTGAATCAGGCTTTCAGGCGGATCTCTCTGGTGATCGACCTAATCAGACCTAACCATATGATGGGTCGAATCGGTTTCGAAAAATTATGAACTACTTATGAAGCTGATTTGTTTTGATTGAAAATCGTCATGATCGGTCAAGGGCCTGAATCGGCTGAGTCCAGCCAGCCCAAGTGCCGGGCGGTGAGCCACGCTGATTCTTGGCGCAAAGGCAAAGTGAGTCACAGTTCTGATCAGAACGGTATCCAGCAGAGCAGAGCCCTGATCAGGGGCACGATAGCCTGGATTTAAGCGTATTCGGTTTCCCCCCTGATCAATGCACAATATTTCTGAATGGCGTTCAGAGCCAGGGCTCAACCAGTATGTTGCAGACTGCCCCCAGGATGTTTCTGAAGTCTTGGTTTTACACCAGATGGCTCAGGCGGTCAGGGCCGAGATCCGGTATCGGGAAGCGTTTAACCGCCACTGTGAGTGGTATGCCGCAATCGCCCAGGAGCATCAAACTGATTTAGTCCGAATGCGAGCTGAGCCCCAGTTGGTGAGGGGGTTTCCGAGATATCGCTGACTGGGACGCTGCTAAAGCAATTCCAGCTCGTGGTCTTGCAGATGCGCTCGGAAGGGTCGCTTTGCCCCTTCGACGACAAACTCCACGTAAATCGGCAAGTTGGCACTAATGGGACGCCCTTGCCAGTCAGAAAGCACTTTAATAACCTTGCCTTCCAAGCCTTTGGCATCAAAGGCTTCATTTCGATGTAGGGGATGGTGATAAAAAATAACGGAATCCTTAATCCGAACGCGATCGCCAACTTTCATACAGTATCCAACCTTTGCTTACCAATCCCTAGATGAGAAAAAACGCTTCTGGCAGAGGGAGCTTCTCCTGGGGCAATCTTTCTATCTTTGCATAGGATGCTCACCCCATCGTTGGTGGAACGAGATGAGGCTTGAGCCTTTAACTGTTAGTTCACAGACTCAGGCGACTCAGGGGATGGTGTGGGCGGCCCAGTCAGGCGACCTGCGACCCACCAGCCAAGCAGCCCTGCCAGCAACAAAATAGCTGCCGCCATGATCCCAATCCAACGGGCTGAGAAAGATAATTGGGACTGAGATGAAGCGGGCGGCGGCGGGGTTTGAGCGGGCTGGTCTTCTTCACCGTAAAGCAGGGCTCTAGAGGCATCAGTGAGGTCATTGGGATCAGCTGGCGGCGCATCCGCAGCCTCGGCTGTAGCCTCGTCAGCATAGACAGGGTTGAGTAACTTGCACTGCATCAACACGACGGCCACATTGTCATGGCCATTTTTTTGATTGGCCAGTTCAATCCAGGAAGCGACTGCCGCATCCAAGGTAATGATGTCTTTGGTAATCAGACCAATGTAGTTGGCCCAGGCGGTGTCGATCCGTCCCTGATCGCTGAGGCCATCTGAGCACAGCAGCAGCACGCCCGCTTCGTCGATCACAAACCGCTGTAGATGGGGCAACAAATGCTGGGCGTCACGGGTCCCAATCGCTTGGGTGAGGGCACCGGCTTCCGGGCGCTGGGCGAGATGGGCGTAGAACTGTCGCCCAGCTTCCACCTCTCGACCGGCCAAATCGTCATCGACGGTGAGCTGATGGCAGTAGTCAGGGGTAATCCAATAGGCCCGACTATCGCCAATGTGGGCAATGTACAGCTCGTTGATCAGGCTCCACCCCAAGTCGGTTTTGATCCGCTGAGCAACGACCACTGCCATGACTAGGGTCGTGCCCATGCGCTGGCGATCGCTACGACCCTGTTGATCATTCTGGCGATTGACTAGGTCATTAACCACCCGGATCGCCGCTTCAATTTGCTGAAAAATCACCTTGGGCGGAGCCAGTTGATCCTGATTTTGGGCTTCGCTCAGCAGCCCTTGGAGCTGTAGCCGCAGCGATCGCACCACCAATTGGCTGGCCACTTCCCCAGCCTCATGCCCTCCCACCCCATCACAGACAATGCCAATGCGAGGCATAGTGGCATCCGGGGCCAACCCTTGGGGGTAACAGGCATCCTCATTGCGAACCTGCTGCGGACCCGCGCTGGTATCACCCGCTACTTTAACCACCAATGGCACTTGGGCCGCTTCCCGCAGCAGCAAATAGTTCAGATCAACGGTGAGCTGATCGGGGGGGCAGGTGTCCGCTAAGAGGGCCGCACCCAACGCCTGTAACGGCTGGGCAATGGCGGGTTGAGTCCCGGCCAACCCCAACCAGCTTTGGGCAAATGCCTTCAGGTTAGGGGGTTGATCATCGATATAGAGCTCCCCCAGCCGGACCCGCCAGCCCTCGACGCGCACGTTGTCTGGAACCAGTAAACTGCGCCCAACTCCCAGCTTTACCAGCGGCTCCCATAGTTGCCATAGCTGCCATAGCCAAGAGAGCTGACGCACCGTCGTAACGGTATCCCAGGCGGCGATCAAGGTGGGATAGCGTTGCCCTGATCGGCCATTAATGGGGGCATTGTCTAACAAAACCCACGGCGCTTTGCCCCCTGATTGGGGCCGCACATCGTATACCCCTGGCACATGCAGACGATGGCGGTAGGCTTTGAAATAGGGGATCACCCGGTCGGGGACCGCATCGGGGATCGCGGGCGGTGAGTCGGGCGTTGTGTCTTGCCAAATTTGAGGCGCAATCACTTTGTAGCGATCGCCAACCACCTGCCCAGGTGGGATCGCATCACTACCGGGGCCGACTGCCCATACATAGTGAAGGTGGCGGGACGCAGTAGACTCAGCATTAGGCATCATTCACCAGGGATTCCAGAGACCCTTAAAACAAGTTGAGTGGGGACTTCTTCCTAAAGGGCAAAAGGCTAGATTAATCCTAGTGGATCTTAGGTAAATCGCTCGGCTTCCCCTTGCGGAATTCCCTAATCCCTGCTGGAAGTAACAGTATCGAGGGCTAACCTAATGACCCTAAATGGACCTAGACTATGAGCCCTGCCTTATTTTGGTTGATGGCAGGGGTAGTCCTTTGCCTAATGGAGCTGTTCTTGCCAACCGCGTTTGTAGAGGCCACGTTGGGTATTAGTGCCCTGATCGTCTCTGTATTTGCCTTGTTTATTCCTCAGGTCAGCATCCAGGTGGGGCTTTGGTTGCTGTTTTCAGTGCTGATCGTGATCGCGTTGCGCCGCTTTTTACCGAAGCGCACCCCCTATACCCTGGCGGCATCCACCGAAGCCCGGACGATCACATCGATTCTTCCTGGTGAAACCGGTCGCGTGCTCTATGAAGGCAATTCCTGGCAGGCTCGCTGTGAAGATGAGCAGGTGGCGATCGCCACGCACCAGCGCGTCATTGTGGTCGGTCGCCAGGGCAACACCCTTCTGGTTATGCCCGAACAAGCCCTGCATTCCTAATCATGGCGGCATTCACGTGACCAGTCCAGTTTCTAGCCCCTAGCCCTCAGACCCCTGTCCTCAGCAATTGCGCCAGTATTTGAGCTGTCCCATTCTCGCCATGCACACATCTCACGCTAGAGCTTGTTTTGCAAGCATTTGGGGACCGATTTTGCCGTTACCTACGGTGCCATTATCCGGTGCCATTCCTGTGCGTGTCGGTTGAATCCCCACCTAGATCCCTTGCTCAAGATCCCTTGCTCATTTCTCAAAAGGAGAACCCATGAATCCCATTGCATTTCTCTTCATGCTTGTCCTGGGGGGCTCGGTCGCCGCCAGCTCCGTCAAAATCATCAATCAAAGTGATGAGGCCTTGGTTGAGACCCTCGGGAAGTACAACGGCAAAAAATTGACCCCTGGCCTCAACTTTTTGACCCCGATCATCGACAAGGTGGTTTTCAAACAAACCATCCGGGAGCGGGTTTTGGATATTCCCCCGCAGACTTGTATTACCCGAGATAATGTTTCGATTTCAGTAGATGCAGTGGTGTACTGGCGCATCATGATATGGAGAAGGCATACTACAAGGTCGAAAACCTCCAATCGGCCATGGTAAACCTAGTGCTAACCCAGATCCGTTCAGAAATGGGGCAGCTTGAACTAGACGAGACCTTTACCGCCCGCTCTGAAATCAACGAGATTTTGCTGCGGGAGCTAGACATTTCCACCGATCCCTGGGGCGTCAAAGTCACTCGGGTAGAGCTGCGAGATATCATTCCCTCTAAAGCGGTACAAGATTCGATGGAGCTGCAAATGGCGGCTGAACGGCGCAAGCGGGCGGCGATTTTGACTTCTGAAGGGGAACAGGAGGCGGCGGTCAACAGTGCTCGCGGCCGAGCCGAGTCTGCCATTTTAGATGCGGAAGCCCATCAAAAAGGCCGTGATCCTAGAGGCAGAGGCCCAGCAAAAAGCAATTGTGATGAAAGCCCAAGCCCAACGACAAGAAGTGGTTTTGCAGGCCCAGGCTACCTCTGAAGCGATGCAGATTATTGCTGACAAGCTCCAAAGGGATCCTAAATCTGAGGCCGCCCTGCAATTTATCCTGGCCCAGAATTATCTCAATATGGGACAGCAGATTGCCAGCAGCGGCAGCAGCAAGGTGATGTTTATGGATCCCCGCAGTATCCCTGCCACCCTCGAAGGCATGCGCACCATTGTTGGCGATGGGAGCAGCAGCGCTGCATAAGGCCGCCGGTGCTGTCCGGTTTTGTCATCCCAGATTAATCTGACAATCATGGGGATTTCATGTTTGTCCGTCATTCTAGGGAGGCTGGGAAACCGGACTTGGCTCGCTACCGTCTTAAGAGGTTGCCTATTGTTCACTAGGGAACTGATCCGCTGGGAGCGCGGTTCAGCATTAGCCTCCCCAATGGCCACGTTCGGTTCTCTGGGGGGGACTTCCGCCGTCACTCCCAACGGGTTCAGTCCCATGATAGATACAGCAGCACGGCCTCAGGCCCTATTCTGGGCAAATTATTCCAATTTTGGGATGGTCCAGGCTTATACTACATTTATGCAATGTAGTACTTTACACAACATCATGATTGCTTTAATATGGATACATAAACTCATACTGATTTCGCCTTTTTATGGGTTGAGTATCCCCTGCGACAACCGGCTCAACCCTTGGCCAAGGCGTCTTTCTGGAGTCAGCCTGTGAAACTCCGCTAAGCTCACCGTTTGTTTTTTGTTAGCTGAGAAAGTTATTTTCTCGCACCACCCGTGGAGGCCCGATCCCATGCCCACCAAAACCCGTAAGTCTAAAGCCAAGCCTCTATTTACCGCCGATGCGGTCCGCACCTACCTTCATGAGATTGGTCGTGTGCCGCTGCTCACCCATGAGCAGGAGATCGTGCTGGGGAAGCAAGTGCAGCAAATGATGGGGCTTTTGGAGATTCAGGCAAGTTTGTCAGAAACGCTAGAACGCTCACCGACAAAAGAAGAGTGGGCAGAAGCTGCGGAACTGCCGATCGCTGAGTTGAACCAGCATCTGCACCAGGGGCAGCGGGCTAAGCGCCAAATGCTAGAAGCCAACCTACGTTTGGTGGTGGCAATCGCCAAGAAGTATCAGAAGCGCAACCTAGAATTTCTGGATTTGATCCAGGAAGGCACCTTGGGGCTAGAGCGGGGGGTAGAAAAGTTTGATCCCACCAAGGGCTACAAGTTCTCGACCTATGCCTACTGGTGGATTCGTCAGGCCATTACGCGAGCGATCGCCCAGCAAGCCCGCACCATTCGCCTGCCCATTCACATCACTGAGAAGCTCAATAAAATCAAACGGGTACAGCGGGAGTTATCCCAGTCCTTGGGGCGTAGTGCCACCGTGGCCGAAATTGCCGAGTCTCTAGAATTGGAAGCGGCTCAAGTGCGAGAGTACTTGACCCTTTCTCGTCAGCCGATTTCTCTGGATGTGCGGATTGGTGACAACCAAGACACCGAACTTCAAGAGCTTTTGGAGGACGAAAAAGCCTCTCCCGAGGACTACACCGTGCGTGAGTCTCTCAAGCAAGATATTCACAGCCTGTTAGCGGAGCTGACCCCCCAACAACAGGAAGTGATTACCCTGCGCTATGGCTTGAATGATGGCAATGAGCTATCTCTCGCGAAAGTGGGGAACCGGCTCAATATCAGCCGAGAGCGAGTCCGGCAGCTCGAACAGCAGGCCCTGAAGCATCTCCGCCGTCGTAAGAGCAACGTCAGAGCTTACCTCGCGAGTTAACGGATTTGTGAAGCGCTGAAAAGCACGACAGCCACAGCAAAGGCGTCCTATGGAGGATGCCTTTGCTGTGTAAGACCCGCTAGGTTTATCCGAGATCAAGTTCAAGAAGGTTGGGAAACGGGGACTGTAGTTTTGCCAGCAAGGCTTCAAAGGGTTGCCAATTATCTGCGGTCGTGATCGGTTCCCAAATGGCTTCGATCGCCGGTCTGAGCAATACCGTCTCGGGGTTGGTAGTGCGTAGTCGCTGTGCGACTTGGGCCAGCTCGGCGGCTGGCACAGTTTGTAACGCCTGCTTATACAACTGCTGCCAAGCTTTACCATGAGCGGTTTCCTGTAGTTGCTCAGCCAGGATCAGATCGCTCTGATCCTGCCATTGGGTTGAAAACTGGGTGGTGAGGGCCAAGAAAAAGTCGTGGTAGCCCCAGTTGCCTTCACCCAACAGGGTCAAGGTCTCGGCAATGAGGGCCTCGGCCAAGTCGTCCGGTAAGGCATCAAACCCTAACTTAGCCAACATGCGCTGACGGTAATACTGGCTATAGAGATCGCTATACTGCCCCAAACTGGCCTCTAGGGCGTCTTGGGAAATCACCCGTTGTAAGGGCTGCTGTAACCGCTTTAGATTCCAGCCACAAATGCTGGGCTGATTTTTATAGCAGTACAGGCGACCATAATCAAAATAGGCCGCAGTAAAGTTAGGGTCGTAACGGTCCATAAAGGCGTAAGGACCGTAGTCAAAGCTTTCCCCCGTGATCGACATATTGTCGGTGTTGAGGACCCCGTGGCAAAAGCCCACCGACATCCATTGGGCCGCCAATCGCGCCACCCGATCCACCAATTCATCATAAAAATAGCGGTAGCGTTCGGCCCGATCCACTAGGAGACGGGCCGCTGGGTAGTACACCTCAATCACATGATCCAGCAGCGTTTGGATGAGATCGCTGCGGTCCAGGTAATCTAAGCGCTCAAAGGTGCCAAAGCGAATATGGGAGCGACTAAAGCGCACCATCACCGAAGCGCGGGTAGGCGACGGCTCATCCCCCCGCCAGAGGGACTCACCGGTTTCCACCAAAGAGAGGGTGCGGGAGGTATACACCCCCAAATGATGTAGGGCCTCAGAGGCCAAGACCTCCCGCACCCCGCCTTTGAGGGTCAGACGACCATCGCCACCTCGGGAGTAAGGGGTTGTCCCTGAGCCCTTGGTGCCCAAGTCGTAGAGATGGCCATCCGTTCCCCAGATCTGCCCATATAAGAAGCCCCTGGCCATCCCCCAAAAAGGGATTATATTCTCCGAATTGATAGCCGTGATAGCGCAGGGCTAACAGCGGCTCACGCCCCTGAAACTGCCCCCAAGCCTGAACAATGTCTTGATCGCTAACGGTGGATGGATCCAGCCCCATCTGGGCCAAAATCTGATCATTGCGAAACCGCAATAGGTGTTGAGGAAAATCAGCCGCCGTAACCACGTCATAAAAGTCCGCCCCGATCGCCGCCAGCACGGGCTCATACTCCAGCGACAATAACGGGTTATTGCTGACCGTTTTCAACTCAGACATTGCCATCCTGTTTCAGTCCACCACAGCCTGATTCTAAGCGGCATCTATAAACGACATCTAGAAGTTATGACCGATCTACTGTCCGAAACAGCCAGAGGGTACAAGCAATCCCCCCAAAATGGGCCAGCAAAATATTGGTGTTGGCCTGCACCACAAAAATATCTAAAGGCTGCACAAACTGAGTGACATTAGCACCCGCCCCAAAAACTGCCGCGCCCTGGGGCTGAGAGAGGGCCTTAGCCAAGAGACTGCCGATAATCGCCTGACCGCCTAGCAAACTCACCAGCATCCCCCCCAGACTGATCAAGAGCCCCCACCGCAAAGTTTGCAAGACATCCTTCGGTTTAGGGCGCTTAGCCACGTCACTGCTGCGTAACCCTCGGGCTAAACGGGTATAGCGGAACCCCCAGAAGGCCCCAACATAAACGGCCACGAGGCCCACAATGGCCAGTAAAAACCCCGTGCTGGTGCCGGGATTGCTCCCCCCAGTACGGACACTCAGGCTAGCCACCGCAAACAGCAGCACCAGGCTAGAGATAATCCCTAAAACCCCTTGAATCCAGATGCTGACCCAGCCATACCAACGCAAGGCCGTCGCAATCCGACGCACCGCTGGCGGTAAAGAATAGTCGAGTTCTTGGGTCATAGCACCAGGGACTAAGCGGCTAGTAGTTGTGATCTTAGACCATGGCTGTAGGGTGATTGACCTCAGCCCAACGTTTTATAGCGCTGGCCACTGCGATGGAACAGACAGCCCTAGACGCACCGGGACCCGTGGGTAGCAGTCAGCTCTGCTGCAATTGGAACCCGCACCTCAGCTTCGGGATGACAACCCCCTGGGTCCAGTCGGTCAATTTCCATAAAAACTGGATTAATACTTGCGTTCCAGAGCAAAACTGTCCTCTATCATGGTCGGAGTGAAAAGGAGCGGTTCATGATTGTTTGTCCAAACTGCAACCATCAGAATCCAGAGGGGGCAGTGCAATGCGAGGCTTGCTATACGCCGTTACCCACGTCAACGACTTGCCCCAGTTGCGGTGCATCGGTACAGTCGGATGCCAGTTTTTGTGGGCAATGTGGGTTTAATCTGCAAAGTCAAGCCGCACCCCCGGACCTAGAAGCCGCCCCCATGCCGAGCCCAACACCAGTGCCTGACCTGCCGCCCTTAGCGTCACTTGAGCCTTTGATTGCCCCTGAGCCGATCGCCGGTGTGGTAGCCTCACCGTCGTTGCCCCTGACTGAGGCCCCTAGGGTTGAGGCAGCAGCGGCTCAGCCTGTCCCGGTAGCAGCCACGAGCCCAACGGCACCTGTGCCCCAGCATGAGCCAGTTACCCCAGCCCCAGAGCCCGATACTAATCTGAATCCCTCGACCCAGATCCAGTTTCAGCAAGCTAAGCTCCTGCACCAGCAAACCGATAGCACGATTGAATTGCCCAGCACCCTCACGACCATTCACTTGGGTAAACCCAACGATCGCATCCCGCCCGATATTGATGTCTCTGGATTTCCGAATTCTGAAATCGTCTCCCGAATCCACGCTCAATTACGGGTAGAAGGAGATGTTTACTATATTGAGGATGCGGGCAGTTCTAACGGCACCTATGTGAACAATATGCCTCTACCAGTTGGCAACCGTCATCGCCTCCGCTCAGGCGATCGCATCGCTTTAGGCAAGGGTGATAAGGTTACCTTTCTGTTTCAATCTTCTTAATGAGCCGAGGGTCCTCCCCTGGCTTCGTTCCATGCCCTTTTTTATCCGGCTTGCGGTTAAGTAATGTGATTACCCTATCGTTACTCCATCCCCTCAATGAAAATCCAGTTCAACATTGGACTTTTGAGGAAGAATCGGTGATTCGCATTGGGCGCTCCACCGACAATAATGTTGTTCTGTATAGTGCTGTTGTTTCTCGATATCACGTCGAAATTCGCCACGGCAAAACGGGTTGGGAAGTCATTAACCTCGGCACAAATGGGACTTATTTAGACGGTAAACGGGTGACTCAAGTCCCAGTGACGGACGGCATTATCATTCGTCTAGCCCGTTCTGGCCCTAATATTCAAATTAGCGTTGGCCAAGACGGTCACGAAGCGGTTAAGGCCCTAATGCGACTCAAATCAGAAGTCGCCGCCCACCGTGAAGCGGCGTCTACCCCCTCAGAGAAGAACGGCCATACGGGTACTCATCCAGCAGAAAAAACCCTCACCTCTGATGATGAACCGACATCGGGGCGAGCGTCACCCTAGGACTGGACGACTCAAGCACTAGAACGGTTGCTTAAGGCAGAGGTGATTGAGGGGCAAGGGGGCTAGAAACTGGAATGGTCACGTGAATTCCGCCATCAAGAACTAGGGTCCGCCTCCATTTAGTTCATTAATGAAAAGAATCCGTCAGTGGGTAGAAAGCAACGATGGCAAGGGGCGATCAAGTCTATGTAATGCGGCCCTGGATTGGGATTTCGAGTGTGTATGAGCACCATGGCATCGACTGTGGGGACGGCACGATCATCCACTACCGTAAAACGGACATTGCTGAGGTGGCTCGCACTTCTATGGACCGATTTAGCCAGGGCAAGCCAGTTCACCTGAAGCCCCAACCCGTTGCGTTCCTACCGGACAACGTCGTCGAACGGGCCGAGAGTCGGCTCGGGGAGCAGCGATACGATTTACTCACCAACAACTGTGAACATTTTGCCAGCTGGTGCAAAACCGGGCGCAATGAAAGCGAACAATTAGCCGGTTTTGGCTTGCAGTTAGATCGCTTTCAGGGGGTGGACTTCCGGCAACTGATTGAGGGAGTGACGCGCGATCGCTCCCCTGAAGCCGCGATTACCCTGTTTCAGCAGGCCCTAGGGGATATCTCGGCAGCCCATCGCGCCCTCCAGGCCCAATACCAACAGGCTAAACAGGATGCAGACACCTGGCAGCGGGTAGCGCAAACCGCATTGGGGAGAGGCCGAGAAGATCTAGCCAAGGCCGCACTGCATCGCAAGGTGAAAGCCAAGAAAAAAATGGATGCCCTCACGCAGCAATTGGCTGAACTCGTCGAGGTGCAGCTCACCCTAGAGCAAAGTCGCCGCCGGTCTGAGCCAGGGTTGTCTTAACAAGATCAGCCGCTTCGCAGCCTAGATTAATTAATCCGCGCCTCTGGCAAAATCACCATGGCATCCCCAAAGGAATAAAACCGGTACTGGGCGGCGATCGCCGCTTGGTAAATATCCATTAACCGCTGCCGCCCCACTAAGGCACTGACGAGCATCAGCAAGCTGGAGCCTGGGAGATGAAAATTCGTCATCAGGCCGTCCACCACCTGCCACCGGTAGCCGGGATAGATGAACAATTCGGTTTTACCTTGAAACGGGCGCAGTTCCCCGCCTTGGGCCGCCCCTTCTAGCGCCCTAGTCACGGTAGTCCCCACCGCAATTACGCGCCCCCCTTGGGCCTTCGCCGCTTGAATCGCCGCCACCGTAGCCTCCGGCACCTCTAGCCACTCCCCGTGCATTTTGTGGTCAGTAATGGTCGCCGCTTCCACGGGCCGAAACGTTCCCACCCCCACATGCAGGGTTAAGAAGGCATGGTTGATCCCTCTAGCCCTCAGCCGCTCAAATAACCCCTGGGTAAAGTGCAGTCCTGCGGTAGGAGCCGCCACCGCCCCCTGGTGTTTGGCATAGATCGTCTGATAACGCTCTGGCAATGCCTCAGAGGCCGTGATGTAGGGGGGTAACGGCACTTGCCCGAGGGCATCAATCAACGCCTCTAGGGCGGCACCAGAGGGTACGGCAAAATCGAGCACCCGCCCGCCAGTGGCCTCGTCTGTAGCGGCGATCTGGGCAATGAGTTCGGGGCGATCGGGATCCGCACCAAAGTGAATCACGGTTCCCGGTTTCAACCGTCGCCCTGGTTTGACCAATGCCAACCACCGGCTTGGGCCAAGGGCTTCTAGCAGTAAGACTTCTACCTGGCTCCCACCCAGCTTATGGCCGTAGAGGCGGGCCGGGATCACCTTAGTATCGTTCAGGACCAGCAGATCGCCGGGACGTAGCAGGTCAGGTAAGTCAAAAACATGATGGTGCTGGTGCTCGGTTGGCGAGGTGACGGCCAATAGTCGAGCCTGATCCCTCGGTTCAACCGGATTTTGGGCGATATAGCCCGGTGGCAAGTGGTATTGGTAAGCCTCTAAAGAGAGGTCAGCCTCAGCGCAATGGCCCATGACAGTCGCAATTGGGTAGAAACCCTAGGGTAGGTCGGGTGGGTTACCCAATGACTGCAATGGCGCGATTCCAGACAATAGAGACGTACCCATTCAGCAGGAGGGGCCTGATGGACTATATCTATCACCTCGCCAATGCCAGCCTTACCCTTAGGATTGTTGAACATCTGCTGGGCAATTCTACCCTGCCCCTTGCTTTCATGACGGTGATTCACCAAATCGACGGGTGGGTGGTTAAAGTGAGGCTTCGCAACACGGTGGATGCCGAAGTCATGGAAGACTTGCGCGCTTACTTCAACGAACTGGGGATTACCCACGAGCCAAACATTCGTCTGCGCATGGCTCTCTGGGGCCTAGAAACCGGCCAGTCTCCGGTGGATGTGATGCGTCGCTATCAGGTGGCAGTGGTTTCCCATGGTCAGCCTGATCGGGATGAAATTGAGGCGTTCCGCAAGCAGTTTGTGATGGGTCTAGGGTATTGCCCTGAAACCCTCGCTTGACCGTCTAATGGCCGCTTACAATTGGGGCAAATCGAGATCGAACGAAACCGCCCCATGCGTGAAGATACTATTTTCGGCAAAATCATCCGCCGCGAAATCCCCGCAGACATCGTTTATGAAGACGATGTCTGTTTAGCGTTTCGGGACGTTACCCCCCAAGCACCTACCCATGTGTTGGTCATCCCTAAAAAACCGATTCCGAAGCTGGCGGATGCGACTGCGGAGGACAAAGAACTTTTGGGACATTTGTTACTGACTGTAAAGCAGGTCGCCGAACAGCTCGGCATTGCTCCAGAGGGCTATCGCGTCGTGATCAACACTGGCAGTAACGGCGGGCAAACGGTTTTCCATTTGCACTTACATTTATTGGGCGGGCGATCGCTCCAGTGGCCCCCCGGCTAGTATTGCGCATTATTGCGAAACAACAAGATTCTTGCCAACACTATTCAAAAAAAGAACCGCTATCTCTTAGGCTATGGCTTAAGCAGGTAATTGTACTCACCTATGGGTGAGTCTCTAACCCCTGCCATTTCTGTTGTTATATCTGGTCATTATTTACTCATGACTTCTACCCTTAGAACCCGCGAAAACGTGGGTGCATGGGAGCAGTTCTGTCAGTGGATTACCAGCACCGAAAACCGCCTGTATGTGGGTTGGTTCGGCGTTCTGATGATTCCTACACTGCTCACTGCCACCACTTGTTTCATCATTGCCTTCATTGCAGCTCCCGCTGTCGATATTGACGGCATCCGTGAGCCCGTTCAAGGCTCATTGATGATGGGCAACAACATCATCTCCGGTGCGGTTGTGCCTTCCTCCAACGCTATCGGCCTGCACTTCTACCCCATCTGGGAAGCAGCTTCCCTCGATGAGTGGTTGTACAACGGTGGCCCCTACCAGATGGTGATCTTCCACTTCCTAATCGGCATCTTCGCCTACATGGGTCGTCAGTGGGAACTCTCCTACCGCCTCGGGATGCGCCCTTGGATCTGCGTGGCTTACTCTGCACCGCTGTCCGCAGCTACCGCAGTCTTCTTGATCTACCCCTTGGGTCAAGGGTCCTTCTCTGATGGGATGCCTCTGGGTATCTCCGGGACCTTCAACTTCATGTTGGTCTTCCAAGCAGAGCACAACATTCTGATGCATCCCTTCCACATGCTGGGTGTGGCAGCCGTGTTCGGTGGTTCCTTGTTCTCCGCCATGCACGGTTCCTTGGTGACCTCTTCTCTGGTGCGTGAGACCACCGAGAACGAGTCTCAGAACTACGGCTACAAGTTCGGTCAAGAAGAAGAGACCTACAACATCGTTGCAGCCCACGGCTACTTCGGTCGTCTGATCTTCCAATACGCATCTTTCAACAACTCTCGTTCCCTGCACTTCTTCTTGGGTGCATGGCCGGTCATCGGCATCTGGTTCACCGCCTTGGGCATCAGCACCATGGCGTTCAACCTGAACGGTTTCAACTTCAACCAGTCTGTGCTCGACTCTCAGGGTCGTGTCATCAGCACCTGGGCTGATGTAATCAACCGGGCCAACCTGGGTATGGAAGTCATGCACGAGCGTAATGCTCACAACTTCCCGCTTGACTTGGCTGCCACCCAGGCTCCCGAAATCATCGGTTAATCCTGGACATCAACCACTCTTGAGTGAGTAATCAAAAAGCGCCTCTCAGCAATGGGGGGCGCTTTCTGCATGGAGACTATCTGTGAGCTATTGCCGCTAACCAGCACCTAAAGCGATGCAATTCAGGATTCGAGAGGCGTTGGCCTCAGATGAACCTTTTTTGAGATAGAAATCGTGGCGTTGGCTCGGCGCTGATACACCATCTTTTCACCCATGCTCAAACGGTATACAGCGCCATTGCGTTGAGTGTCTCTCTGGACAACCCTGCTCAGCGACTGTACGAGCGGCTTGGATTTGAGCCGGTGCGCCAGGATGCCACCTCTGTCACGATGCTGAAGCAGTTGTCAAACGATGGCATCCTGCACCCTTGACGGCTAATTACGCTTTGCCAAGTCAGTCTAGAGCGGTAAATCAGGCGTTATCTCGGCGTTCCTTTTTGGAGGGAACATTGCTTCAGCTTTTTGAGCAGGCCGCTAATCACCTTATCCTGCTGCGCTAGGCGGGCTGGTAAGCAGCTGGGTTGTTGGGCGCAGGCATCGCACAGCATCATGAATCGTCCTAAAAATGTGGGGCAGAAACGAAAAGAGCCAAGTCAATCTCATGCTTGATCGATTCTAGGACTGTCTGGTTTAGCCAGCAGTGAGTTGATACCTCCATTGTGGTGGGTGACCTCAGGTACCGCCGCGATCGCAATGTAGAACCATGCAACGATCGTTGACGTTACCTAACGTCACAGAATGTAAAACTACCCGTTGATCTGCTCAGAAATGTCCTGCTCTGAAATGGGCTCTAACGCTGCCACACGCGTGGTGCCACAGCACAGCGCCCGAGGTAATGGGGGCGGATCTGGCTCCAGGCCGCCTCAAACCATCGCTTTGCTTCACTGCTCGAATGGCCCCGATAACGACACAACAGACCTTGCTGTAAACGGGTTGCCCCCCAGACTCCCCGCTGAATCAGGGTGCTGCCTAACTCCCGGATTGTTTCTATTTCAGCCGCTTCGGGCTGCTGACCAACCCATGCAAATGTACCGATCACAGGGCATTCATCTAGGGCCTGAGGGCTTGACCAGAGGGATTCACTCCCTGCAATCTGCTGGGGATCGGTCCACAAGAGACGCTGATTTTGAAAAACGCTGAGGTGCGAACGGACGCCCCCCTGGGTGAACCGCTCTCCCCGCGCCGTGCGCCCCAGCCGTAAGATATCCCACCCCACCCAAGTCGCATCTGGGGCTAAGTCGACTTGCCAATGGGGATGGTAATGTGCCCCTTCAAAGACGATGGTTTCTTGGGGAAACCACTCCAGACAAGCCCCAGGTCCCACTTGGGCATGGCCCTGAATCTGAGCGGGAAGCTGCTGAGGGTGGTCGCTATAGATTTTGGCGGCAGCAGCGGTGGTGACGAGGGCGCTGGCATTGGCTTCTAGGTTGATATTGATCGACAGGCGATCGCCCCCCACCATGCCCCCCGCCGTATGCAGCAAGACGGTGTGACAGGTCTGGGGTCCCTCTGGGTAGAACGGGGGCGTTTGGACCTTGAGCGGGGCCTGGGTTTTCACCAGAGGGACTGTTTTAATCCCTTGCTTTTGGTAAGTGAGATGGGCTTGGCCATGCCAGGGTTCGGCCTGGAACGAGACTAAAGCGGGTTGTGGGGAAGTCAAGGAGCACGGCCTCAGTTCTATAGCGCTGGCCACTTTGCTTAAGACACCTCGGATCGCCCTGTTCTGTGGCGCATAAGCAAAGTGGCTCGCAGTCTTGTCTTAATCAGACTGGCGACTGCTATAGCGAGCTATTCTAGGGCATCCCTTTTAAAGATCGCTGAATTAAGCCGTTGAATTTTCCCCATGATTGAAACGCTACCGCCTGCCATTGCCCTGTTGCGCCTGCTGCAATTGGCTAGTCCGGCCCTACCGATCGGGGCCTACAGCTACTCCGAAGGGATCGAAACCTTGGTCCACCAGGGTCAGATTACCGACGTTGGGGCATTGACCCACTGGCTCCAGGCCGAATTGCAGCGGGGAACCATTCGGCTAGAGGCGGCGGTGATGATGCGGGCTTTTCGGGCTTGGCAGCAGGGAGATGAAACGGCCCTAACCCGGTGGAATGACTGGCTCTCTGCGGTGCGGGATGGGGAAGAACTGCGCCAGCAGAGTTGGCAGATGGGGCGATCGCTCCTACGCCTCGTGGGGGATCTGGACCCGGCTGGGCTAGCAGAACTGCCTGACACCTTGAGATCAGAGCGCTGCAACTTTGCGATCGCCTTTGGCATCACCGCCGCCCTCTGGCAGTTGCCCGCATCCGAAACGACGTTAATCTTCTTACAGAGTTGGGCCACCAATTTAATTAGTGCAGGGGTGCGTTTGGTGCCCTTGGGCCAAACGGAAGGACAGCGACTCTTGCGGCAACTTGCCGAGCCCTTGCAGAAAGCCAGCCATCAGGTGCAGACCTTATCGGATGATCAGCTGTTTGCCTGTAGCTGGGGACTCTCCCTGGCGAGTATGGCCCACGAAACCCAGTACAGTCGGCTGTTTCGAAGTTGAGTTATGGCGGCATCAAGCTTGATAGGTCGCTAAACGTTCAAACAGTCTGAGCTGTTTAGAGTCAGGCAAAACCTCAAGTCCCTTCCCAGACATAATTTCCTGATGCCAGCTTCTCAAAGAATTCTCAGTAATGTCATCTTCCATAAATCGAAACGAAGAGGCTGCCAAATATTGAATATCTTTTTCAAACGCTATCCAGTGTCGATTCTCTTTCTCAGCCACAAACCCCGTCGTATTTGAGCCTGCAAATATATCAATCACCAAGTCTCCTGGATCAGTCAGAAATCGAATGAAAAATTCTGGCAACTTGCCTGGAAAACGAGCTGGGTGTGATTTTAGACCAAGCGCCTTACACCCTCTAAGATATTGGCTGTTTGATTCGGAGTTAGGTATCTGAAGTAAGTTTGAAGGAATTGCTCCACCATTATTTCTACCAAATGCTTTGCCGATATCATGACCAGAAGGGCGCTTTTTGGGATCATAAAATTTTCCAGGATCTTCCAAAAGTTTCTTCATTCTTGAACTGTATTCGGTCAGCACTTTGGAAACATCTGACTTAGGAAATTCAGTCTTACTAAACCACCAAATAGTATTTACTGAATCCTTTGCTCTGATTTTTCTTTTGTTAACCCATTCAATCGGGCTTGGCAGCTTAGAGGGATTAAACCAATAAAAATCTTCCGCTAAGAAAAAGCCGATTTCATCGCAGAAGTAAATAGGAATCCTAAAATTATACAAGCTTCTTACCGGCTTACCTTTCTCGTAGGCTCCGCCTAGATCTAGTACAAAACTGCCATCTTTTTTAAGCTTCTGATATATCAATTGAGCAAAGCCAGCCAACCATTCAACATATTCATCTTGGCTTTTATTGCCGTACTCTTTCTTTCTCTGTAGTGCAAATGGCGGACTGGTAATGACTAAGTTGATGCTCTCATCAGGGAGTTGACTCAATAATTCTAAGGAATCTCCACAAAATGCTGCCCCTTTATCGGTCATGTAAACGGGCGACTGCTCAAAATCCCCAATATTGAAAGGCAAACTCTGGTCTTGAATAAACAATGTCATTCCTCTAAATGCTACTTATAGTCTGTAGACTTATGGTCATCATAATTTTAATTATATAGGCTATGTCAACTTCCTTTGCGGTCATTCAGTGCAATCAAGTGCTAGGGAGCTTTTCGCTAAAAGGCTACGCCAGCTCCGACAACTACAAGGACTGTCTCAAGAAGCACTTGCCGATATGGCCGGACTCCATAGAACCTATATCGGTTCCATAGAGCGTAGCGAGCGCAATATCTCAATTGATAATATGGAGCGTCTTGCCCAAGCCTTAGGCGTTGACATCACTGACCTGCTCAGGGAGAGGTGATGAGTTTTCATCCAGACAAGGTTATTCTCGATGAACTTTTTCCCTATATAAGAAAGTATCAAGATCTTGCCTCAAAGCATGGCATAAATGATATTTTCCAAGATAATGGAGGGAAGCTCCTTCAAGTTCTTTTGATTACAGGCTTAACCGTATTGCCTGGTCGAGAGGGGAATGATGCCAAAGATGCGTCGGGCCAAGAATACGAATTAAAATCGGTCAATATACAATTAACAAAGAGCTTTTCTACCCACCATCATATCAATCCAGGAATTATTGCTAAGTACAGAAAAGTGAGTTGGATATTCGCTGTTTATAATGGCATTCACTTGCTGTCGATCTATCAACTTTCTCCGATATCGCTAGAGTTTTATTATCAAAAGTGGGAGGACAAGTGGCATGAGTCAGGCGGGAAAGATATCAACAATCCTAAGATTCGCTGAGCTACGTCAAAAATAATGGGTTGCTACTTTATGAGTCGTAGCTCTGATCAAGCATGACGTTTAAGCAGTTGGCTGCTCAGATAATTTTGCGATATTTTCTTGCGGAAATCAGTATTTTTTGAGGTGCTCTGTGGTGAAGAAGCCTTTTAGAGTGGGTGTAGCGGGTCCCGTTGGCTCAGGGAAGACGGCGTTGATTGATGCGCTGTGTAAGGCCATGCGTGAGGACTACGAGTTGGCGGTGGTGACCAATGACATTTACACCCAGGAAGACGCTCAGTTTCTGGTGCGGAGTGAGGCCCTGGGGCGAGATCGCATCATCGGCATTGAAACCGGGGGCTGCCCCCATGCCGCCATTCGCGACGATGCCTCCATCAACCTAGAAGCCATTGACCAGTTGGCGCGTCAGTTTTCCCCGGACATCATTTTTGTGGAAAGCGGCGGCGATAACCTGGCCGCCACCTTCAGCCCTGAGCTGGTAGACATGACCCTCTACGTGATTGATGTGGCGGCGGGAGACAAAATTCCCCGCAAGGGCGGTCCCGGCATTACTCGCTCAGACGTGCTGGTGATTAACAAGATTGACCTGGCCACCTATGTGGGAGCCGATCTAGACGTGATGCAGCGGGATGCGGAGAAAATGCGGGGCGATCGCCCCTTTGTGTTTACCAACCTCAAAACCCGAGAGGGGCTGAACACGATCATGGATTTCATTCGTCACCAATACCAACTGGGACCAAGCCCAGCGGTGGCTGCTGCCGCTGCTGAGTTTACCCATAGTCACGGTCATGGCCACGGGCATAGTCATTTGTGAAGGGGTGGAGGGGGCGAGGGGGTAAGGGCACTAATTTTCGGGGGCAGGATTTGCTCCGGTGCTTTGGGTTTCAGGTTCACCAGAGAGATCAGCGTAGATGCGCGACCATTCTGCTTCGGCGGCGGCAGTCCAGAGCCACACATAGGGATTATCGTTAGTCCTGACCTTAGCGTCCGGCCCATCTGCCACGAGCCACCTGTGTTCATCCAAACTTTGCAGCTTTTGTAGCTCCTCTCGCGCAAACGCTCGTTGTATCTCATCGCCGCCAGGGTCTAGGTTATCGATCCGAGAATCCAGGGATAAAAGAATGAGTCCGGCATAGGCATTGAGGAACACTGGATTCCGCAGGGCGGTGGGGTCAGCACGTCCACTTCGCTGTTTAATCTCGATTTCTCTCGCCTCTTCCCAAGCTTTTAACGCCTCATTATCTTGGCTGTCGGCGTAGTAAGCAAAACCGATCGCCACTTGCACCTCAATGTCCTGGGGGCGAGTTTTGCGTAAGGTATCCCAAGCGCTAATGGCTGCATCTCTCGCTTCGTCTAGGGCTTCACGATTCGCTGGACCAATTCTGCTGGCGGGGTCAGCATCCAGTTGCACATAGCGCTGCCAATGGGCGCGCCCTTTCACAAAAAGGATTTGCGGATCGTCATAGCCTTCTAGCGTCGTGATCACAGTTTCGAGAAACGTGGCATCGGCCTTGGACAACATCTCTGGGGCTAATGCTTGGGTCAACTGTTCGCTGGCTTGCTCATAGTCCTGTTGCGCTAGGGCAGCGATCGCCTGGTTGAGCAATACCTCAGGTTTTGTTGCTGCGGGTGGGACATTCGCCGTTGCTGGGGGCTGGGTGGTTTCTGAAAACAAGCCTGCTTTTGCGCGGTGAAGACCCCGAGGGTGAGGGTCCCGGCCAATCCCACCAGTCCCAAGGCCATCCAGGCCAGCAGGGGTTTCTCAATACGTTTTTGGGGGTTGGGCGATGTCCCGAGGGCCGCACGGGTCGAGGTCGTGGCGGCGGTCATGGTGATCGCCGCTTCCCGCTCTGGCTCTAAGGAATCGTCATTCGCCGGATTATCCCAGTCAGGCTGCTGATAAGTCGGATTTTCGGGCAAGGTCCCATAGATGCCGAGGTCGGTTTGGCTATGGGTCCCCGGCAGCAACAGCTCCTGCTGATCGGCAGGGATCAGCGGCTCATCGGCGTCCTGGGCGGGTTGCGAGAGTTGCTCGACCAACTGGGCCAGATGGGGAGCAGGCTGGGTGAGGGGCTGGCTATCGTCATCAGGGGCAGCCTCTGGGTTGGGGTCGGCAGCGGTCAAGGTGTCTAGCCAAGCCATAGCAGCGGGGTCAGGCCGATCGGTGGTCAGGTCGGCAGTGGGCACCCCGGCAGAGGGCGTCGCCCAGGCATCCATTTGCCAAGGGTCGAGGGGGACGGCAGCCGCCCGGTCGCGCTGGGTGAGATAGCCATCAAACTCGGGCTGCAAATACAGCACCGGCAAGGCCCAATAATGCTGATCGGAGCCAAAGGCGGAAACCAGTGCCTGACGGGTCCGTCCCAAGCTTAAATCGATCGGGTAGCCCTGCTTGATATTGGTATAGAGCAGTTGGGTAAACTTCACCGCCACTTGGTCGGGGATGCGCTCGGCCATGGCAATCACGCTCTGGACGCCGCGATTGACCAGGGCTTGCACCAGATTTTGCTGCCGCCAGTCCATCTCGGCATCATCCCCAGCCGTATGGGCGCTGCGGCAAGAGTTAAAGACGGCCAAGCAAATTTGGTTGTTGACCAGCAGCCCCGCCAGATCTTCGCCGGTCAGCCGTTCGGTCAGGCCCGTTTGCTGATTGACCAAGTGCAGGTCGCCGCCCGTTTTGCCAAAGTCGCTATGGCCCGCATAGTGCAGCACTTGATAATGCCCTTGCTCTAGGGCCTGGGTGAGGGCACTGCGATCGGGCTGTTCCAGCACCGTAATCTCCACCCTAGCCGCTTCCCCTGGGGCTGGCACCAAGCTCGCCTGGATGTCTTGTACCTCCTGGCACAGATTTAAGCGGGTTTGGTCATCGGGGTTGGCAATCACCATTAGCACCTGTAGGGCAGCGTCCCCTTCGGGCAGGTTGAGGGGTTGGGCCGATTGGGCCGCCATCAAATCAGCCGAGTAGCGGGCAAAGGTAAGGTCAACACGGGTGGCGAGGGGCTTGCCATGGCTCTGCAACACCTCCCAGGGCAATCGCTGTAGCCGACTGTCTTTAAACCCGAGGCGTAAGCGCAGGATTTGGCGGCGGTTTTGGGCGATGCCCTGGGCTCTGGACCAGCTTTCGCGGATAAAGTCCTGGTGGAAGAGGGCCTTGTACAGCTCATGACCCAGTTGATTGAGGTCGGAACTCGGGCTAGCAGCGGCGGGCGATCGCCCTGCAACAACCCCAAAATCGGATCATCCATGGCCGGTTGCGATCGCTTCAGCCATTGATCGACAGACCACTGCACCTGCGCTTCCGCCACCGGTACCCCCGCTGCCATGTCCTCGGTGCGGATTAGGTAGCGATCGTCCCCGAGGGGCGTAATCGATAGGTGAAATTCTTGTGGGTTCACGGGAAATGGGTCGGAAGGTGAGCGTCAGCCCGATGGCCTGGGTCAATGCCCCTGACACCTGGAGCCCTGTCCATACCTCAGCATAGTTAAGATTACCCAGATCCAGCCATGGCGTTAAGCTATCTGACGCTTCAGGACGATCACGAAGGGAAATCAGCCGGGTGGGTCGGGCGATCACGGTACGGGTGATTCGGTGTAAAAACTCGCCATTTTGGTTTGGTTTTCGCCACTGTTTCATTCCCTGAACCCGTTGCACCATAGGGATTGTAAGCAACGGTTCTAAACCAAAGCAGTTTCTAGGAGTTGAAACCATGATCGTCCGTTACTGGCAACCCTTTGAAGAAATCGATACCCTCCGCCGTCAGTTTGACCGGGCCTTTGGTGATCTGGTCAGCAGCGATGCCGCCCCCGTCACCTGGACGCCTGCGGTTCGTTTAGTCGAGTCGGCTGAGCACTATACCCTCACGGCTCAACTGGCGGGCATCAATCCTGACGATATTGATATCCATGTCACCCGCGAGTCCGTGGCCATTTCTGGCGATCGCCCGCCTTTGAAGCTAATGAAGGCGATACCGTCCTCTACGACAACCACCGCTATGGCACCTTCCGTCGGGTGGTGAATTTACCCGAAGCCGTTCGCAATGATGCGGTTACCGCTGAATACACCAACGGTCTCCTGGTGCTCACCCTCCCCAAGGTGGAAGAAGTCCGCAACAAGGTGGTGAAAATCAACCTTGGCCAGCTCCAGGGCGCAGCCTCAACTATTGATGCGGCTGAAACTGAGGCGGCTGAAACTGAGGCGACTGCGGCCAACAGCTAGCGCCGCTACTTCCCTGAGACTCTCCTCCCAGAGAAAGACGGCAGATTCCTGAGGGTCGCTACAGCGACCCTTTTTTCAGGGCTGATCGCGCCGCCAAGGTGAGGGTAGCTTGATTATCAATCGCCCGATAGCGCCCTTCCGCATCCATCGCCCCAAAGCTGTGCAGGTAGCGCCGCACCGGCTCTGGCAATTGCGGATAATCGATCACGCTATCTCCTGCCGCGATCGCGGCCCAAAAATCCCGAATGATCGGCGCTAACGCTACGGCCTGACGGGACGGCAAGCTCAAGGGAGGGCAGCTCAAGAAGCGGCTCATAAATTGGCCGGAGCGATCGCCCATGCGTTGGCGAGATATCGTTTGCAAATCAGGCCAATCCGGCAGCGCCTGCACCCGTTCCGTGGTGATCTGCATCTGTAGCGCCCCTGCCTCGGTAGAAGCCACCGCCACCCGTCGATAGGGATGGGGATAGCTGACCAGAGAGCCCGTCGTCACCGCCCAGAGGTCCCCCGATTCCAGCACATCCTGCACATGCAAATGGCCGGTCAACACCAGCCGCACTTGGTGGGCTTGCAAACAATCGATCAACGCTTGACGATTTTGAATGATGTAACGCTGCCCCATCGGGTGAGTCGCCTGTCCCGGCATATGCTCCAAGACATTGTGATGCACCATGGCAATCACCCATTCCCCCTGGAGATCCTGGAGCGTCTCCGCCAACCACTGGAGCTGAGCCGCATCGACATGAGCCCGTAGGCAACTGCTGCCCTTGCTCATCAAGGCAATGGAATTTAGCCCCACCAAATGCACCCCCGGCACCAGCTCTTGATGGTAGTAGGGCTGCTGCTGGCTATAGCCAAAGGGACCGTAGAGGTCGGTAAACTCCGACATGCTGACGGTTTTCTCATCCCCGTTGGCCGTAATCACATCGTGGTTACCGGGCACCACATACGCCGGAAACGGGAGCTGGCTCAGGCGCTGGGTCAGCCAGTGGTGGTTGTCGCGCTCTCCATGCTGGGTAAGGTCACCCGGCATCAACAAAAAATCTAAGGGCTCCGCCGCCAAGGTCGCCAGCACTTGCTCTAGGGCTGGGACACTGGCCTCGACAAAATGGAATTGACTGGGGTAGGCGTATTGGGTGTGGGGCAGGGTGACATGGGGATCACTGATGATGGCAAAACGGAACGGGCTCACCATGGTCTGGCTTGAACATTGAGAAATGGCACCCACCACCCTAACCGATGGGTCACATTTGACCCAGATCACGGCTGGGAAATCGGGCAGTCCAGCTCACCAACGGGCGATCGCCCCGCCCATTGCCCCGCCCGAGGTGAGATCCCGTGGCAGCATAGAGCAGTGCAATACCGACTGAAATTATGGCCCTATCTCTAACCGAAGGCAGCATTGGCGGCCACCTGCGACGGCTGACGCTACCGATGATTGGCGGCATTTTTGCCCTAGTGGCCTTTAACTTGGCTGACACTTATTTTGTAGGCCAACTGGGCACTGAACCCCTAGCTGCGGTCAGCTTTACGTTTCCGGTGGTGCTCACCCTCGGCAGTCTGGCCATGGGGCTAGGGATTGGGGCCGCCTCGGTGATTGCCCGTGCCATCGGTGAGGGTGACCACTCTCGGGTACAGCGCTTTACCACCAATAGCCTGATCTTGGCCTTGGTGGTGGTGATTGTATTTGTGGCCATTGGTCTGTTCACCATTGATCCGCTGTTTACCGCCCTAGGGGCGACTCCCGAGACCCTGCCCTTGATCCGGGAGTACATGCAGATTTGGTACTTCGGCATGATCTTTTTGGTGATCCCGATGGTGGGCAACAGCGCCATTCGGGCGGCGGGGGATACGGCCACCCCCAGTTTGATTATGGTCACCGCCGCGATCGTCAATATTGCGCTAGATCCCTTGTTGATTTTTGGCTGGGCTGGCCTCCCGGCCCTGGGGCTACAGGGGGCCGCTTGGGCCACGGTCGGTTCGCGGGCGGTCACGTTGGTGGCCTCTCTGCTGGTGTTGCATTTTAAAGAACATCTGCTGTCCCTCCGGTTTCCCCGCCCCATGGAAATGCTCTGGTGCTGGAAGGATATCCTCCATGTGGGGGTACCGGCGGCGATGACCCAAATGATCCAGCCCATGTCCATTGGGGTGGTCACCAGTCTGATCGCGTCCTTTGGGGCTGAGGCGGTAGCGGCTTTTGGCATCGCCACGCGGCTAGAGTCGTTAGCGCTGATTGTGCTGATGGCGCTGGCGGCCAGTATGGGTCCGTTTGTGGGTCAAAACTCGGGTGCCCAGCGCTACGACCGGATCCAGCGATCGCTCCAGCTTAGCCTCTGGTTCTGCATGGGCTGGGGCCTATTGACGGCGGTGCTGCTGGCCCTCTCGGCGACTCAGTTGGCGGGGCTGTTTAATGGGGAGCCTGAGGTGATTGCGATCGCCACTCGCTATCTGTGGATTGTCCCGATTAGCTACGGCGGAGCGGGGATCATTCAGGTGGCCAGCGCTGCCTTTAATGCCCTGGGCAAACCGCTGCCTTCGGTGGTGATGACCGTGGTCCGCATGGGGGTGCTCTACGTTCCCCTTGCCTATGTGGGGGCCAATTGGGTCGGCATTAGCGGCGTGTTTGTCGCGGCCTGTGTGTCTAATTTAACGGTGGGCATTGGCGCGTATCTCTGGAATCAGCGCACCTGCATGGCCAGAATGGCCACTGTCCCTGAGGCTTCACCTGTCGCTCTAGAGTAATTGCAAAACCTTGTTACCCTGATAGCAGGCTAACCTCACGTAGAACCCCCCTGTCCATAGCAGCTAAAATATGGGGTAGGGACTAAAGTTTGCCCTAGTCTGACGGGCTTAAAAACGATGGCTCCTGAAACGATCACTATTGAGATTTCGCCAGATATTTTGGCTGCTCTGAAATTGGGTATCACCGACCTGAGTCGTAATATTCGTTTAATTGCTGCGATTGCTTACTTTGAAGAAAAGAAATTGTCTTTGGGGAAAGCGGCTCAACTGGCTGGGATGAATCGCCTCGCTTTCATGGATACGTTGGCAGAGCGCGGCATTGTTGTCTTTGACTACGACGAATCGATGCTGGCCCATGAGCTTGAAGGAATTACTGCACTACCTGATCCGGCGTGATTGTTAGCAATGCGACGCCCTTGATTGCTTTTGTGCGTATCCGTCAGCTGCCGCTGCTTCAAAAGGTGGTTGGTACTCTTGTTATTCCAGAAGCGGTTGCTCAAGAAATTGCGGCCTATCCCGCAGGGCAGTATGGCAGTATCGATCTGCTCCAAGCAACTTGGATTCAACAAAAATCGCTGCAATCAACGCAGCAAACATCGCTCCTTTTGCTCACGCTAGATCGAGGAGAAGCAGAAGTGATTGCGCTTGCTCTGGAGCGCCAAGCTCAGTTAGTCGTGATGGATGAGCTAACAGGGCGAAAAGTTGCTGAATCCTTAGGTATCAAGGTCACAGGCTCCATCAGGATTTTGATTCGCGCCAAGCAGCTAGGTTATATCCCAGCGATTCAGCCGTACATGCAGCAGATGAAACAAGTCGGAATTTATTTCAGCGATCGCTTTATTCAAGCGATCTTGCAACAGGTCAACGAAGCGTAATGTCCTAAACCCAATCTACCCTTCACCGGATTCTTGAATCGGTAGGCGACAGAGGATGCGAGTGGGGCCTGACTCCGAAGCGGCGGGGGTGGTGAGCAGCGAGAAAGCGCCCCCCATACGGATCAGCAATAACCGCACCAGCTCCAAGCGCAGGCTCGCAGGCAGCGATCGCTCTAAATCAAAATCTTCAGGATCGGGTAGAGGGCGGGGTTCTTGCCAGGTGCCGCCCGTGCGTTCGTCTTCCACCCAGATATCGCAATAGTCTGCGGGTTGTTCTGGGGCCAGGGCAATGCGAATGGTGCCGCGATCGCAGGTTTCGATCGCTACTTCAATCAGGGTGGCCAGCACAGTGCTCAACCAAGCCGGGTCGGCCCACACCTGTACGTCGTCGGCAGGGGTCTCCAAAACGAGGCGGAGGTTGCGGTTGGCGGCTTGCAGGTGGGTGAGGGACTGCACCTTCTCGAACAGGGGGGCAAGGGGGACGGCTTGGCTGTGGGGATGCAGGCGATCGCCCTCTAGTTTGGAGAGATGAATTAAAAAGTCCAGGTGCTCCAGTAGCTTCAGGGCCGCGCCATGGGCTTCGGTCAGAAACTCAATCTCTTCCTCACGGTCATCACAAAGCCCTTCCAAAATCATCTGATGGAGGCTGATCACTTTGTTGAGGGGCGATCGCAGCTCATGGGCGGTACGGGCTAGAAATCCCCCGCGAAACAGAGCCAGTTCCAGGGCTTGGTAATAAGCAGTCGAGGCAGAAGACGATTCAGGTGCGGGCATGGGGGTGGGGAGTTAGGGAGGGTGAAGCAAGGAAGGCAACGACCCGAACTACTCCATCATAGGAAGGGTCGCTACGGAAACCGCGCCCTGCCGAAGCACCTGCCAACCAGCAGCCTGCCACTGCACTACGGTGGAGGGCAGCCCCGAGCCACTGGGAAATGGGCCGAGGGTCTGCTGTAGGGCCGCCAGGGTGAGCTGATCGAGCTGCAACAGGTCAGGAAATTGCTGGGCGATCGCCGCTCCCTCGACTAGGGCCGGTTGACCCGAGCGATTGACGCTGGTGGTGGCGAGGGGGCCGGTCTGGGCGAGGAGATGGCGGGCAAGGGCATGATCGGGGACGCGTATGCCTAGGGTGCCCGTATGTTGGGGGTTCATGGCGGGGGGAAGGCGATCGCTGGCGGGCAGCACCAGGGTGAGGGCACCGGGCCAATATTGGTCAGCCACTTGTTGCCATTGCGCCAGCTCATCGGCGGTGCCCTGCACATAGGGCAGCAGATCGGCGAGGCAGGCCCCCATCAGAATTAAGGGTTTGTCGGGGGATCGCCCTTTGGTGGCGTAGATGCGATCGCCCTGATCGGGATGGGCGGCCAGGGCTGGGACCGTATCCGTAGGAAAGCTGCCTAGGGCTCTGCCGGAGCGAATTGCCGTAACCCACTCTGTTAACGAGACAAATACCATCCTCTACTCAATCCAATAACCCACCGACTAAGCCCAGTGTAAGTCGAGCGTGACTCCCGCATCGGCCTCAAGTCAGGATCCCCTCAAGCTGATGGTAGTGAACTGGCGATCGCGCCAACACAAAAATTGCCGTTACCCCCTGCCAACTATGATTTTTCAGATTGAGTCGGGCGCTTAACCTGGCAAGGCGATGCGCTGGCTACCCAGCGGTCCCTGCGCGATGAGTGGTAACCGTTACCTCTCCTTGATACCAACGCCATAGTTGCCCTACTGCAAGACGATCCTGCTCTGGTTAAGCTCCTCCAAGGAACAGAGTGGATTGGCATCTCTGTCATCAGTCAAATTGAGTTTTTGGTATTTTGGGGACTGACCAAAGCGGAGCAGCATTATCGCCAGAGATGCTGCGATGGCGTTGCCAGCGCCTGAAAAGCTGGCTTGGCAAAATAGAACCCTTGAAACAGCTCAATCCCTAAAGACTGCAAAACGGTCCACTCTTCATCGGTCTCGACCCCTTCCGCAATCACAGTTCTAGAGAGTTCCCGGCAGACCTGAACAATGCCTCGGACAATCGCCTGGCGGACTTGATCGCGATCAATCTTTCGGATCAAGGCCATGTCCAGCTTGACAAAATCTGTAGGCACCTCGGCCAGCAAATTGAGCCCCGCATAGCCCGCGCCAAAATCATCAATGGCGGTTTTAAAGCCCCGCGCATGGTAGTACTCAACAATGCTGCGGAGATGGGCCAAATCTTCTACCTTTTCGCTTTCCGTGATTTCAAAGACAATCCGCTCGATCGGAAAGCCATACTGCTCAGCCGCCGCCAGGGTCGTACGGATACACAGCTCGGGCTGGTAAACCGCATTGGGCATGAAGTTGATGCTGAGCAGTGACGGCATAGCCAGCTCGCAGGCCAGCTTAATCGCCTTGGTGCGGCACACCTGATCAAAGCGGTAACGGTTCGTATCGTTAACCTGCTCAAACACCTGACCAGCAGGCTCGTTATTCACCCCTCGGACCAAGGCCTCGTGGGCAAAAATCTGCTGCGTCGTGGTGTTCACAATCGGCTGGAAAGCCATCGTGAACTCGAATCAAGCCCTGCCCCCCGGATGCACTCAGCACATCCTAGGGGTCTGTAATCCGGTTGAATCTTCGTGGTCTTTCCCTCCATAACCCCCAAATATCCGTACCTAATAGAGCCGCCAGTGCAGACCAGACTGAGAACCGCGTTGGGGTGGCGCAACGTTAGTGCGGCGCACCCGACACGGGTACCCATTGTCCTTAGCAAACCTGGCCAAGGCAACAGAGTAAGCCTGTATTGACCGTCACCAACTGGAGCATTTTGCCCACATCCCTAATACAAGGTTAAGTTCCCCGATCGCCCCCCCTAGGCCCCAGTAACCTCATAGTTATTCATTCTGCCCACAGCCAAAGGATTGACCTGATTTATGGCGTTTCAACGTCCCACTTCCCTCCCTGGCAAACCTCTCTGGTGGTTGATCGGGGCGCTGGTGGTCTCCGCCGGTCTGGCTTTCACCGCAGTCCAATTAATCACCCAAAGCCGTCAGGCCGATACTGCTGAAACCGAGTCCGTCCTCCCAAAACAGGTACAAGTTGCCGCCTTAGGCCGAATCGAACCTCGGGGGCGGGTGGTGGATGTGGTCCCGGTGGAAGGGGGGCGGCTAGAACGGCTGCTGGTCAAAGAAGGGGATCAGGTCGAAGCCGAGCAAATTCTGGCCTATCTGAACCTCTACGAGGTGCGCTTAGCCGAGCGCGACTACGCCGCCAGCCAGCTCTCTGAAGCCGAAGGTCTACTCGCCGCCCAAACCCAGTTTGGCCAGCGCAATATCCAAGAGGCCCAGACCCGCATTGACCAAATCGACGGCCCTCAATCCGCCGCCATCCAGGCCCAGCAAGACACCATTAATAGCCTCCAGGCGGAACTGCGGGTGGCAGAACTGGACTTGGCCCGATTCCAGCAATTACAGACCAGTGGGGCAATTTCTCGCCAAGACCTAGACCAGCAGCAGGCGGTGGTGGATCAACTGCGGGCACAAATTGGCAGCGCCCAAAACCGCAAGCAAGAACTCCAGGCGTCTCGCCGCAGCGGCATCGGCAATGCCCAGGCCCAAGTGGCCTCCCAAGAAGCCAGCTTGCAATTGGCTCAGGCCCAGGTGCTGGTGGATTCGGCAGCGCAGAATTTACTTCTAGCCGAAGCGCGGCTGGCCCAGACCGTGGTGCGCGCCCCCAGTGGCGGCCAAGTCCTGAATCTTTATGTGGAACCGGGGGAGGCAATTTCCCCCAGCAATCCGATCTTGGCCCTGGGGGACACCGAGCAAATGTACGTGGTGGCCGAGGTCTATGAAACCGATGTCAGCCTGGTGCAGAAAGGGCAGGCGGCCACCATCCGCAGTCGCAATGGGGCCTTTGACGACACCCTCACCGGCACCGTTGATCAGGTGGGGCTACAAATTTTTAAAAATGACGTACTGGATGACGACCCTGCCGCCAATGCCGACGCCCGCGTCGTGGAGGTGCGCATCCGCATTGACCAGAGTGAGGTGGTGCAGGGACTGACCAATTTGCAGGTGGATGTGTTGATTGATGTGGAATGAGAGGGGAGCAGGGAAGAGGGAACAGGTCGGACAACGAAACCCGGTCATACCGGTGATAGGAGCTAGAAAACTTCTCTACATCGGTTATCTAACGATCGCCCAGCGCTTCAGTTTGACTCAGGGTGCGTAGCCGATCGCGATCAAGAATTGTAATCTGTGAACCCTTAACGGCAATCATGCCTTCATTGCTCAGACGGTAGAACGCTCTGGAGAGCGTTGCAGAAATTGTGCCCAGGGCTGCGGCCAGTTGAGTTTTGGTTAAATTTAAGGTCACAGTGTTGGTCATTTGTGAATCATCGATCGCTGATGAAGCCTCCGAATCACTCAGTTGGAGCAGATATTCAGCCAGTCGTTGCGGCACGTCTTTAAAGGAGAGATCTTCGATCACCCCGACTAAATGACGCAAGTGCTTCGATAAGCTAGTCAGCATATTGATCGCAATACTGGGATCCGCGTGCAAAAGCTGAATGAAATCGGAGCGCGGAAAGAAGATCAGCTCAACTTGATCCATGGCGGCGGCAGCAGCCGGAAACGATTGCCCATCCAAGGCAGACACTTCTGCAAAGTTGTCTCCTGATTCAAAGATATTGAGAATTTGTTCTTTGCCAATTGATGAAACTTTATACACCTTGACGCGGCCTTTTTCACCACAAAAAAGCCCGTCGCTGGGGTGTTTTGCTGGAAAATGATTTGATTCTTTCGCCAGATTTGAGGTTGTGCAATTTCGAGTAATTGGGAGAGTTGAGTTGAGGATAGTCCCTGAAAGA